>DCDD01000079.1 GCA_002316235.1 Bacteroidales bacterium UBA1064
TTTATTGATGAAATTGATGCCATTGGGCGTGCACGTGGCCGAAATGCCAACTTTTCGGGCAACGACGAGCGCGAGAATACCCTCAACCAGCTGCTAACCGAGATGGATGGTTTTGCCTCTAACCAGGGTGTAATCATCATTGCGGCCACCAATCGCGCCGACGTGCTGGACAAAGCTTTACTCAGAGCTGGACGGTTTGACCGCCAAATTCACGTTGAGCTGCCCGACTACAAGGAGCGCCTCGATATTTTCAAGGTACACCTCCGTCCCCTCAAGCTAGAGGGCAACGTGGATATCACCTTTTTGGCCAAGCAGACACCCGGATTTTCAGGGGCAGATATTGCCAACGTATGTAACGAAGCGGCCCTGATTGCTGCCCGAAAAAACAAAAAGCAGGTGGAGCGGCAGGATTTCCTCGATGCTATCGACCGTATAATTGGTGGGTTGGAGAAAAAGAATAAGATTATTTCTAAGGATGAAAAGCGCGCCATTGCCTACCATGAGGCTGGTCATGCCACCGTTAGCTGGCTGCTGGAGTATGCCAACCCGCTGGTCAAGGTTTCCATCATACCCCGTGGTATTTCGCTGGGGGCTGCATGGTACTTGCCCGAGGAACGACAAATTACTACCACCGAGCAGCTGCTGGATGAAATGTGCGCAACGCTGGGCGGAAGAGCTGCAGAGGAGCTTGTTTTTGGGAAAATCTCTACCGGAGCGCTCAACGACCTTGAGCGTGTTACCAAGCAGGCCTACGCCATGATTACCTACTTCGGTATGGGTGATAACTTCCGTAATATCAGCTACTACGACTCTACCGGTCAGTCCGAATTCACCTTTAGTAAACCCTACAGCGAAAAAACCGCCGAGCAAATTGATGAGGAGGTGAAGGCGATAATTGATAAAGCCTACAACAGGGCAAAGGAAATACTTAGGGAGAATAGCGATGGGCACGTGAAGCTTGCCGAGCTGCTTCTTGAACGTGAGGTGATATTCAGCGAAGATTTGGAAAAAATTTTTGGCCCCCGTAAAAGCCTCTCCCGCGAGGAGGAGCTGGCAAAAGAATTTAGCGATGAGCTAAAGAAAACCCAATCGCCAAACGAGAGCGATAATGGATGATAGCTGGATAAAGGTTTTTTCAACTTCTCTACCCTGGCAAGCCGAAATGGCCAAGCAGGTGCTTGAGGAGAATGGAATTGAAGCGGTTGTTATAAACCAGCAGGATTCCAGCTTTTTTTTTGGTGAGGCCATGGTTTACGTTGAGGGAAAATGGGAGGATCAAGCAAAAGAACTGTTAAAAGGTATTGGTAGTTGACTGAATTCTTAAAACGCACCATCAGCGGGTTAATCTTTGTTGTTACTATTACCGGAGCATTGGTAATAGGTCATGTTGCTTTTTTTATTGTTTTCCTCGGGCTAATGGTAGCTACTCAGTACGAATTCTATAAAATGACTTTCAAAACCCATCTGCGGCCTCAGATACTTCTTGGACTTTTTATAGGCATCGCCCTGTTTTCATGGTCATTTCTGTACTCCCTCGGAAAGGTTGAACAAATTACCATTTTTGGTTTCATTCCGCTACTGGGCGGCATCTTTGTAGTGGAGCTCTACCGTAACCAGCATAAACCAATTCAGAATATTGCCGTAACCCTGCTGGGTATTATTTATATTGCTGTCCCGCTTAGCCTGGTAAACTTTATTGTAATAAATGGTTCCTCCACAAGAATTTCCTACAGCCCAAACATTTTGCTGGGATTACTTTTTCTTATTTGGAGCAACGATACCGGAGCCTACCTGCTGGGCGTGAGCATGGGAAAACACAAACTATTTCCTCGTATTTCGCCTAAAAAAACTTGGGAGGGTTTTGTCGGCGGGCTGCTCCTCACCATGATTGTGTCGTGGGTAGATGCAATAATTTTCCCAGAGGTAGCCTTTAAACATTGGCTTGTGATTGGGGTCATCACAGCTATAGTTGGTGCTTTTGGCGATTTGGTGGAATCAATGTTCAAGCGAAGTGTTGGAGTGAAGGATTCTGGTAAGTTTCTTCCAAGCCATGGCGGATTTCTCGATAGGTTTGATGCCTTTCTGCTGGTTATTCCTTTTGTTTACGCCTATCTTGAGGTAATGATGTTAATTTAATTACGCTTACCCATGAAGATACACCGGGAGGGACTCGTTTTTCTGGCTGTAAGCCTTATTATTTTGGCGGCGTTAAACGTAGCTGTTGGCCTTATTTTACCTGAAGTTACATACTTTTTAGCTCCCCTTTCGTTACTGATACTGCTGTTTCTGGTCAGATTTTTCAGGATTCCCATGCGTGGCTTTTCGCCCAACAACGAGTATATTTACTCCCCAGCTGATGGAACTGTAGTGGCTATTGAGGAGGTTGAAGAGAATGAGTACCTTAAAACCCGTTGCATTCAGGTTTCGGTATTCATGTCAATTTGGAATGTTCACATCAACTGGTTCCCCACCACTGGCACCATTAAATACTATAAGTACCATCCCGGCGACTACCTGGTGGCATGGCATCCAAAATCATCGTCTCACAACGAACGAACTACCGTAGTAGTTGAACGTAGCGATGGAACCAAAATTCTCATCAGGCAGATTGCAGGGGCGTTAGCACGTCGGATTGTGTGCTACGCAAAACCGGGCCAATCAATAGAGCAGGGCTCGGAGTTGGGGTTTATCAAGTTTGGCTCAAGGGTTGACCTTTTCCTACCCTTAAATGCAAATGTTGAGGTGAAGTTGAACGATAGAGTTGTGGGCAAGCAAACGGTAATTGCCCGACTTTAGCAGGTTTAATCGGCATAGCTCGAGAAAACTATCTCCCTTACCTTTCCCTTGTTGTTAAAGATAAAGTTGAACGTTCTACCATAGTACTCGTTCGAAATCACCAGGGTATCGCTGCTTGACTCATTAATGTTGCTGATTGCCTTAAGCAGCTGGTCACGGGTAAGCCCAACCGAGATTCCGTTTACCAGCTTAATTTCCGGATTTACAATTTTCCCGGCCATGAGCATTTCCCGATTAAAGTAGGTTTTGTAAACAAACAGCTCACTTTTCTTGTAGCTAAACTTGTAAATGGTGTCTGTTCTGCTAGGCTCATGAACATTGCGACGAGCAAATCGGGTTATTTTTGTTCGCGCTGGAAGCTGGGTGGTGAATGCTTGAATACTTTCGTCGTGGCCAAATGGTGCCTTGAGGAATTCCTGCTTGCTAATGCCCTGATTGGTTGTGGTTACCTTGCTCACGCTGTTACATGAGTTGCCTGCAACGAGGAGTAAAACTGTGTAGCACGCTATTTTTACTGCGGTATTCATGGTTGGAATTTTTTGCTCAAACAAATCTACACTTTTTTGTGAAATTTGTGGCAAAATTGGGTAATCTATAAAAAGAAAGTAACCACTCCAACAACCGATACAATTGCTCCTGCAACTTCTCTAAATGTTATTTTCTCTTTAAGGAGAACCGCCGATGGTGCAATAATAAGCACCGGGACTATGGACATTAGGGCAGAGGCTACACCGGTGCTGGTGTAGCGAACAGCTAGCAGCGAGAAAGATACTCCCAGAAATGGCCCAAAGAACGATCCAACCGTTATCCGACGCATAGCCCCGGCGTTTTTTACGGCTACAAGCAGATTGCCAGACTTATGCATGAAGAGCAGCACTGCGGCAAAGCCTACTATTCCGGTGATAACCCTTATTTGAACCGAGGCAACTACGTCGTAACCCGCCATTCCATACTTGCTGAGAACCAGCCCGCCAGCCTGGCCAACTGCACCACCAAATGCCAGTAACAGCCCGGGGATTGAATACCCGAACTTGATTTTACGACCGATAATCTTACTGCCGTTGGGGGTCTTTTCGCTTCTAAGAACTACCATTGCAATGCCAATGAAAATCAGCAGCATGCCCAGGGCTTGCTTTAGGGTGAGCGTTTCGCCCATTGATAGCCAGCCTATTCCCGCAGCAATTGGCGGTGACAACGACATGATAAGCATCGAAATACGAGCACCTACCAGCACGTATGACTGAAACAGGAATAGATCACCCATAACAAAGCCCACCAAGCCCGAAAGCGATAGCCATAGCCACTGATGCCCTCCGGCATCAGTAGGCAATAGTAAACCTCTGGCAAATAATGAGTAAAGGCTTAAAAAAATGAAGGCCAGAACCAGCCTGATAAAATTTACCGATAGGGAGCCTACTGTTTTGCTTGCCGATTCAAAGGCCAACGAGGTTACTGTCCAAAAAACTGCGGTTAGCAATGCGGCCAACTCGCCCGTGTGCGAACTTATGAAATCCACTTTTTTTTAAATTTGCTTCCCCGTTGGAGAACAATTTCCCTGAATAGCTTAATCGGTCGAGAAAATTTATTTCGTCATGCTAAAAATCAGCCCAACAAACCAGGTTGACCTGTTGGTATGCTAAAATTTATTCTTATACTTGCACTATCCTTTCCAGAAGATACGGTTAGCTGTAAGCAGCATTTGTAGAAAATTTCATGCGATGAACAAGCTTGTTAAGTACATCATTATCGTTTTTGTAGTTGCAGCGGTAGCCTTTCTTCTCTGGTATTTCTCATCTATTGTAGCCTACATTCTGATCTCAGCAGTGCTGAGCTTAATGGGTAAACCCATTGTAGATGGGGTTTGTAGGCTGAAAATTAGGAACTGGCATCCACCCAAGGCAGTAGGCGCTACCTGCGCGCTTATTGTTATCTGGGTGCTGTTTGTGGCATTTTTTAGCTTTATGATACCTCTGGTGGTTTCGCAGTTTAACTCCCTTAGCGGAGTTGACGTTGGCACACTAGTCAATAGGTTTGCCCATCCAATTGCCGGACTGCAGGAATTCATCCAAAACTACCTACCAGCTAGCGCCAAGGAGTTTTCCATTGAGGAGTACCTGACATCAAAAATCAGCACCTTTTTTACTACATCCATGATTGCCAACCTGTTCAGCTCTACGGCGAACTTCGTCGTTAACCTGGGCATCGCTCTTTTTGCCATATCATTCATTACCTTCTTCTTCCTAAAGGACGATACCCTTTTTTACAACGGGGTAATCCTGCTTTTCCCGTCAAGATTTGAACAGCAGCTGTCGCATGCTTTATCAAGCATAAACAGGCTGCTCCGACGCTACTTTATTGGGCTCCTAATAGAGAGCACCCTGATCATGCTGCTTGATACCCTCTGGCTTGTACTCATTGGTCTTCATTTTCAAACGGCAATAGTGATTGGGCTGATTATCGGCATTCTAAACGTTATTCCTTATGTTGGCCCCCTTATCGGCATTATAATTGGAACGCTAATAGGGTTGGCTTCCCAGCTGCAGCTGATTTCGGCTGCCGAATTGCTGCCCCTTACTCTTTGGATGGTTGGAGCCATGCTTGCCACCAAGCTAATCGACGATGCGGTTTTTCAACCTGTGATTTATGGGAACAGCGTCAAATCTCATCCCCTCGAAATTTTCCTGGTAATTCTTATTGCGGGCAGCCTTGCCGGCGTTCTGGGAATGCTTCTGGCAATTCCTGCCTACACGGTACTTAGGGTTTTTGCCAAGGAGTTTTTTAATAACTTCAGGCTGGTTCAAAAAATTACAGAGAAAATTTAGCGTTTACTGATGTAAAAGTGTATTTTTACTGCTATAAAACAACTATATGTTTGTAACTTACTAGTTGATAAACGCTTCACTCACTATAGATTTATCAGGAAAATTTAACAGAAAACCTCATGCTCGTAAATTCTCATCTAAAAAACGGCTTTTTGCTGCTGGCAGGTCTTTTGGTATCGAATGCAGCAATTGCCCAGGAGAACCTTGAAGCTGACTCCATTTTTACCTGGAAGCTGGTTGAGCTTACCAACCCCAGCTCGCATAGCTGCATTCAATTTATTCCCCGAGTCGATATTACTCCGGTTAGCTGGGACTTCGGCGATGGAAGTCCAGCCTCAGCCGACGTTAGCCCTGTTCATACTTACACCTACGTTAGCTGGAGCGACAGCGTTGAGGTTACGCTTACCTATACCGCAGGCGGAGCCAATACGGTTAAAACCCGTCAGATACCCTTAAGCCCGGCCTACTTTCATTGTATTCATGACTCCAATCTGGGACAAGCGGCCTCCTTTAAGTATATTTTTAGGAATGCATACATGATTGATAACAACCCAGGTAACCTTGGAAATCTTCATTTCTCATGGACCATTGATTCAGAACCCCTTGCCGAGAATACCTTTAGCAATCCGGACCTGGGGCAATGGCCAAATATTTACTACACCTTTTTAAACGGAGGAACCCACCAGGTTAAACTCGAAGTTTACAATACTACTAATGCTACAGAAGTTGCCGGATTCACCCATACCCTAACTGTAACTCCCGACCTTTCGGCTGGCGTAGTTAAGCTGGAAAATATTCCCAACGTTTTTACTCCTAACGGTGACGGGGTGAATGATACGTTTACGGTTAATACTAGCGGAACGGGCTGGTTTGTGCTTAGAATCCTGTCCCGTTCGGGTGGGCTGCTCTATAAAAGTGAGTCGAGCACACTTATATGGGATGGCCGTAACAGCCAGGGAGAAGAGTTGCCAGAGGGTATTTACTACTATATAATTGAGGATACAACCGGCCAATACGAAACTGCAACTGGGTTTATCTACATTTTCAGGGGGAAAAAGTAACATCCTGTAAATTTAACGTATCCATAGCTGTTGGGCTCATGCGGATGTTTATGAAGCCTCGTAACACCTCATTAGGGATGCAGGCAGGGTTGAACGGCAGATTTACCTGTAAGCGAAAGGTAATTAACTTTTTAACTTAATTTAGAAAACTATGGCTTTACTTGAAGAATTTGAGAAACAGGGGAACTGGCTATTCAGGTACAGGGGCGTGCTACCACTTATAATTTTGGCTGTAGGGGCTTTCATCTACATACGAGCTGAACTTAACCCTAGCCCATCATCATTTATGGAGGTTAATAGCTATAAGTCGATTTACGAAATATCCTGCCTGCTCGTCAGCCTCTTTGGACTGGCCATAAGGGTTTACACAATTGGGCATACTCCAAGCAAAACTTCAGGTCGAAACATAAAGGAACAGGTAGCCGAATCGCTCAACACTACTGGCATATACTCAGTCGTCAGACACCCGCTCTACCTCGGGAATTTTTTCATGTGGCTAGGTCCTGCCATGCTGACTGCAAACTTTTGGTTTATCGTTTCATTCTGCCTGGCATACTGGATTTACTACGAACGGATTATGTTTGCCGAGGAGCAATTTCTTAGGCGAAAATTTGGCGAAGCCTATACGGAGTGGGCTAGTAGAGTTCCTGCCTTTATTCCCTGTTTTAAGCATTTTAAGAAGCCGTGCCATTCATTCTGCACTAGGAAGGTGGTGGCTAAGGAAAAAAATGGGTTGCTGGCTGTTTTCCTAATTTTCTGCTCGTTTAATGTAGTTGGCGAGCTTGTGCATAAGGGTAAGCACCACTTCAACATGATTTTTATTGGGATGTGCATCTTGTCTATAGTGCTTTACATAGTTGTTAAAATTTTCAGGAAGAAGATAAATCTTGTAAAGCAGTAGTAAAGACAATTTGCTAAAGCTGGTTTTCCCTGCTTACATTCCAGTTATAACTTGTAAATCAACATAATACCGTCGCGTAAGGGGAGCAGGACGTTTTCTACCCCCATATCATTTTGAACCATGGTGTTGAACGCCCTCAGGGCTTTGGTGTGCTCGTCGTTTTCACTAGCATCAACCACTTTCCCTCCCCAGAGCACGTTATCTGCAATAATTAACCCTCCGCTGTTAACCTTGGGTAGAACAAGCTTGTAGTACTCGGGGTACTCTCTTTTATCGCCGTCAATGTAGGCAAAATCGTAGGTGTAGTCAAGGGTAGGGATAATCTGGCAGGCATCGCCAAGGTGCAGCCTGATTTTGCTATCAACCCCGGCCATGGAGGTGTAGGTTTGGATGGTCTCCTCCAACTCGTCGTTTACCTCAATTGTATCAATAACTGTGTGGGGTGGAGAGCCCAGCGCCATGCAAATTGAGGTGTATCCGGTAAAGGTTCCAACCTCGAGTATCCGGTTGGGCCGAGATATGTTGCAAAGCAGCTGCAGAAACTTACCCTGAATTGGCCCGCTAATCATGCGAGGGTTACAGGTGGAAAGGTAGGTGAACCGGGTCAGCTCCATCAGGGTATCCGCCATTGGCGAGGTATGGCGGCTCAGGTATTCCTCCATGTCGTTATCAACCTTAGCCATATCTACCGGTATATTAACGTTGAAAGCCTGTTTTCTGAAAGAATTTCGTTGGCAACCTCGAGTATGTCGGACGATGAAATGTTTTCTATGCGGTTGAAAACTTCTGTCAGGTCTTCGGGTTTTTGGTAAACCATAAAACTTTTTGCAGCCGAAAGCATGAGGTTTTCGTTGCTATCGGCAGCAATGGCGGTTTGCCCAATAAGCTGTCTTTTTGCCTTAAAAAGTTGCATCACCCCCATTCGTTGCTCCCTAATTCTGGCAAGCTCCTTAAGAATTTCATGGTGCGATTTTTCGACATTGGCCTTATCGGTGCCAAAGTAAATGGTGAACACTCCGGTGTCGGTGTATGGTGTGTATGACGATTCCACGTTGTAGGCAAAACCATGCTTCTCGCGTAGTGCCAGGTTGAGCCTTGAGTTCATGCCAGGCCCTCCAAGGATGTTATTGAGCAGGTGCATGGCAATGCGCTTTGGGTTTTGCAAGTCGTAGGCAGTTGTACCAATAATGCAATGGGTCTGAAATGTTGATTTTTTAATGATTTTATCTTGGGGTCTATAGTTGCCGAGCTCTAAACGGGGTTTACTCCTTTTGTTAGCAGAAATGCCGTTTAGGTACTTATCTGCCAACCTGCTCACACGTGTAAAGGGAATATCGCCTACCGAACAGAATACCATTTGGTCGGTGTTGTAACAGCGGCTTATGAACGCTGCAATACCCTTGCGGTTAAACCTGCTTACATGGTTTTTGGTGCCCAGAATATTCCTACCAAAGGGGTGGTTAGGGTAGATAAGCTCCTCAAAGTCATCAAATATTAGCTCGTAGGGGCTATCCTTATACGAGTTTATCTCATCTATTACCACCTCCTTTTCCTTGGCTATCTCCTTTTCGGGAAAGGTGGCATGAAAAGCGATGTCGGTAATGAGCTCCATGGCCCTGTTGAAGTCCTGCTTTAGAAAGCTGGCGTGAATAACCGTTTCCTCCTTGGTGGTGTAAGCGTTAAGTTCACCACCAACGTCCTCAAGGCGGCTCATGATGTGAAAAGCCCTTCTTTTTTTGGTTCCCTTAAACAGAACGTGCTCAATAAAATGGGCAATACCGTGCTCGTTGTCCAGCTCATCGCGAGTTCCTGCGTTTATCAGAATGCAGCAGTGGGCAACAGGTGATGAAACCCGTTTGTGGACAATTTGAATACCGTTATGAAGGGTTCTCTGCTCAAATTCCATTATACCCCGGTAAATTTGAATGCAAACCTACTATAAATAGGCAACTTGTCAAAGTAAAAGAGCTGCCGCTAAAATGTGGCATACGAAAGGTATCCGTTACCCAAGCCCGTAATGTAACGGCTTTGGTTACTGCCATCAAGGTTATATCCTTAGCATTCAGCTACATGTTGGGTTGAATTGCATGGAAGCACCTATTACCGGTAGTAAAATTATGGAACCAATGTTTGCAGATACAAAAATATCCTATATATTTGCACCGCAATTGAACGTTGGTGCCATAGCTCAGTTGGTAGAGCAAAGGACTGAAAATCCTTGTGTCCGTGGTTCGATTCCACGTGGCACCACGTAAAACCTCCGGATATCCGGAGGTTTTTTGATTTAAAGGATTTTACAAACTCTTGTTTACCCTGTTTTTTTACACTGGAAGTTGCCGGGGCTAAGCCAGTGTTGTTCATTTATGGATTATCCATTTACAGGTTTTCGCTTTAATCTGTTATGGATAAGTATAATTTGTTGCCTGGAAAATGAAAATGCAGGATTGGTTTAAAAGGGTTTTTATACTCCTAAGGCATAGGTAGAATCTTATTTAAGTGTTAAATTCCCTGTTGAGATGCCTTTTCAGGTAGGTGGCGGTGTAGCCGCATGCCGACTTAATAAGCTCCTCGGGGGTACCTGTGCAAACCACCTTTCCACCTTCTGCTCCTCCCTCCGGGCCAAGGTCTATAATGTAGTCAGCTACCTTTACCACATCCATGTTGTGCTCGATGACAATTACAGTGTTTCCCCTGTCAACCAGCTTGTTCAGCACGTCGAGTAGGATACGCACATCCTCGAAGTGAAGGCCGGTAGTGGGCTCATCGAGTATGTAGAGGGTTTTGCCGGTATCCCGTTTGGCCAGCTCGGTTGAAAGCTTTACACGCTGAGCCTCGCCACCCGAAAGGGTTGTTGACGATTGCCCCAGCGTAATATATCCCAATCCAACCTCCTGTAGGGTTTTCAGCTTCTGGTGAATCTGGGGGATGCTGCCAAAGAACTCCACCGCCTGGTTGATGGTCATATCCAGCACCTCGCTGATGTTCTTGCCCTTATACTTCACCTCAAGGGTTTCGCGGTTGTAACGTTGCCCATAGCAGTCGGGGCATTTGATGTAAACATCGGGCAGAAAGTTCATCTCAATTACCCTAACGCCAGCACCTTTGCACGTTTCACAACGACCTCCTTTCACGTTAAACGAAAACCGGCCTGCCTTAAATCCACGAATCTTGGCATCGGGTGTCAGCTCGAACAGCTTGCGGATATCGGTAAATACTCCGGTGTAGGTAGCCGGATTTGATCGGGGTGTTCTGCCTATGGGCGATTGGTCAACCTCAATTACCTTGTCGATATGCTCAATTCCATCTATACCATCGAAATCGAGTGGTTGCTTGTAGGAGTTGTAAAACTGTTGGCTCAGCGCTGGTTGAAGGGTTTCGTTAACCAGGGTTGATTTTCCGCTGCCCGAAACGCCCGTAACGCAAATCATGGTTCCAAGCGGGAACTCCACATCAATATTTTTAAGGTTGTTGCCCCTGGCACCCCTTATGCGGACGATTTTCCCATTTCCCTTACGGCGTTTTGTAGGGACAGCAATCTCCCTTTCGCCTCTGAGGTACTGGGCGGTAAGGGAGTTGGTTTTCATTACCTCTGCAGGTGTTCCTGTTGCCATCACCCTGCCTCCATGACGACCGGCTAATGGGCCAATATCCACCACGTAATCGGCCGAGAGGATTGTTTCCTCATCATGTTCTACCACTATAACCGAGTTTCCGGAATCGCGCAGCTGCTTCAGGGAGTTAATCAACCTTACGTTATCGCGCTGGTGTAGCCCAATACTTGGCTCGTCGAGTATGTATAGGACGTTTACCAGCTTCGACCCAATTTGGGTGGCCAGGCGAATGCGTTGGCTTTCGCCACCCGAAAGGGTAACCGTTCCACGGCTCAACGACAGGTATCCTAGGCCAACATCAAGCAGGAAGCCTACCCGTTCGCGGATTTCCTTCAGTATTTCTGCTGCAATAGCTCGTTGCCGGCTGTTCATCCTGTCCTCCAACCCCTGTAGCCACTTCGAGAGGCTTACGATGTCCATGGAGGCAACATCGGCTATGCTTTTACCGTCTATTTTAAACCAAAGCGACTCGTTTTTAAGTCGGGAGCCGCAGCAATGCGGGCAGGTAACCTGACGGATAAACTGGTTCGCCCACTTGTCACCCTTTCCGTTTAGCTCATCGTTTGAGCTGTGGTTCTGCACAAAGCTAACTACCCCTTCAAAACTTAGAAAGTATGAAGAAGTAAGCCCTAACCCCGTATGCTTCAGCTTGAATTGCTCCTCGGAACCATAAAGGATGACGTTGAGGGCTTCCTCGGGGATGGTAGAAATTGGATCGGAAATTGAAAACCCATACTTAGAAGCAATTGCCTCTATTTGCCAGAATATCAACGAGTTTTTATAGGGTCCAAGGGGAAGAATTCCGCCTTTTTTAATGCTTACAGAAGGGTCGGGTATTATGCGGGATATATCGGCTTCGGAAATGTAACCCAGGCCGTTGCAGTGGGGGCAAGCGCCTTTCGGGGAGTTGAACGAGAATGTGTATGGTTCGGGTTCTTCGTAGGATATTCCGGTAGTAGGGCACATCAGGTTGCGGCTGAAGTATCGCCACGAACCATCATCGGCGTTGAGCACCATGATTGTCCCTTTGCCCATGTTCATGGCTGTGGCCACCGATTGAGCAATACGCTTGGAGTTGTCCGGTTCAACCACCATCTTGTCCACCACCAGCTCTATGTGGTGGGTTTTATAGCGGTCGAGCTTCATGTTTGGCCGCATCTCGATAATCTCATCGTCAACCCTTACCTGCAGGTAGCCCTTGTGCCGAAGCTGCTCGAATAGCTCCTTGTAGTGGCCTTTTCGTCCTCGAATGAGTGGAGCAAGCAAAAGGGTTCGGCTGCCGGTAAATTTTTCAACAATTAGGCTGATAATTTGCTCGTCGGTGTAGCGAACCATCTCCTCGCCGGTATTGTAGGAGTAGGCGGTTGAAGCGCGAGCGTAGAGCAACCGTAGGAAGTCATAAACCTCGGTAGTCGTGCCCACCGTGGAACGTGGGTTGTGGCTGGTGGTTTTTTGCTCGATGGAAATTACGGGGCTAAGGCCGGAAATTTTATCCACGTCGGGACGTTCGAGCGTTCCCAGAAACTGACGTGCATAAGCCGACATGGTTTCCATGTACCTTCGTTGCCCCTCGGCGTATATGGTATCGAAGGCCAGCGATGACTTTCCGCTACCGCTCAAACCGGTAATAACCGTTAGTTTTCCACGAGGTATGGCAACATCAATATTTTTCAGGTTATGCACCCGGGCGCCCTCAACCACAACTTCTTCTTCTTCACCCTTCAAAAATTCCATTTCTAACTCCAAATTAGTCCCCTATTGCTCGTCCTTCTTCCCTGCTGCGTAAGCTTCAACCCTGAAATTTATATCCGGAATTTTAATTCTGTAGTGTTTCCCTGCCTTGTTGTTCAGGTAGCTTTCGCGTAGCCATGGGTTGAAAAGTTTAATTACCTTGTAGTTGGTATCAAACCGGCGGGCGAAATTAGAAATGCTGGAGATTGCCGTATCAACGCTAACCTCTCTATACCTAAACGGGGGGTAAAGGTCAGCCGAATCAAGGAAAAAACCATACTTACGGGGATTTTCAAAAATTACCTTGATGGCCAAAATTCTATAAACATAGCGACCGGTTTCCTCACCCAGCACCATGTTGTAGTATGAATCGCCCTGCTGTCGGTCAATTTGTTTATCCATACCATTTTGGCCGTAGTTGTAAGAGGCAGCAGCCATGGTCCAGCTGCCGTATTTTCGGTAGCTTTTGTTCAAATACCGGCAGGCCACCTCGGTTGATTTTTCAACGTGGTAGCGCTCGTCAACCTCACTGTTTACCTCAAGACCGTAATCTTTGCCCGTGCCCTCGAGAATTTGCCAAATTCCGGCAGCCTTTGATGGGGAAACAACCTGCATGAGACCGCTTTCGGCAACGGCAAGGTATTTAAAATCATCGGGGATTCCATTTTTTTGGAGAATAGGCTCGATAACCGGGAAGTACCGGTTGGCTCTTTTGAGCAACATAACGGTTTGGGAGTGCCAAAAGGTATTTACCTGCAGCTCCCTGTCCAGGCTTTCGCGCACATCGAAGTAATCGAGTGGAACATTTTCGCCGGCAAAGGAGAGGTTTTGGGGGATTGGGATGGGAAAAATGTAGCCATCCTGAAGCACCGTATCGGGCTTTTCGATGGGCGGTTTACTGTGTGCAGATGGTATAAAGGCAATGAATACATAGCAGGTAGCTACTGCTAACAGGGCTATAGCTGCTCCTAAAAATTTTCGATTTTTAAACATTTTCTAAGGAGTGTTTTGGGCATGCAGCTTTATGCAACCGGGCGCAAAATTACCTTTTTTAAACAAATTGTTGACATCTATAAACCATGTAACCTATGCCGGATCATACTGCATTCATGGCAAAATTCCAATGCATTCGGCAGTACAAATGGTAGTTGGTTGGGATAAAAAATCTTTGTAGAGGTAAGCCTAACGGCTATTGGGCAATGCTGCTTTTAAGCCCTTCGCTAACCCATTCGTTAAACTTTCCGGTGGAGTCGGAATAGATAAGATAGGCCTCAACTCCGGTGTGGGAGTTGACAAAATTCCGGCTCCACTCCAACCCGTTTACCATGAAGGCTGTTGCCAGGGCATCGGCCCGAGCAGCAGTTGGCGCGATTACTGTTGCGCTCAGCAGGTTGCTCATGGCCGGAAATCCTGTTTTGGGGTTTATTGTGTGGGCGTACTTTATGCCGTTTACCTCAATAAACTTACGATAGTTGCCCGATGTTGACATACCCCGTGAACCTGAAAAGTAGAATTTGGCCTGAAGGTTTTCACCGGGTAAAGCGTTTTCTACAGGCTTGTCAATGCCAACTATCCAGGGTGTGCCTCGGCTGCTGATCCCCATAGCCATAATTTCTCCACCCACCTCTACCATGAAGTTGCTAATTTCTTTTGAACTTAGGAACCTGGCTACCAGGTCGGAAGTGTAGCCCTGGGCCACCGCATTTACATCAATCTGAATTTTTGGGTCGTCTTTCTGCAGTCGGTTGCCAGCCATGTTGATTTTACCCATACCAATCAGCCGCTGAAGTGCCCTTATCTGTGCGCTGTCAATGCCGGCATGTTGTTCCGGGCCAAAGCCCAATGCCCTAACCACTGGGCCAACAGTAATATCGAAGGCCCCATCGGTTTCGTGGTAAATAGAATCAGAGATAGCAATTACCTCGGCCAGCAGGGCATCAACCGTATCAATCTCGTTTCTGTTTAGACGGGAGATTATGGAGCTGTCGTTGTAAACCGACATGGAGCGGTCAACCGCCTGAAAAATCGAGTCAAAAGCTTTTGAGAAATCCCTGCCTGCCGAATCGGAGTAAATGATATTGAAGGTTGTTCCCTGCGTAAAACCATTTACCTTGGTGTAGGTTGCTGTTTGCCGTGCCTGGCAGGAAATTATCAGCAGCAACAGCAGCAATAACTGGCCAAATCGCTTTAATGTGGCTATGTGAATATGGTGTGTAGTCATAGTTTGCGTAAGAAGTATTTAAATTGCACAAACAGCATGATTAGGTACGGGATAATGGCTGATAGGCCATGCTATTAGGCTTAACCCTTTCTTCAACCAATCAATCTAAATTATAAAATCTAGCAGAGGTTAAGACCTATAGGGTTCAAGCGCACGTTTGAGTATTGCCTCCACAACTTCATGGTTGATGTTCTTTCTTTCACCCAGCTTCCATCCCCGCGTGCGGAACCTCTCAACAATTGGAGCAACATCTTCCTGCTTTAATCCGTACTCGCACAAGCGGGTCTTAATCCCCAGCGAACGGAAAAAATCTTCGGTTTTGTTTATTACGTTTCGTGCGGTTAAATCTGCTCCGCTCAGCCCCCATACCCTGCTGCCGTACTGTATAATTTTTTCATGTTTGGGTTCCTGCAGCTCGGTAAGTAGGGCCGGGTAAACTGCGGCAAGGGTGGCACCATGGTCAATTCCAAAAAATGCAGTGAGCTCATGCCCAATCATGTGGGTTGCCCAGTCAGTTGTTACGCCAGTTGATAGCAAGCCGTTTAGGGCCATGGTGCAGCTCCACATGAAGTTAGCCCGAAGGGAGTAATCGGATGGATTTTTCAGGGTTTGCGGGCCAACTTCTATGAGGGTTTGCAGAATTGACTCCGAAAAGCGATCCTGAATAGGCGAGTCGGAGGGGAAAGTCATGTACTGCTCCATAACGTGGATAAAGGCGTCGGCAATACCATTAGCTACCTGATGGGGAGGGAGCGAAAAGGTGAGGGTAGGGTCGAGAACGGAGAATTTTGGGAACAGCACCGGGCTTCCAAAGCTGTACTTCTCGCGGGTTTCAAGACGGCTTATCACCGCACCCGAGTTCATTTCGGAACCTGTAGCCGGAAGCGTTAAAACAACCCCAAATGGTATGGCCTTGGTTACTACTATATTCTTTATTAGCAGATCCCATGGATCGGACCCTTCGTATAGGCTGGCTGCTGCAATAAATTTTGTTCCGTCTATTACTGAACCTCCGCCAATCGCCAGTATGAAGTCAACATTATTTTTTTTAACCACCTCTACCGCCTTCATCAGGGTTTCGTACTTGGGGTTGGCTTCAATTCCTCCGAATTCAAAAACGCTGAAGTTGGAAAGTGCCGCCTTAATCCTTTCGTAGGTACCGTTTTTCTTAATGCTGCCACCGCCATAGGTCATAAGAATTCTATCGGTTGGGTTAAGCTGCATTCCGATTTTTTCGATTTTGTCGTTTCCGAAAAGAATTCTGACCGGGTTAAAAAATTCAAAATTATTCATATCGTGTTGTTTTTATGGTATTCTGTCAAGGTGGCCATGTTGGAAATCTACTAGCAATTTAAATGGCTATTTGAAAATAACAGCATGGCTGCTTGCTACAAAATTAGTAAATCTCTACGGAAAGGATTCAAGCCGGTATGGCATAAATTTTTAGGGATTATCCTTGTTGGACAATAAAGATAATTCCAGCTACGAGCACGCCCCTTCCAAACCTTCTCGCTAGTCAATACTTTAAAAGATTTAAAAAAGAGTCCGGAATATTCTAAGTATAAATTTAGTAGCTTTATCAGGCAAAAAATAAGGGGGTGGCTATGAATAAACTTACTTTAGGAAAATATCACATCCTTGTAGTCGTGGCTGTTCTGGCAGCCACCGTTGTGCTCCTTTCATGCAGGCAGAGCAAGCAGGAAAATGTAAAAAGTTCTGCTGATAAGGCCAGAGAAAACGTGGTGAGCTGGATGGAGTCAATGAAATTAGAGTATCCTGGTTACCAGCCAGCCGAATTTGGCGAGCTAACTCCCAGGTACAACAAAAGCAACATTACTTTCCACCTCTATAACCTCATAGAGCAGGAAAGGAGCAAGCCAAGTCCAAGCAAAAGGGCTATAGACAGCCTGGAGAACCTTTTAAGGGATAATCCCGGTGAGCTGCTTGGCTATTCGATTACCCATAAGTACAACGTAAAGGATATCTCGGGTGAAATCCGGCAAGTTGAAAGCTTATTTCTTCTCGATACGTTACTCCGTGTAATTACGGTGCTTGATGCGGATGCCTACGACCAGATAATGGATGAGGAGCTATTTTTCAGACCCGAAAGTAAAGACTCAACTCTATAAGCATTTAGGCTCTTTTTAAAGGCAGCCTTTAAAACCTGCATATTCACCTTTACGATGAACATGCAGGTAATTTTGCAGTGCTGCTTACCCTGCAAAATAATCATGGTTGCTTTGGACTAAACTTATAGAGTTTTGCATGGTAATGCCCAAATTCATATCTCGATAATCAGAATTTCCACTTGGGAGCAAAGGCGTATGAAAGCATTAGCTCATGTGTTCCGGTGTTGATTCTGGAGAGTTTATTAAGCGAGAAATCGAAGGCATAGCCGAATGATAGGTATTCGTTAACCTTCATATCGAAGAAAATTCCCAGCGCATCGCCAATACGGTAGTGGGTGCCAAAGTAAAATTTGCTCTGGTAGAGAAACTGGGCGGTCAGGTCGCACGACATGGGTAGTCCAATCATTGCACCCATTAGCATTGATGGCATGAAAACCCAGCTGGGGCTGATTTCCAGGTTGTAGCCCCCCATGAGGTAGAGTGGACTTTTAAGGGTTTTGTCGAACTTTTTATTAAATGAAGTCTGAAGGAAACGTGGTAGGGAAAGGCCTGCGTAGAATTCGCCGGAGTAAATGTAAGCACCTGCACCCAGGTTAGGGTAGAATCGGCTTTCATTCTGGGTAAACTCCGGGTCGTTTGGGTCGTTTATCTGAAGGTTGGTAAGCGAGGCATGGTAGTAGGTGAAACCTCCTTTAATTCCAAGCGAAAGAGTTATTTCGTCGGTTAGTCTAAGGCGGTATGCATACGATGCCGAGATGTGTGTATTGCTGACCGGCCAGGTGTCATCATTCATTATGTTAAGGCCTATTCCCATCCTCTTTTCGGGCCAGGGCATGTGGGCCGAAAGGCTGAAGGTTTTGGGAGCTCCTTCCAGGCCAACCCATTGTAACCTGGAAAGGAGGCTTAGGTTAAGGTTTCGTACCGTACCGGCAATGGCGGGGTTAATGGACACCGGATTCTGAAAGTAGTGGGTGAAAATTGGCTCCTGCTGTGCCCTCAGGGTGGTTGCCGAAACGGCAACCACTCCTGCTGTTAGTAAATAGGCTATTTTTCTCATTTTTCAAAAAAATATCGACTTTAACTTGATTATCGCTTAATAAACACGCTTCCCTTGTAGGTTTTACCTGTATCTAAAATTTCGAGCAGGTAGTAGTAGGTTCCGGCAGGAAGTTTAGAGCCTAGCGAAAGGGATACGTTAGCTGTTCCGTCCCAGTCGTTTTTATACCTATCGCTTTTGTAAACCAGGTTACCCCAACGGTTGTAAACCTTCAGGGTAATGTGTTGGAATTGCCCTATATTTAGAACTTCGAAGGTGTCGTTGAATCCATCACCGTTGGGTGAGAAGGCCTCGGGTACCACAACCTTCCCGTCGGGGTCGGGTACAACCCGAACAGTTATGTATGCCACGCTGCTCTCATCGTCCCTATCGGTTACCCGGTAGGTAAATGTCTCAGTACCAACAAAACCGGTAAGTGGGGAGTAGTAAACCTTGAAATCTGAGGTTATACGGCATATCCCATTGGTTGGTGAAGTTTCAACTGCCAACGCTTTTACTCCATCGTTTAACCCGGTATCGTTGGTTAACACGTCAATAGTGGTTTCGGTATCCATGAAAATTTCAACATCATCATCATTGGCCTGAGGTGTAAAGTTCTCACGGTTGAGAACATCTATAACTACCTTAGCCAGGCTGTAGTCGCCATCCACATCAGCAACATAGTACCAAAGCGAGTCAACACCAAAGAAGTTGTTCGCGGGGGTGTAGAGTATGGAGTTGTCGGGGTTAACAGATACCGCTCCGTTAGTAGGGTTGCTGAACACAACCGTTCTAATTCCCCCATCGTTCAGGTTCCTGTCGTTAAACAGTACATTAATGGAGATGGCCTTGTTCTTAAAAGTAGTAACGGTATCGTTGTAGGCAATAGGTACAAGGTTGGCGTTTTTAACGTTGATGGTAACCGCAGCGCTTGAGCAGTCGCTGTCGAAGTCGCAAACCTGGTAGTAGAATACGTCCTCTCCCAAAAAGCCAGTGTTGGGTGTGTAGGTTACCGTGTTATCTGCGTTGAGCAGCACATTTCCGTTAATGGGGAATATGTTGAGCAGCACCTTTATACCACCGTCCTCCAGGCCGGTATCGTTGAAAAGAACATCTACGGTAACGGGGGTGTTGGTAGTTGTACCCCGCCCATCAGGGTTGGCTAAGGGTTTGTGGTCGGGCCTTTCGTTTACGGTGATGTATAGCTTTCCTATGTCGTAATCGCCATCCTCATCAGCTACCAGGTAGGTTAACGAGTCGGTTCCAACAAACCAGCTGGATGGGAAATACTTGATGTTATGGTTGTCGAAGGCGTAGGCAAAGCCATGAAGCGGTTTACCCATTACCTTGATGTAGTCGAGCCCATCGTCGAGTCCGGTGTCGTTGTTCACCACGTCAACAAGCAGGGGAACGTTCATGTTGGTTGAGGCGGTGTCGGCATTGGCCACAGGGATAAAATTAACCTCCTTGACGTTAACCGTTACGGTAGCCACATTGCTGGTGTCGTTGTTCCTATCAACTATAAAGTACTTAAGTGTTGACAGACCCAGGTAATCGGTAGCCGGTATAAATGATACCATGTTATCGGGTTTAACCGCAGCGGTTCCCGTAGCCGCGTCGGGAAACTCATCAATGAATACCCTTATCCAACCGTCATCAAGCCCATCATCGTTGATGAGCACGTTGATATCGAGTGGGGTGTTTTTCGATGTAGCCCGATGATCATCATTGGCAACCGGAATGGCGTTTTGCGTGGCAAGAACCACCACGTAAACCGTAGCAATATCGTAATCGCCATCTACATCCTCAACAAGGTACTTAAACTCATCATTTCCAATAAAGAAGTATGAGGGTGTGTAGGTAATCGTATGGTTGTCGTTAACCTGAACAGTTCCCCATTTTGGGGCAGAGAACACCTGGAGGCTCTTTATCCCCTCGTAGAGCAGGGAGTCATTCTCAAGAACATGGATATCAACCGGTTGGTTAACGTAGGTTTGCACGTAATCGTCAACAGCAACAGGGATCATGTTTACAGGTTTAACGTCGATAAATACCGTAGCTTCATCCCAGTCGCCATCCCTGTCGGTTACCCTGTAGCTGAAATGGTCGGCACCCAGGTAGCTGTTTTGTGGTGTATAGGTAACCGTATTATCTGCTTCAACAACAGTAGTTCCGTGAGAGGCTTGGTTGGTGATCGAAACCCCTACAGGAGTATCGTCCAGGCCGGTATCGTTTACCAAAACATCTACTATTCTAGGCGTGTTAAGGGATGTGGCTCTGTAGTCATCGTTGGCCACGGGTAAGTAGTTGGGGCGTTCGGTTACCTCAACGGTAACTGTTGCGATGGAGTAGTCGCCATCCACATCCTCTACCCAGTACCTGAATGTGTCGGTTCCCAGGAACATGTATGAGGGAGTGTAGGTTACTGTTCGGTTTTCGTTCACAGTAACAGTGCCAAAAGAGGGCATTTCAAAGATGATGAGTCTTTCGAAGCCATCGTCTAGTCCTGTGTCGTTAGCCAGAACGTTTATGTCAACATTTGTATTGATAATGGTTGAAGCCGCATCGTCGTTGGAATGGGGTACATAATTCTCACCTTCCTTGACCCGTATGGTAACCAGCGCATCGTCGCTATCGCCATCGGAATCGGTAACCGTGTAGCGGAAGGTTGCAATACCGGTGAAAGCAGCTGGAGGGGTAAAGGTTATGGTGTTGTTAGGATTAACAACCGTGCTGCCGATTGTGGGCAGCTCAGAAATAGTAAGCGTTAGGGGAACATCTTCCAACCCTGTATCGTTGACTAGAACATCAACAACCACAGGAGTTTCAAAGCTGCACCCGCGGAGGTCGTCGTTGGCTACCGGTATGGAGTTGGGTTTTTCAATGACCGTAATGGTTACGGTGCCAATAGCGTAATCGCCATCCACATCGGTTACCATGTAGCGGAAGGTTTCAACTCCAATAAACATATAGCTGGGGGTATAGGTTACCGTGCGGTTAGAGTTTACAACCACACTTCCGAACTTAGGCTGCTCGAAAACTGTCAGCGAGCCAAACCCGTCGTCTAAACCTGTATCGTTGGCCAGAACATTCACAACAGCAGGTTTATTCACGAGGGTTGTTGCATTGTCGGGAACAGCATACGGCACAATATTCTGACCAGCCTTCACATGGATGGTAACCTGTGCATCGTCGAAGTCTCCATCAACATCAGTAACAGTATAGCGGAAGGTTATAGTTCCGGTGAAGTTAGCCTCGGGGGTAAAAGTTATGGTGTTGTCGGGGTTTGGAACGGCGCTGCCGCTTTGGGGTGCTTCTGTAACGGAAACGGCAAGCGGCACATCATCCAGTCCACTATCGTTAATTAGCACATCAACGGTAACGGCCGAGTTGAAGCTGCAGCCCCGCGAGTCGTCGTTGGCAACGGGTTTGCTGTCGGGCTTTTCATCCACAACAACGGTAACAATGGCCACAGAGTAGTCGCCATCAACATCCTCAACCATGTAGCTGAAGCTATCGGAGCCTACAAACATGTATCCCGGGAAGTAGGTTAGGGTTCGGTTGGCATTCACCACAACAGTTCCAAAGGCAGGTTGTTGCCTGATGGTTAGTGCGCCAAAACCGTCGTCAAGCCCCTCATCGTTAGCCAGCACATTGATTTCTACGGATTTGTTGATAAAAGTATGGGCATTATCATCGCGTGCCAGGGGTACAGCATTTATACCTGCCTTCACATTGATGAATACCATGGCTTCATCGCTATCGCCATTGGCGTCGGTAACCCTATACCCAAAGGTGGTCAATCCGATAAACCCATCGAATGGAGTAAATGTAATGGTGTTATCGGGGTTAACCTGTGCATTGCCATCAGTTGGGTTTATGTTGATAGATAGGGTCAAAGGCACATCGTCAATTCCGGTATCGTTTGAAAGCACATCAACGGTAACGCTGGAGTTGAAGCTGCATCCCCTGTAATCGTCATTGGCTATCGGAACGTAGTTTGGCTTTTCGATGACGGTAACGGTAACGGTAGCCAGCGAGTAATCACCATCAGCATCCTCAACATAGTAGCGGAATGTTTCAACGCCAACAAACATGTGGGCAGGAGTATAGGTAACGGATCTATTGGCGTTCAACACAACAGTACCAAACTCCGGTTGCTGGTAAATGTAAAGCCCACCAAACCCATCATCTAATCCTGTATCGTTCGAGAGAACATTTATGGTAACAGGATTATTCATAATAGTTGTGGCATTGTCGGCGTTGGCAATTGGAACCATATTTACACCCGATTTAACCTTGATGGTAACCAGCGCATCGTCGCTATCGCCATCGGCATCGGCAACCGTGTAGCGGAAAGTCATTTCACCTATGAATCCTGTAGCAGGAGTATAAGTTACCGTGTTATCAGCGGGGTTCACTATGGCATTTCCCGATGTGGGTTGCTGCGAAATGGAAACCGTGATGGGTGTATCTTCCAATCCTGTATCGTTGAATAGCACATCCACAACCACTGGTGTTTCAAAGCTGCAACCCCTACGGTCGTCATTAGCAACGGGAATATAGTTCGGCCTTTCCTTCACCTTGATGGTTACCGTTGCAATATCGTAATCACCATCCACATCGGTTACCATGTAGCGGAAGGTTTCGGTGCCAACAAACATGTAGGTAGGCGTATATGTTATCGTTCGGTTGGCATTCACCACAACAGCTCCAAATTCGGGTTGCTGGAAGATGGTTATTGAGCCAAGCCCATCGTCCAAACCGGTGTCGTTGGCCAGCACGTTAATGCTCTTTGGAGTATTTACAATGGTTGAATCGGTATCATCGTTGGCTACAGGCACAATGTTTATGCCCTCCTTAACGTTTATGTGGACATTTGCAGTGGAGCAATCACCATCCACATCGCAAACCTGGTATCCAAATATTTCTACCCCAACAAAATCGGTGTTTGGAGTATAGGTTATGGTATGATCGGGATTTACCAGAGCGTTGCCATTTACAGGTTGGGTTGTAACCGTCAAGCTTTGGAGCCCGTCCTCAAGCCCTGTATCGTTGATGAGCACATCAACTGTTACAGGAGTATTCCTTGAAGCCCCCCGGTAATCGTCGTATGCGGTTGGCAGGTGGTTGGGCACACTGGTTACGGTGATGGTTACAACGGCAATATCGTAGTCGCCATCTACATCCTCGATTAGGTATGAGAAGTTATCGGTACCCGAGAAGCCGGCATCAGGGGTATAGGTAATCGTGCGGTCAGGGTTAACCACAACAATCCCATGGGCAGGGTTTGCAAATATGATTAAACTTCCAAAACCATCATCCAGGCCTGCATCGTTGGCCAGCACGTTGATTTTTTTAGCCGTATTTATAAATGTTGTAGCATTATCATCAACGGCATCGGGTATGTGGTTAACAGGACGAACATTGATGGTAACAGTGGCCTCGTCGGAGTCGCCATTTACGTCCTCAACTTTGTACTTGAAGGTTGCAACTCCCAAATAGCCCGAAGCAGGAGTAAAGGTTACGGTATTGTCAGCGTTGGCCGTTGCATTCCCCTGTGTTGGGTTGGGAGCTTCGGTTATTGTAACGGAAATTCCACCATCCTCAAGTCCATGGTCATTGAAGAGAACATCCACAACACGTGGAGTGTTGATGCTTGTTCCCCTGGCATCGTCAACGGCAACAGGAATGTCGTTTACAAAGGTTACCGTAATGGTAACATTTGCCTCGTCGTAACCTCCGTCTCTATCTGTTACCCGGTAGGTAAAGGTATCATCACCATTGAACAGCCCATTGGGAGTGTAGGTAATGGTATTGTCGGGTTGAACGGCTACGCTACCATGGGTTGGATTTGCAGCAATTGTAACCACTATTCCATTCTTATCGAGACCTTTATCATTGGCCAGAACATCAACCTGCACCGGGTCTTTTTCAGGCGTAGTTGCTGCATCATCAGCTGCACGGGGCTTGGTGTCGTCAAGATTGGTAACCGACACCGTGGGTATGGACAAGTTGTTGTAGTTAGGATCGCTGCTTGCCGATGAAATGGTCACTGTATAAGGCTGATCGCCATCTTCAGCTAGGTCATCTACTCCTGTTATGGTTATTGTTGCCGGGCTATTCCAGCTTGTATTGTTGAAAACTTGCTGGGTTGGAGATACTGTTCCTTCGGTTTCATCGGACGACGCAAAGCTTATTGTTACATTGCTGACCGGTGCGGTGTTCAAGCTTATCTGGAAGGTAGCAGTTGAACCATCCTCCTTTGTAGTTAGCCCGCTGACAGGGAAAACATTCACCCCGGCCTGATCGTCATCAATGTTGATTACAGCAATATCATCGGGATTAAGCCCGTTGTAGTTCGGATCGGCGCTGGTTGCTGCACCAATGATAACCGTGTAGGTTATATTTCCATCGGCAACAACATCGTTAACGCCGGTAACGGTAACCGTTTGGGCAACGTTCCATGTTGAGGAAGTGAAAGTAACTGAGGCTGGACTAACAGTTCCCTCGGCCGTATTGCTCGATGACAATCCAATGGTTACATCTGCAGCTGGCTGGCTGTTGAGAACAATGGTGAAAGTGGCCGTGGTTCCATCCTCACGAGTGTTCCCGCTTATTGCCGAAACGTTAATGGCGGCAACATCATCATCGGTACAGGTAACGTTAACATCGGGTGGGTTTAATCCGTTATACTTACTATCACCACTGGTGGCAGAATAAGTGGCAATTGCAAAGGTAGCATCGCCATCCACCACATAGTTATTAACCGGAGTGATGGTTACAACTTGCTCAACATTCCAGTTACCACTGGTAAAGGTTAGGCTGGCAGGAGAAGCTGTTCCCTTACTGGTGTTCTGCGATTCCAGGTTAAACGAGACGTTTGCGGTTGGTTTAGAGGACAACCGGTAGGTTACGCTAACCGGGGAATCAGACTCTGAATAGGTGATGTTTTGCTGTGAGAGTATATAGCCTGCATTATCGTTGTCAATATTGGTAAGCGAAACATCAACCGGGTTAAGCCCGTCGTACTTCGGATCGGAGCTGATGCAGGGCTGTGTTTGTATGGTGTAGGCCACGTTGTCATCGTCCACGTCATCGTTCATACCGGTTACCGTAATGGTTTGGTTGGTATTCCAATTGTCAGGGGTAAAAGGCACCGTGCTGGGCGATACCACTCCCTCGTTGGTGTTGAGCGATACAAGTGTAATGGAGACGTTGGCCGTAGGCTTGCTGGTAAGCTTCATTGTAAAGGTAGCTGTTCCTCCAGCCTCGGTGGTGTAAAGACCTTCGTATGGAGAAACAGCAACACCAGCATCATCGTTATCAATGTTGGTAGCAGAAACATCGAGTGGGTTGAGTCCGTTGTACTTGGCATCAGTGCTTGTAGCAGTGCCAGTGGTGATGGTATAGGTCACGTTGTCGTCGTCCACATCATCATCCGTACCGGTGATGGTAGCTGTTTGAAGCGAATTCCAATTACCGGAGGTGAAGGTTAAACTTGTGGGATTTACTGTTCCCTCGGCGGGGTTGCTCGAGGCGAGGGTGATGGTAACGTTGGCTGTTGGTTTGGAGTTCAGCTTCACTGTGAATGTGGCCGTTCCGCCCGCTTCGGTGGTTTGCAGCCCTGAAGTTGGGTTAACTGTAAATCCGGCCGTATCGTTGTCAATGTTGGTTACTGAAACATCGGCTGGGTTGAGCCCGCTATACTTGGTGTCGGAGCTGGTTGCAGCACCGGTGATAATAGTGTAGGCCACGTTATCGTCGTCAATATCGTCATCCACACCAGTGATGGTTATTGTTTGCGGGTTGCTCCATGTTGCTGGGGTGAATGTAACGCTGGTTGGTATTACAGTTCCCTCGTTGGTATTGCTTGAAGTGATTGAAATGGTAACATTGGCCGTTGGCCTAGTGTTGAGCCGGATGGTGAAGGTGGTTATTCCACCCGTCTCGGTGGTTTGTAGCCCTGAAGTGGGGTTAACTGTATATCCGGCCGTGTCGTTGTCAATGTTGGTTACTGAAACATCGGTTGGATTGACCCCGCTGTACTTTGTATCGGTGCTGGTTGCAGGGTTGGTAATAATTGTATAGGCCACGTTGTCGTCATCAACGTCATCATTCACACCGGTAATGGTGATTGTTTGAGGGGTGTTCCAGCCAGTAGGAGTAAAAGTTAAACTTGTTGGATTAATAGTTCCCTCGGCTGGGTTGCTTGAGGCGATTGAAATGGTTACATCGGCGGTTGGCTTGGAATTCAGCTTTACCGTAAAGGTGGCCGTACCGCCCGCCTCGGTGGTTTGCAACCCTGTTGTTGGGCTAACGGTAAATCCGGCCGTGTCGTTGTCGATGTTGGTTACGGAAACATCGGTCGGGTTAAGGCCGTTGTACTTTGTATCGGTGCTGGTTGCAGGGTTGGTTATGATGGTGTAGGCCACGTTGTCATCATCAACGTCATCATTCACACCGGTAATGGTGATTGTTTGAG
>DCDD01000169.1 GCA_002316235.1 Bacteroidales bacterium UBA1064
CTTGGTTTTTACCCATTTAAAATCGGGTGAAATAGCCAAAATTTCCTTAAAAGTTTTACGGGCCAAATCAATTTTTCCAGCTTTCTCAGCAGAAAGTGCCATTTGCGCCCAGGCATTCATGTACCACCACGTTTTAGGATGCTGTCCGTTATTACCTTTTCGAAGAATTTCGGTAGCTTTTTGGTAGTAGCCTAAAGCTTCGGTAGGGTTTCCTCCCACAACACCTGGAGCATACTGTAAAAAATTGGCCTTTTCTAAAAGGGGGTACGGATTATTGGCATCGAGCTTAAGCGCCTCATCAATTATTTTTATGCTTTTTGGCCCTAAAAAAGGAGCCTTATATGGGCTTAAATAAACTTTAAAAGCCAACAGGGCAGAATTCATTGCCATGGCACCAACATGTCCAGGTTTAATCTTTAGAATGTTGTTTGCATGCTGCTCGGCCAAGTCGATGTAGCGTTGAGCCTTTTCCTTGTTTCCATTTGAACCAAGCAGGTAGGGAATAAAGCCATACTGGGCATGAAGAAGCTGAAATTCATCATCAATGGTTGGTTTCATTCGATAGGTGTTCTCCAAAACCCCTATTACCCTTTCCCATTCTTTTATATCATCGTAAATGTAGCACCGGAAGAGGCGAATATCCACAGGTTCGACTTCGGTAGCTGAATCTAACCTCCCGCTACCTGTGACCATTAACAGAAAAGTAAGCGCACCTCCAAACAAGAAATAACCAAAATGCTTTGTTCTAGCCATAAACGTTAATAATACACTAATTAGCTTAATTTCTATCTTTTATGTCCTGTAATGCTGCTATAAAGGGGAGAAAGCATCATTCTAAACAAAACTAGCTGCTGAAGGGGAAAAAGTAGAATAGCCGACCATGCTGATTGTTCGCATAGAGCTGCTACGAGCATTCGGCCTAATAGCACCGAAAAAAGATATGCGAAAGTAAAGGGATAAGGCATAGCTAAAAGAGTTATAAAAGGCCCAAGGGTGGTAAGAATGGCATAGCTGAACATTAGCCACTCTCTGCCGGAAAAAAAATCGAACAACCCACCTGCAACCCTTCGCAACGCATAACGGTAGCTTGTAAAACAGCTGCAGGAAATTTCCTCCTTTCTTCCCAACAGCGTAAACGATCGGAGTTGTAACTGCTTAAACTCCTTGCTGTACATGGCTCTTTTAAGGTCTTCGGGAATGGTCACAGAGGTTAGAGTATGCCTTCTAAAGACTTCAGCGTTGTACATCACCGGCATTCCATCTGTCAGTGGCAACTTAGGGTTAAAATGTTTTCCAATCAGCTTTAAAGGTATAAGTGATAGCATCAACCACTGAACAGCCGAAACAGCAATTTTCACGCCAAAACTTTTGGTTGTATCATAATGTGGTGTAACGGAAAGCACGGCTAGCTTTCTGTGCTTCATGTTGGCAACCATTGCGTTAATAAAATGAATACCCATCCGCATGTCAGGATCAAGGAAAAGTATGTAGCTGCCTGATGATTTTTCGACAAGCACATTGCGAAAATTACTCGAATAGGATTCACCAGCTTCACGAATCGTTCCATTTAAAAACTTAAACCGGTTATCAACCCTGGCAAAAGCCAATTGGTCATCGGGAATACTGTTCAGAGGACTGCTACAATAAACCAACACCTCGAAGTTTGTGTAGGACTGGTTTTGCAAGTCGTGCAGGAGGTTAACAAGACTAGCTGTATTTTTGCCCTGGCCAACCACAACCAATATCTTTCCATGGTCTATCAGCTCAAAAGGTCTTAGGTAGGGGGTATAAATGTAGTTAACCAAAACAACCACCAACCTAAGCACTGCAAAAACAACCAGCAACAAAACCAAGTAAAAAATTACCATTCTCTATATAACTATCATTATAACAAAGCCTACCCTATACAACTTTAATTTACAAAGGTAAAACTTTTCAATATAGTGAGAATTGCAAAGGTAAGGCCTGCTCAAATACAATACCCCAAAGCATCATTGATTGTTAGCTTAAAGATGGAGTGTTATTGTGCAATAATAGGCTTTATAGTTATAGGCTACATTATAGGCAATTCTTTTTCGACATACCACGCTCCAATCATCATTAAAAAAAACGATTCCTATAAGGGAACCGTTTACTAATACACACGGGGCTATGTTGGCATAGTCTCAGCATACAAGCAATGAAATTGACATTACATACGCATTTTTTTGAACTCCTCCTTCATGCGGTTGATATCGGTAATCCAATCCTCAATGTCGTTTTCGTGCTCAATTTCCTCGTTAAGAATTTGAACGGCCATTTGGTGGGTTGAGTGGTCTTTCCCATTGGTGAAATCAGCAATTTCCTGGTAACGTTTAATTGCGCAACGCTCGCCCTTAAGGTTTTGCTCCAGAACCACCTCAATGTAGGGGTCAACGGGGGCATCGTAAGTGCAACGGTTAACCTTAAACCAGTCCTGTGGGCTTAGTATAGGCGTTCCGCCCAGCTGAATTATTCTTCCAACAACAAGTACAGCGTGGTTTAGCTCTTGTGTGGCATGAAGCAGGAGCTCAGGTTCAATTTCGCTCCGCATGGGGCCCTCCATCACCCGGGCACCAATCCAGTACTGGTAGTATGCAAGCCACTCCTCGGCTAGTGCGGCATTAAGCATTCCCAGCAGTTTTTCTAAATCAACCGATACAACTTGTTTGGCTTCTTTTCCCATAGTAGTAAATTTTTTTAAAGTGTTTTCGTTACTTTATACGACGGACATAAAGAGTTTGTTTGCCAAATAGAAAAAGGGTTGGCTGGTGCAACCCGATTGCCTAACCGTTAATGCTAATCTGGCCTAGCCTTTTAGCATCCAGAATCTGAATTTTCCTCTTAGTCATGCTTATTAATCCCTCCCTGATAAACTCGCTAAGCTGACGATTAACAGTTTCTCTTGAAGTGCTAATTAAATCGGCCAGCTCGCTGTTGTTGAGCGGCATTTCGAAGGTGCTTGAGCAAAAAAGATCGTCGGACATGCACAGTAGAACTTCGGCAACCCTTCCCGGAATCTGCTTTTGCGACATGCTTGTGCAGCGACGATATTCGACAAGTTCGTTTCGGCAAAGATCCATAATGAGTTCATAGGCAAAATCACCATTTTTAGTGATAAAATCTTTAAAGGTGTCAAGCGAGATGAAGCAAACTTCGGCATCGGAAATGGCTGTTGCAGAGTACTGATTTATACGATCGCCAAAAGTAGTCGGAAGGCCTAAATATGTAGGAGCTTTAATGAGTTTTAATATTTTATCGCCCGAAGGCCCCTTCATGTGTACTTTTACCATACCTCTTTTCAGGTAGATAGTATTGGTTGCCAAGGTTCCCTCCCTGAATACCACCTCACCCTTTTTAAACAGCACCTCGGCGCAGCCAAACTCCAATGTTTGGAGTTCTGTCTCGTTCAGGTGCTTTGCTGCTGACGACTTGTAACCACAAGTTCTACATTCGGGATATGACATAATTCTTCAGATATCTTCTGCAAAGATACAAAGGTTAAAGATTTATTGTGTGAAAAATCTCACAGCAAAGCGTAAGGGATATCACACCAAGAGTAGGTAAAATAATGACAAGCAGCTATACTTTTGAATTGTTAAATATTTAACAGATTATAACCCTATACCACATTAAGACATGGAAATAGACGTTGAAAAGCAGCTCGAAGAGCTAAAGAAAAAAGTAGGCAAGCTCGAAAGTGGTCGGAAGGACAAGTTGACTATGGTAGTCTTTTCCGGCGATATGGACAAACTTTTGGCAGCAATGATCATTGCAACCGGAGCAACAGCAATGGACATGGAGGTAAGCTTATTCTTCACATTCTGGGCTACTGCTGCTCTCCGCGATCCCAAGAAAAAAGTTAAGGGGAAAAACCTCGTTTCAAAAATGTTTGGTTTCATGCTCCCCAAAGGTGCAAAAAAGGTTAAGCTTTCGAAGCTTCACATGGCAGGTATGGGTAAAACCATGCTGGAGAACATTATGAAAAAGAAGAATGTTGCCTCCCTTGATGAAATGTTTAAAACAGCCGCAGAACTTGGCGTTTCTATAAACGTTTGCGAAATGTCAATGAATTTAATGGGTTTCAAACGCGAAGAGCTAATTGACTATCCCAACCTAAAGATTTGTGGTGTAGGAACATTCCTCTCGGATGCCGAGGAGAGTAAAATTCAGCTGTTCATTTAGTAGTAAACTTAAACGATGCCATTATGCGCGAAAAATTGATCGTAATTGTTACAGAAGGACCTGATAACCAGGAAAAGGCAACAATTCCTTTTGTTATGGCAACAGCAGCACAATCAATGGATGTTGATGTTACTATTATTTTGCAAGCTGAGGGGGTATTACTTGTAAAAAAAGGTGTTTCCGAAAATGTAAACGCATCGGGCTTTATGCCACTAAAGCAACTGCTTGATACATTCATTGAACTAAATGGTAAGCTACTTGTATGCACCCCTTGCGCTAAATCGAGAGGGATTAGCGAAAATGATCTAGTCGAGGGTTCCAAACTTATAGCCGCAGGAACAGTTATTTCGGAATCGTTAAGCGCAAACGCTGTATTGAGCTATTAAACACAAATCAAACAACAAAACAATGAACGCAGAAGAATTAAAAAATCTAAAGGTAAGCCAAACCGTTGATGCACGGGGTACGGCTTGCCCAGGTCCCCTTTTGGCTGCAAAAAAAGCTATTGGAGAAATTGAATCGGGTGAAATCATGGAAGTACTTTCATCCGACGAAGGAACAAAGCACGATATACCAAAATGGTGCGAAAAAATGGAGCATGAGTTCCTGGGAATTATTGAAGAGGATAGCTTCACCCGCCTATTTCTAAAAAAGGCTTAGGGTGAAAAGGATAAGGAAGCAGGGCTTTTTAAGCCTTGCTTCTTACTTGTACAACAATATTTTTTCTGCATAAAACATAACTATCATCATGTTAAGTGAAACATTTTCACCAAAAATTCTGGTCTTCTCCACCGACATAATATCGGACCCGGGGATCGACCAAGCCGGATTACGTAAGCTGCACTACCCCCCTACTGTTTACGTAATTAGCTTGCCCTGCTCATCGGGCATTAAACCGAGATGGATTATGCGGGCGTTCGAAAAAGGTTTCGACGGTGTTTTTATTGCTGCTGATGGCCATGAGTGCTCCTACAGCCCAAAATGTGCTGAGCACACCAATAATATTATTGTAGAGTCGCAGAAGTTGATGAAGGAGAACAACATTAACCCAAAGCGAATACGTATGGCTGCTTTATGTTCTGTTTGTGCTGAGCCATTTGTGAATCATATGGGAAACTTCTCGAAAATACTCTCAGAACTGGGAAGTATTGGTACCGAAAAATACAATCCAAGTTAAATCTTTCGTGCACTTCGTGAAATCCTTTGAGCCACTTTGCGGTTAAAAATTTAACCACAATCAACACTAAGTACACACAACGTTTCACAACGAAAAATTAAAGATTTATTTTAAATCTTAATCGATGCCAGAAAATAAAAAAACATTTGATGCCCTTGTAGTGGGAGGTGGAATCGCAGGTCAGGAGGCAGCGCTAAGTTTAGCAAATATGGATTACAAGGTTCTTCTAGTGGAAAAAGAGCTTTCCATTGGTGGTAAGATGATTCAGCTTAGCAAGGTGTTTCCAACCCTCGACTGCGCAGCATGTATCACTACACCAAAAATGTCGGAAACGGCCAGGCATCCAAACATTCAGTTACTGCTGAATACAGACATAATGGAGATTACTAAAAATAATGGATTATTCAATGTCAACCTAACCATTCAACCTACATACGTTAACCCTGATCTATGTACCGGATGTCAGCTATGCGAGTGGGCATGTCCAGTAGTAATCGTTGACAAATACAACAACAATATGGTTGGGCAAAAGGCCATATCCATAGCCTTTAGCTTAGCCAACCCCAAGGTAGCTGCAATTGACATGAACCACTGCATTCACTGTAAAAAGTGCGAAAAGGTTTGTGAACCTAAAGCTATTGATTACGAAATGCAACCAAAAAATATAAACATTGAGACAAAAACAGTGATTATTGCAACCGGGTTTAACCTTTTTAAAGGGGAGAATAAACCACAATATGGATTTAAAAAATTTCCCAACGTAATTGACGCCATGCAAATGGATAGGCTTATTGCTCCTACTCGACCCTACAATGCAGTTCTACGTCCAAGCGATGGTAAGGTTCCCGATAAAATTGCCTACGTACTTTGTACGGGCTCCAGGGATTCAAGCCTTGAGAATGCCATAGGATGCGGGGCTGAGTGCTCCAACAACCCAATATGCTCACAAATTTGCTGTATGTACTCCATTAAGCAAGCCCAGCTACTAATGGGTGCTCTCCCGTTGGCCGATATCACCATATACTATATGGATATAAGGGCATTTGGTAAGGGCTACGAGGAGTTCTTCCAGCAATCAAAAGGAATGGGGGTCAACTTTATTAAAGGGAAAGTTGCCAAAATCAACCAAAAGGATGACAATAGTGGCGATTTAATTCTCCGATACGAGGATGTTACAACCGGAGCCCTCAAGGAGGCTAATCACGATTTGGTAGTGCTTTCCGTTGGGGTTTTACCAAACAACGGAATAACAAAAGTTTTTACTGATGAAAAATTAGAGCTGGATAATCAGGGCTTTATAAAATCGATTGACGAACTTGTAAGCCCCTCGTTAACCAGTATCGATGGTGTATTTGTTGCAGGTACCGCTGCGGGTCCAAAGGATATTCCCGATTCAATACTATCTGCAGGTTCAGCGGCATCGGAGGCAGCAAGCTATATCAACAGCACACTATAAGCTGTCATACTGAGCAAGGCGAAGAATCAATAAATACTTCACCTCGCTCATTACTACTAACAAACTATACATTGAGCATGATGAAACAACGAATAGGAGTATATATATGCCATTGCGGGGGAAACATCTCTGACTATGTTGATGTGGAACAGCTTGGAAAGTTGATGGCAAAAGAGGATGGAGTAATAATATCAAAGGATGTGGTTTTTGCCTGCTCAGATTCTACTCAAAAAGATATTGAGAAAGATATTAAAGAAATGAATCTCGATGCCATTGTGGTTGCATCGTGCTCGCCAAAACTTCATACGCATACATTCCGCGGGGTTGCAGAGCGTGCTGGAATTAATCCTTACAACTACGTTCAGGTAAACGTGCGCGAGCAATGCTCGTGGGCTCATTCCGATAAACCAATGGATGCAACCATAAAAGCCTACGGCCTAATTCGTGCAGGCATAAATAGAGTATCGCACTCCGAGGCTTTGGAAATCATCGAAATTATGGCACAAAAGGCTGTTGCTGTAGTTGGAGCAGGAGTGTCGGGTTTACGGGCTGCAATTGACCTAGCTAGAATGGGCAACCAGGTTTACTTAATTGAGAAGGAAGCTGAGGTTGGCGGAAAAGTATTAACCTCTGGCAAGCTATTTATGACTGGAGAAAATGGTAAAGAGGTTATCGACCGGCTATACCAACGCATAAAGGAAATGAACAATATCAACATATTCACAAATGCTAACCTTGAAAATATTTCGGGAAGCTTTGGTAATTTTATGATTGATGTGAATGTTGCTGGCGAATTGCTCAAGCTCAACGTTGGCTCAGTTCTAGTAACAACCGGTTTCGATTTTTATCAACCCAAAGAGGGTGAATATGGATATCAGCTATCCGACAAGGTTATAACACTTCCTCAATTTAACAAACTTATCAATTCCAATTCTGGGAAGCTTACTTACAATGGCAAAACCATTAAAACTATAGCCTACATTTACTGCGTTGGAAACCGCCAGAGCAAAGGTGAAAATAAGTACTGCTCACGTCAATGCTGCACTGCTGCAATCTATTCATCACTGAATGTTCATGAAAAATTTGAAGGGATAAAGGCATTTCACCTATATCGGGATATAAGAACCTACGGTAAACAGGAGCTACTCTACCAGGAATCATCGAGAAAAGGAGATGTTTACATAAAATTTGAGGAAAAGGAACCCCCTGTTATTGAAGTTAATGAGGATAAACTCTCAATAAAGGTTAAGGATTACCTTACTTCAAAGAAAGAGTTAATGCTAGATGCCGATTTAGTTGTTTTGGTAACCGGAATGGTGTCGCGAAGCGATAGTAGCGATATCTCCGGAAAGCTAAAAATACCCATTGGTAACGACAAATTCTTTAACGAAATCCACCCAAAACTAAAACCGGTAGAAACAGTAATTAAGGGTATATACATTGGTGGGGCATGCCAGGGGCCAAAGAATATATCGGAATCGGTTCAATCGGCACTGTCGGGTGCAGCAAAAATCAACGCAGCTATTTGCAAAGGAAGTATAGAGCTGGAGCCGATTGTTGCCAGAATTAACTCAGAAACTTGCATTTGGTGCAATAAATGCAGTGAGGTTTGCGAATTTGATGCCATTAAACCAATTGAAAGTAATGGCAAAATGATAGCAGAGGTAAATATCTCATCCTGTACAGGATGCGGGATATGTGCGCCGGTATGCCCTACCAACGCTATTGAAGTTGCACATTTCACCGATAACGAAATTGAATCTATGATTGATGGCTTTGCCTCACCAGTAAACATTTTACCAAGAGAGCATGCTAATTCGAAAACAAGTTCCTCCAAGGCACAAAGCCTTGCAGGATACCCTAAAATATGGAGAACAATAGCCAATGTTCTCACCGAGAAACCTCTTACCATACCGCAAATAGCGGAACAAATTAACATCAGCGTACAAGATGTAACCTGGAATATTATGACAATGAACCGGTATGGATTTATCGAACCAGCCGGACTTGATGACGATGAAGCCTACTACATGTATAAACTCAAAAAGTAATTATCATGCCGCACATAAATCCTGATTTTGCTGACGAAATAAAAAAATACGGAGCCGATGATTTTAATCTTTGTTTTAATTGCGGCAACTGCACCGCTGTATGCTCTCTCTCCACAAATGACGAATCGTTTCCTCGCGAAATGATTCGTTACAGCACGCTTGGGCTGGAGGATGAAATAAAATCATCACTTAAACCTTGGTTGTGCTACTACTGTGGTGAGTGTAGCACCGATTGTCCCCGACAGGCCAACCCGGGGGAATTGATGATGTCGCTCCGAAGATGGCTTACTGCCCAGTACGATTGGACAGGCCTTTCAGGCTTGCTCTACAAGCACATTGGCGCTTACATTGGAGGTATGTTAGTTTTACTTGCCGGAGTCATAGGTTTCACCAATTTCTCGGGTTTTGATAGGGAGCAAGTAATACATTACGGCCACCTCTTCGAGATGCTCTCCATTGCAGGAGTTTTTGCTGCTATACTTCTACCCAACATAATCCACATGTGGTACCTTACAATAGTTAAACCCAAGGTAAAACCTTCCCTTAAAGTTTATGCCCAGTCAACTGGCGACCTATTCGTGCACATGTTTACCCAAAAACGCTTTCTAGGGTGTGAGGATACCAGAGAAAACCGAACAAGATGGATTTTGCACTTTATCCTGGTTCTGAGCTACCTCTCCCTTCTCTTCACCACCGTGTTTCTAAACTGGTTCTCTACAACCAGCAAATTCGTCATCTGGCTGGGGTACTTTGAGAGTGCTGCAATTTTTATTATTACCACCGTTTTTATGAGTATGCGATTTCGAAAGGTTGACACAATGCACAAGCATTCACAACCATCGGATTGGTTCTTTGTAATCTGGCTCTTCCTAATGGGAATTACTTCATTCGCAGTACGGCTGCTTATTGACCTGAACAACCTGGACAGCCAGTTTTGGATGTACACCCTTCACCTTACCGTCCTTGCACAATGGGCGTTGATTATAGTCCCCTTTGGCAAGTGGACACATTTTCTATACCGTTCATTTGCCATGTATTTTCAAAAAATACTGGAGCTTAACAGGACTGTTAAAAGGCCATAAAAGCAAACCTCATCAAAACAACAAAAAGCCCGCTGGTAATATTATTCTAAAAAATGCTATATTGGCATAAATTTAAACCACTTCACCCATGGAAAGAAAACAAAGAAAATATCAGGAAAAGGCACACCAGACACTCGATGAGATTTTCGAGAGTATAGACTCCCTTGACGAGAAAATAAGGCAGGCAAGCGACAAAGCCAGCAGCACCATGAAGGAAAATATAGAGGAGCTAAAGGCAGAAAGAGAAAAACTTAAGGAAAAGCTTAAGGAATTGAACGAGGCCAGTGGCGAGTCATGGAAGGAGATAAGAAATGGATTTGAGGAAGCGGCTACCTCGCTTCGCGAATCATTTATACGTGCCAAAAACAAATTTCAGGATTCAGAACAATAGTTTCATCTTATCGAAGGGGCATGTAAAGCAGAACGAAAAAATTTCCTTGCAGGGCTATTCAGCAATTCTAATGTGATGATGGAGTTAAGAAAATGGCTGCTGGTATTTAGTACTGTGTTTAGTGCTATAGTTTTTGCTAAATCGCAGGAAGCTGACAGTAGCTCCCTAACCCTTCTTTTTGTGGGTGATGTAATGGGGCATTCGCCCCAAATTTCATCAGCCCTTAATCCTTTAACCGGAGAATATGAGTATGATAGCGTTTTTACCAGAATGAAGGGCGTATTCTCAATGGCCGACTTCACCATTGCCAACCTTGAAGTTACCCTGGGCGGAGAGCCTTATACAGGGTATCCGCAATTCAGCTCACCCGATGCTCTTGTAGATGGTCTAATAAATGCTGGGGTAAACGTACTGGTTACTGCTAATAACCATTCCGCAGACAGGGGCGCTAAGGGAATACAACGAACAGTTGAAACCCTCGACCGCAAAGGGATAATTCACACCGGAACCTTTTCCGATTCATCCGACAGGTTGAAGAATAACCCTTTAATTCTCGAGAAAAATGGGATGCGTATTGCCCTGCTGAACTACACCTATGGAACCAACGGACTGCCCGTTCCGGCACCCTGTATTGTCAATAAGATAGACACTTTGGTAATAATAAGGGATATTGCTATGACAAGGTTGATGAATGCCGATGAGATAGTAGTGTTCATCCACTGGGGAAACGAATATGAGCGGTATCCATCGGCTGCGCAAGTAGCAATGGCTAATTTTCTAAACCGCCAGGGGGTAAGAATAGTAATTGGCTCTCATCCCCATGTAGTTCAACCCATGGAAGCCACCTTAGATACCGATAGCACAACCGGCAGAATAGTTGTTTACTCCCTAGGAAACTTTGTGTCGAACCAACGAAGACGCTACTGTGATGGGGGAGCGCTTGCAGCCGTAAAGCTGGTTAAGAAATCTACAGGTAAATCAGAAATTACTGCTGCAGGTTTTCTTCCCGTATGGGTTCATACGCCCTCAACCGCCTCCCACAAAACGTTTCAGGTTCTTCCAGTTTCGATCTACGAAACAGCTCCAAAAGGCTACTTTTCTGCCGATGAGCTGGCACAGCTCACCCAATTTGCCACCGATACTCGTGCTCTGATGCACGAAAAAAATCTGAACTTCCCCGAGCTTATCTTTTACAACGGCAGCTGGATTATACCAGACAATAGAGACAAATTACCCAGCACTAGGTTGACCACCGGGCAATCTCATTTTTAGCATAAATCAAAGCGAATAAGATTTTCCTGACGAAGCATTCCCTTCGCTGGTAATATTATATGCTACCAACCTGCATGTATTTATAAAAAAAACCTGCCACACGAGCTACCGGAAATGAATGCTTAAAAATTTAAAATTTTATACCTGCGTTTATACCTACCCCTTTTATAGCTATGTTTGCAGGATTTTTAATTAATTATTAACATCAACTTAACGCTAAGTTAATGAAACAACGTTTCTCATTCCTGATAAGGTTTTTCCTTTTCTGGCTGATTTACTTCATAGTCTTTAGAGCAGTATTTTTGGTTTACCAGCTTCCGTTAACGCGGGGTATAAGCATGGGTGATGCACTAATGATTTTCACGCGTGGAATATGGATGGACACTTCGCTGGCAGGATACATACTGCTGCTGGCCTCGCTGTTCATGGCATTACTATATTTTGTTCATGGACGTTTTATTCGAACGGTTTACACAACCTATACCATTATTTTGCTGGTTCTATTTTCGGTTATAACCATTTCGGACCTGGAGCTTTACCGTAACTGGGGTTTCAGAATTGATGCCACTCCCCTACTCTACCTCAAAACTCCTAAAGATGCCATGGCCTCTTTAAAGGGTTGGGTAATTTTAGTGCTTGCCATTGCAGCGGCAATTGCGGTTATCTCATCTATGTTTTTTTACCGGAAATGGGTTGCCAAACCCCTCAACCACATTGAAAAGGGGAAATGGTGGTATTTCCCGATTTTCACATTCATAGCCGCCTGCATGATTATTCCTATTCGCGGGGGATTCGGAATTGCACCAATGAATCCTGGCAAGGTTTACTTTAGCCAGAACGTTTACTGCAACCATGCAGCATTAAACCCAGTATGGAACATGATGTACTCTGTTTCCAAATCGGGAAAAATGAGCAAGCAATACCCGACGGAGATTAAGCCAAGCGAAGCAAAACAACTTTTCACCAGCATGATGGAATCCGACTCCACCAACTACGTTCTCTCCTCTAACAGGCCTAATATTGTGGTTATCCTGCTCGAAAGCTTTAGTGCTAAATTAATTGAGCCCCTCGGAGGAAAAAGTGGCGTAACTCCATGTTTTAACAGGCTTTCAGAACAAGGTATATTGTTTACAGATGCCTTTGCAAGCGGTGATAGGAGCGACAAAGGAATTATTGCGGTTCTTTCAGGCTTTCCGGCGCAACCCACACAATCAATTATTAAGTATCCAACCAAGTCGCGTAAGCTACCCACTATAAGCGGTGTGCTGGCCGAAAACGGATACAACAACACTTTCTACTATGGAGGCGACCCCGATTTTGCCAATATCCGTTCGTTCCTATACCATGCAAAGTTTAACAGAATTGTAACCCAAGACGAATTCCCTAAAAAATACCGCAACTCCAAGTGGGGTGTTCACGATGAGTATGTTTTCAACTACCTGCTTACCGATCTCGATAGCGCCAGGGCTCCTTTCTTTAAATTCTTTTTTACGCTAAGCAGCCATGAGCCCTTTGAAATTCCGGCCAAACCAAAATTTAAAGGTAGTGATGAGGTTAACCAGTACCTAAGCTCGGCATACTATACCGATAGCTGCCTGGGAAATTTTTTCAATATTGCCCAGAAAAAGAATTGGTACAAAAACACCATTTTCATACTCATAGCAGATCATGGCCATAGGCACCTAGGAAATCATCCCAACTATGCCGTTGAAAAATTCCATATTCCCATGCTGTGGATAGGAGGCGCGCTTAGCGTTAATCCAACACGAATTGATGAAACTGTTTCGCAGGTTGACCTTGCCTCAACGCTCCTCAACCAGCTCAACCTCAGCGATTCAGCTTTTACTTTTTCCAAGAATATCCTTAGCAGCCACTTTACTCCTTTTGCATACTATGCCTTTAATGACGGCTTTGGTTTTAAGAATAATACCGATACGGTCATCTATGACCATGCAGGTAAGAAGTACATCAAGATGAGCCGAGCAAACCCCAAACAGGCTGCTCAGGAAGCATGGGCATTTTTTTCCACTTACCAAGACACCTTTTTAGGATACTAGTGTGCTTGTCGCCTTATCAAATTAAAACGGGGAGGTTCCTTGCCTCCCCATTTTTTTACTTGTTAAGGTTTGCGTTGCCATACTTAATCCTGATGTACACTTCAGCATTTGTTCTGCTATTTGTTCCTACCAGGCCCGATACCTGAATTGTGGTGTTGTCTTCAATTCGGTTGACAGATGATTTATCGGCGCTGAAATTTATACTACCATAGGCTGCTTCAGCGTCAATTCTGTAGGAAACATTAGGGTTGATACCAGCCTTCAAGCCGGTGTAGGCCCCCTCAAACCGAATGCTCTGAAAGCTATCAGACACATCTATTATTTTAACGTTTCCATACCTGGTGGTTAGGTTAAACTTTTTGCCCAAGTTGGAAATATCGAAATCGGTATAACCAGACTCTCCTTCCAAATTCATAACCGAACCAACCTCATACCTATCATATTTAGATTCAAGAACAAGCGAGTTTACCCTTCCCAAGTAAACCTTGGAGTACTTTGAAAGAACTACCATTGCCTGTGCTGCTTCAATGTTAAGGTTGCTGTACTTCATTTCAACCTTTAACCAGTTTGCCTCGGAAATGGCAACATCACCATATCCAACGGTAATGGAGCTAAGAGGTTGCGAATCGCCCAGCCCTAGCTTGTTAGCCTTAAAATTGCCGTACATCAAATCAACTGTAATCCTGGCATTTAGCTCGTTCACAAATGTATTCCCATACTTATTCAACAGCTCCACCTCGATATTTTTCGGCATAAATATCTTATAGTTAATGCTAAGCTCGGCGTTAGAGAAAGATGAGAACAGTCTAGGAGATGACTTTCGAATATCCTCATTAAACCGGGTAATAGCCGAAACCAGGTTTTCCGTTTCAGAAAACTCAACATTAATAGCATCAAGCATAGATTTAGCCCTTTCGGCGTTTGCGTTTTCAACTTTCACATCTACATGAATGGCTATAGCGTTTTTATCCCAATTCTCAATGCTAATTTGGCCATACTTGTTTTCAACGTAAAGTTTAGATGCAGGCGAAACCTTAAACTCCCTGTCGTATTGTTTAGAAAGCTCGAGGGATGCGGAATATCCGCTTAAGCTGCTCAGTAATAAGAATAGAGTTACAGAAATTCTGAGAAATGCTTTCATGGTTTTTTATCTATTAAGTTAAATTATTAACATGGCAAAAAGTGCTGCTACTTCCCCTTATCAAGTGTTCCTTCAATTTTTTGTAGAACTTCCAGCCTTGACTGGTAGTTTTCGTACATTGCTCCAAGCACCATGTCGCTTCGGGGATTCTTTGGTAGTTCTGCTTTAAGGCGTTGACCCTCCCTATCAAACTCCTCAAGGAGCTGCTTGGCTTCAGGTTTTACGGAAGGATCCGTTGATGAGGCAAGTTTTTCAATCGCCCTGTATTTTTGGAGCAGCTGGCTCCGGTAGTAGGCTTCTACTTCCATGAACTGTGCAGTTGACCCTTTAGAAAAATGCCTAGAAAGCTCTTCAGAAAAGTGGTTGCCATACATTAGGCTCAATGCAGCGGTTAGTGCAAGAATGATGGAAACCGAAGCGGCAGCTAGTGCAAAAGTTTTAATGGTTGTATGGTTTTTTTGGGCATGAATTCGGGACTTAAACCGCTGCTCATGCCCATCGGGTAGGTCCACATCGTCAAGTTGACCTCTGTTTTCGGCAAAAAATTTCTCAAGCTTATCCATTGTATTGCGTGTTAGTTCCTTTTTAAAAGTTCAACCAGCTTTTGACGGCCACGCGTGTATTGCGATCTTACCGATGACTCATTAATGTCAAGCATTTCGGCAATTTCAGGGTAATCCAGCTCTTCAACTAAGCGCAGGGTCAGCACCACCCTATATCCCTCGGGCAGCTGCTGCATAGCGAGCTTAACCTGCTCAACCGATTCGGGGGTATAATCGTCGCTACTGTCGGTATGCTCGGCTAAGCCAGGCAAATCGTCGAACGAAACCAGCTGCACCCTTCTTTTTTTAAGATGGTCGAGACAGGTGTTTATCACGATTCGCTTAAGCCAAGCGCCAAAAGTAACCTCGCCCCTGAAAGTACTAATCCTGTCGAATGCTTTAAAGAACGCTTCCTGCATGGCATCTTCGGCTTCCATCCTATCGGGAATGATGCGGCAGCTTACATTATACATCGCTCTGGAGTACATTGAATAAAGTTCAAACTGCGCACGACTATCGCCTCGGCAACACTTTTTTACAAGCTCGGAGCTAATATCCATTCCTAATCAGGCTAAAAACCAAATACAACCGAAAGACTTTCCCATGGATGCGTTTGCTGCATGGGCAGGGTATTTTTTCAAATTTAGGTTTAATTTTTCTATAAAAATACCAAAGCATGTTTGTGTCAGAACAGTAATAAAACAAACAAAGAGCCTGATTGCCTATAAGTTGGCAAATCAGGCTTTTAGCAGTTGGGTTATGTAGCTCTACACTATGCCAGAAAGCTCAAAAGAATACCCGCGGCAACGGCGCTACCAATAACTCCGGCCACATTGGGCCCCATGGCGTGCATCAGCAGGTGGTTGGTTTTATCGTACTCCAACCCAATAACCTGCGAAACTCTAGCGCTATCAGGAACAGCTGAAACCCCGGCATTTCCGATTAAGGGGTTAATTTTTTGCCCCTCCTTCAGGAAAAGGTTGATAATTTTAACAAACATTACCCCACCAAAAGTAGCCACTATAAACGAAATGGCTCCAATTATAAAAATTTCGAGTGATTTTGCAGTTAAGAAGGTGGTTGCCTGGGTAGAAGCTCCTACTGTTAGCCCAATTAGGATGGTAACAATATCAATAAGGGGTCCTCTGGCCGTTTCGGCAAGCCTTTTGGTTACTGTGCTTTCCTTAAGCAGGTTCCCAAAGAATAGCATTCCCAAAAGCGGCAGCCCCGAAGGAACTATGAAGGCAGTGAGAAGAATTCCCACAATTGGGAACAAGATTTTCTCAAGCTTGGTAACCTGTCTCGGGGGTTTCATACGAATAACGCGCTCCTTCCTGGTGGTAAGCAACCTCATTATAGGAGGTTGAATAACAGGCACCAGAGCCATGTAGGAGTATGCTGAAATGGCAATAGCACCCAGTAGCTCCGGCGCAAGTTTTGATGAAAGGAAAATGGCTGTAGGTCCGTCAGCACCACCGATGATTCCAATTGCACCGGCTTCCTGTGGAGAAAATCCCAACACCAAGGCAAGAATATAGGCACCAAAAATACCCAGCTGTGCTGCAGCACCAATCAGCATAAGCTTAGGGTTTGATATGAGCGCGCTAAAATCGGTCATAGCGCCAATGCCCAGAAAAATGAGTGGCGGGTAAATTCCATTTAGAACGCCAAAGTACAGGTAGTTAAGCACGCTTCCACTTTCATAAACACCAATCTGGTAGCCGGGTGAAAAAGGGATATTACCCACAATGATTCCAAAGCCAATAGGGACAAGCAGCATGGGTTCAAATTCCTTTGAAATGGCCAGGTAAATAAAGAATAAACCCACCAAAATCATTACCCCATGTCCAATTGTAAAGTTGGCAAAACCTGTAAATGAGAGAAACTGGTTCAGGTTTTCCACTAAGAATGAAAAAAATCCTCCGCTTTGCTCCATGGCTATCCGATAATTATTAGAACCTCTCCCTCCAGCACGGTATCGCCCTTTCTAACCTTTACCTCGGTTACTCTTCCGGCCTTATCGGAGTCAATATTGTTCTCCATTTTCATGGCTTCAAGAACAATAAGGCGCTGCCCCACCTTAACCTCGTCGCCGGGTTTAACCAGCACATCCAGCACCACGCCCGGGAGCGGAGACTTTACCATACCCGTAGAAGGTGAATCGGGACTAACCGTTTTTACTACTGATGGATGTGAGTCGGTAGCTGGTACTGCTTCTTGCCTGATTAGCTTTGGCGTTTTAGTTTGCCTTAGCTCCCTTTCCATTTCTACCCTGTAGGGTGTTCCGTTAACCTCTACATCGGCAAGATTGCCATCAACATTGGCAATGTGAACGTTGTACTCATTGCCGTTTATTTTGAATTTAAAATCCTTCATTCTCGTCTGACATTAAGTTTTACTTTTTCTTCTGGTGTGTTCTACTGTTTGTTGTGTACGCGGTGGGTAACTACACGGTTTGGCTGCTGCGTTAAGCTGTATAGTTTTGAACTCCAGGGAGAGTAATGTCTCGAAACCCGCTGAATGGTGATTATTTCCGATTCCTGATCGTGCTGTTCGGTTTCATAAAGGTAAAGAGCAGCAGAAACTGCAGCAAGAATCTCTCCCGATAGTTCAGCCACCTGCACCTCCTGGGTTTTACCAACATCCCTACTTTCCCTTTTTCCTACCCTAAGAGGTTTTTGCATCATCATTCCTAAAAACCTAAATATTCGGTAAAGAATAAAAAGGGCAGTAAACACCACCAGCATAGCAATGCAGGTCATCATAATTCCGAAGGGGTCAAACTGGACAAATTTCTCACCCGATGTTTCCTCGTGTGTAAAAAGGTTGTTGGTGGCATTGGGTGTAGTAAAACTGGTTATTTGCCAAGTGCTAGTCCCGTCGGGTATCCTGCAATACGAGGTATTCGGCAACGAGAGGGGAACGGTAACGCTGTCTATAAGGCTCCTTCCATCGGAGCTGTAAAGGGCAACAAACCTGTGGGTGCTGTCGAGTGTAAAATTGAGATGGAGCACACCATGATGGCTTTTCCCGTTGGCAAAAAATACAAGAAACTGCTGTTGGGGAATTCTGGTTACCGGATCACCCTTGGGGATAAGGTATTTTTTTGGCTGGGTAGGGTCGTCGGTAAGGTAGCAACCACCAATGTTAACGGTGTTATAGCCCAAGTTCATAATTTCAATCCATGAACTTCTCTGGCCATAGCTATCAATGTAGTTCTCGGTGTTAAAGAGCATTACCTCGTTAATGCGCAAATCGTAAACACTCTGCGCGGTAGATGAAACAGCTGCTCCCATCCACAGTAGGGCTGCAAGTATGCCATGTATAAACTTCTTCATCATGCCAAATTATTATTTCGAAATTCTACAACGGCAGGTTAGAATGCTTCTTGGGCGGATTAACCACCTTTTTTGTAGCCAGCGACTGTAGTGCCCTAATAACTCGGAACCGGGTGTTGCGCGGTTCAATTACATCATCAATATATCCGTATTTTGCGGCAACGTAGGGATTTGCAAACTTGTTCTTATACTCTTCCTCCTTGCGTAACAAGAAATCATCTTTGGCTTTCTGGTCTTCCAACGTTTCCAGCTCCTTGCTGTAAAGAATTTCAATGGCACCCTTGGGGCCCATAACGGCAATTTCGGCGGTTGGCCAGGAGTAGTTAATGTCGCCTCTAAGGTGCTTGGAGCTCATAACATCATATGCACCACCATAGGCTTTCCGAAGAATGATGGTAATTTTGGGAACAGTAGCCTCACCGTAGGCATATAGCAGCTTTGCCCCATGAATAATGATGCCGTTGTACTCCTGTCCTGTTCCTGGGAGAAAACCCGGCACATCCACCAGCGTTACCAGCGGAATATTGAAAGAGTCGCAAAAGCGAACAAACCTTGCAGCCTTTCTTGAGGAATTTATATCAAGCACTCCTGCCAGGTACTTAGGCTGGTTGGCCACAATACCCACCGATTGACCGTTAAATCGGGCAAAACAAGTAATAATGTTGTGGGCATAATCGCGCTGAACCTCAAGAAACTCGCCGTAGTCAACAATTGCTGTAATAACATCCTTAACGTCGTAAGGCTTACTTGGGTTATCGGGGATAATATCGTTGAGGGAATCCTCAAGGCGGTCGATTGGATCGTCGCAGGGCATTATTGGTGCTTCCTCCAGGTTATTTTGAGGCAAATAGCTCAGCAGCTTCCTGATAAGCATTATACCCTCTTCCTCGTTTTCGGCAACAAAGTGAGCCACTCCCGATTTGGACGAGTGAACGCCGGCACCACCAAGTTCCTCTGAAGTTACGGTTTCGCCGGTTACCGTTTTAACTACCTTGGGGCCAGTTACAAACATATAGCTGGTGTTTCGCGACATAACGATGAAATCGGTTAATGCCGGAGAATAGACAGCACCCCCAGCGCAGGGGCCAAATATTGCAGAAATTTGAGGAACAACCCCAGAAGCCAGGATGTTTCGCTCGAATATTTCGGCATACCCTCCCAGGCTGGTTACCCCCTCCTGAATACGGGCTCCACCGCTATCGTTTATTCCAATGACCGGCGCACCAACCTTCATGGCCATGTCCATCACCTTGCAAATCTTGGCGGCAAACATTTCTGAAAGCGAGCCACCAAACACCGTAAAGTCCTGTGAAAAAACATAAACCAAGCGTCCGTCAATAGTTCCATATCCTGTGATTACGCCATCCGATAGGTAGGTTTCCTTATCCAGGCCAAAATCAGTACAGCGGTGGGTAACAAACATGTCGAACTCCTCAAAGCTTCCCTCGTCGAGAAGCATCTCTATCCGTTCGCGGGCAGTAAATTTTCCTTTCTTATGCTGGGATTCAATACGTCGGGCACCTCCACCTAGCTTAGCTTTTTCGCGCAGCTCAATAAGCTCTTTTATTTTTTGCTCCTGAATGCTCATATCGTTATTTTTAAGGATAAACTATTTCTGATTTCTATCTTCACAGAATTCGGTCAGCACTCCAAAGGTGGACTTTGGATGCAGGAAGGCTATCTCCAACCCTTCCGCACCACTGCGTGGAGTTTTATCAATTAAAACTATGCCATTCTCCTGCATACGTTGCAGCTCCTCGTTTATACCCTTTACAGCAAAGGCTATATGGTGTATTCCCTCACCTTTTTTTTCAATAAATTTGCCAATAGTACCTTCGGGATCCGTTGTTTCCAGGAGTTCAATTTTGGTTTGCCCTACCTTGAAGAAGGCTGTCTTAACCTTCTGGTCTTTTACCTCCTCAATGCTGTAGCACTTCACTCCCAATAAATTTTCATAGTAGGGGATTGCATCATTTAGGCTCTTAACGGCAATGCCGATATGTTCAATATGGGTTACGCTCATGTGAGTAAAAATTTAGGTTAATACTTTTGTGGCACAAAGTTACCCTGAAATGGTTTGATAACTAGGAAAAAGGGCAACGAAATTGCCTGTTTTTCAACATTGTTAAACAACATGTTTTGTTGTTCAGCTACAGGTTGTTCTATTATTTTGGAATATTCTGCAAAAATCAACATGGCATTACGAAACGCCCTTGTAAGGAAACCTGCAAAACACGCTTGAACAACCGGGCCTTTTGCTAGCTTGGTGAAGCCAAAACATTGGGTGTTCCGTCCCCTCCTCCCCGATGCTTAAAAGTTATGAGCTAAAGTACTTGTAATCAGAACCCTATTTTTTTTAAATGGTTGAATGAGCTAATCAACCGTTAAAGCTGTTTTGAAATCCACTTTATAAATTTATAATTTAGCACGTGCAAAAAAGCACGTTTGGCCTTGACGGTGAATGGTAAGAATAGACAAAAATCACAGCGGTACCAATCGTTTCGACGGTTAGTATTATATGCCATCGCCACATTCTTTATTACAACCGTCATATCGGTAATAGCTTTTTCTTTTATCAATCCAAACCTTACCATGCTAATGGTAGCCAAACGAGTTCAGCCGCTAAATGACGGCGGATCTAATCGGATTAATCACAAGTGGGTAAGCATTGATAAAATATCTCCCCAGCTAGTTTTGGCGGTGTGTGCTGCTGAGGATAATAAGTTTATGGAACACAACGGGTTCGACTGGGAGTCCATTCAAAAAGCCAAGGAGCATAATAAAAAGGGGAAAAGGCTAAGAGGCGCTAGCACCATAACCCAGCAAACCGTAAAGAATGTATTTCTATGGCCGCGCCGTTCATGGGTAAGAAAGGGATTTGAGGCCTACTTTACATTTCTGGTAGAAGTTTTTTGGAGCAAGGAGCGAATTATGGAGGTTTACCTCAATGTAGCCGAATTGGGAAGAGGCATATATGGAGTGGAGTCTGCTTCGGAATGCTACTATGGAAAACCCGCTTCAAAAATTAGCACCTATGAGGCTGCCATGCTGGCTACCGTGCTTCCCAACCCAGCAAAGCGTAATCCGGCTAAGCCTAGCAGCTACATGTACAGGTACCAGCGCACCATTCTTCGAAACATGTACAACCTGGGAAGAATAGACCTTAAAGGAGATACAAGTAGTAAAAGCAAAAAGAAAAAATAAAAA
>DCDD01000052.1 GCA_002316235.1 Bacteroidales bacterium UBA1064
ATATCCTACCCTAAACAGGAGGAGGAGCGAATGATTATGAGGGAAAACCTGCTTCAAACTTTTCCTAAACCCGAAAGAGTTTTAAAACCTGCCGATATTATCAATGCCAGAAAGGTTGTGCGCGAGGTTTACATGGACGAAAAAATTGAGAAGTACATTCTCGACATTGTTTTCGCCACTCGATTCCCTGCCGATGTTAACCTGCAGAAGTTTGCTCCTATGATTAGCTACGGAGCCTCACCACGTGCAACTATTAGCCTGGCTATAGCTTCTAAGGCATATGCTTTTATTAAACGTCGGGGTTACGTTATTCCCGAAGACGTAAGAGCTGTGTGTCACGATGTTCTGCGCCATAGAATTGGGCTTACCTACGAAGCGGAGGCCGAAAGCATCACTTCTGAGGATATTATTACCGAAATTCTTAATTCGGTTGAAGTACCCTAGAATGAGCATATTCAGAATTTTGCCTCTGGCTCTACTGCTTGTGAATCTCAGCATTCCCATGCAGGGGCAAAACCTTATAGGCTTAACCAAGGGTGAAATTCTGAAGCTTGTACCTACCAGCTGTAAGGGATTTAATTTTGTTAAGGATATCCAGAATGGAGATAAAAGTTTTATAAAGTTCGAGAATCCCACCGATGAGCAAACTCTCCTTTTCATGCTCAACAGCAAGGAAATATGCACATCGGTCTCAAGAATGTACAATACATGGCTCTACGACAAGGTTTATAAAGATTTGTGTTGTGAGTATAAACAGGTAAGCATGGATACCTGGATTGACAGTAAAAACGGAAACGATTACGAGGTGAAGCTCAAGCGGGGTGAGTGGTTTATTACAGTTACTATTCGACCGTTGATAAAATAGGCTGTATGGAAGCATCTGAAATACTGAAACGGGTTCGAAAAATTGAGATTAAGACTCGCGGTCTATCCCAGCATATCTTTGCAGGTCAATATCATAGCGCATTTAAGGGTAAGGGTATGGCTTTCAGCGAAGTTAGGGAATACCGGTATGGGGATGATATTCGAAGCATTGACTGGAACGTTACGGCGCGCTATAATCAACCCTATGTAAAAGTTTTTGAAGAGGAGCGGGAGCTTACTGTTATGTTGCTGGTTGATGTTAGCGGCTCGCAGCAATTTGGAACAGATTTTTTACTTAAACGTCAAGCTTTGACTGAAGTAGCTGCCGTTATTGCTTTTTCTGCAATTCTTAATAATGATAAAATTGGCGCTATTCTTTTTAGCGATAAAGTTGAAAAGTTTATTCCACCCCAAAAGGGCAGAAGGCATATCCTGCGAATAATCAGCGAGCTGCTTAACTTTAAACCCGAGGGCACCGGCACGAATATTACCGAAGCCCTTAAATTCCTTACCAACGGGATCAAAAAACGGTGTACCGCCTTTCTACTGAGCGACTTTCTTGATGTTGAAAGGCTTTCCCTAAAACCTTTGTTTGCCGACGCTCTTACCATCGCAGGTAACAAACACGATTTAATTGGCATTCGCATATTCGATAAGCGCGAAAGCGATTTCCCTTCAGTTGGTTTAGTCAAAGTGAGGGACAACGAAACCGGCAAGTACATCTGGGTTGACTCAAACGCTCCAGCTGTAAGAAGCAATTTTAGCAACCGATGGAGTCAACTTTCCGACAATCTTAAATCAACATTCACTAAGGCTAGTGTTGATTGGGTTTCTATAAGAACTGATGAGGATTACGTAAAACCTTTAATTTCCCTTTTTAAACATAGAAGCTAATGTTTAGGAGATTTTGTTTACTGGTTGTTTCTTTTCTTTTCATTTATGTAAAAAGTGGTTTCCCTCAACCGCAGGAGACTGAACCATCCATCACCTCGCGGCTTCAAAGGGATACAATTTTAATTGGCGATCAAATTACCTTTAGCATTGAGGTTAAAAGCATAAAGCCCCTACGGGTTGTCTTCCCGAACTTCACCGATTCCCTTGGCAACGGGGTTGAGGTGGTTGGCATCCCAACAGTCGACTCGCTCGCCAAAGCTAATTACCACCACTATAGCATGGACATGCTCATAACTGCATTTGATAGTGGCACTCTCGTTGTCCCCTCAATCCCGGTAGTGTTGGCATCGTGCCACACAACCGACACACTTTTTACCCAGCCTCATGCGCTACATGTAAACCTGGTTCCTCGCGATACTACACTTAAGGAAATTTATGATATCAAGCCACCCATTGCTGAACCTTTGACATTCGCCGAGGTTGCCCCGCTGGTTGGTTCTGGTTTACTACTGGCTGCTCTAGTTGTTTTGCTGGTTTTATACGTTAGAAGTCGTAAGCAGAATAAACCATTCCTGAATCTATTCAAACCTAAAGAACCCCCTCACCTGGTTGCGCTCAGAGAACTCGAACAGCTGCGAAACGAAAAACTTTGGGCAAATGAAAATCATAAACTTTTCTACACCAGGCTAGTAGATATTCTTCGTAAGTACATGGAGGGTAGGTTTGGTATAAATGCTCCCGAACAAACCACTTCAGAAATTTTAAGCGAACTTGAACGAATTGAGTATGATTTTGGCCATTTAAAGGAAGAACTGCGTGAGTTACTGGTAATTTCCGATTTGGTAAAGTTTGCCAAGCATGTTCCTCTAATTCAGGAAAATGAAAAGAATATGAACTTTGCATTCGATTTTGTGAATAGCACCAGACCCGTTGAAACGCCCGAAATTCCTGCAACAACGGATGACACGGGACAGCAACTTCAAGATGCTCAATCCGAAAATCAAACTACTAATAAATTGAGTTGATATGTCGGAAATTGTTTTTGCAGCCCCCAAGATGTTTTACCTGCTCCTTTTGGTGCCGGTTTTGGTTGCATGGTACATCTTTCGTCAGAAAGATTCCAGGGCCAGCCTGCATATTTCAACTTCAATAGGCTTTGAGAATGTAAAGCCCGGCTTTAAGGTTTACATGCGGCATGCTCCCTTTATTCTTAGAATGGTTGCAATTATTCTGATCATCACGGCATTGGCAAGGCCTCAATCAACTAACATACAAAAGAACATCTCTACTGAAGGTATTGATATTGTCCTTTCCATGGATGTCTCGGGCAGCATGCTGGCTCGTGATTTTAAGCCCGACAGGCTTGGAGCGGCAAAGGAAATAGGTATAAAATTTATTAGTGGAAGGCCTAATGACAGGATCGGACTGGTAGTTTTCGCCGGCGAGAGCTTTACCCTTTGTCCGCTTACTACCGACCATGCCACCCTGATTAACATGTTTCATAATGTTAACATGGGCATTCTGGAGGATGGAACAGCCATAGGCTCTGGTTTAGCTACAGCAGTTACGCGGTTGAAGGATAGCCATGCTAAAAGCAGGGTAATTATTTTACTTACCGATGGGGTTAACAACAGGGGCGAAATTGCCCCTCTTACAGCTGCCGAAATAGCCAAAAGTTTTGGTATTAGGGTTTACACGGTTGGAGTAGGCACCATGGGAACTGCACCATACCCGGTGCAAACCCCTTTTGGTACACAGTACCAGAACATGAAGGTTGAAATAGATGAGGATCTGTTAACCAGCATCTCAAAGCTAACGGGAGGTGAATATTTCCGTGCCACTAACAACACAACCCTTGAGGAGGTGTATGGTAAAATTGATAAGCTCGAAAAATCTAAAATTGAGGTGGCTGAGTATAGAAGCAGGGAGGAAAAATTTCGTGGATTTTTATTGGCTGCTTTTGCCATACTAGTTGTTGAGTTTACATTACGCAGAACTTTACTGCAAGGAATTCAGTAAATGCTAATTGAGCCATTCATGAGAAGTAGTTACAAACACATAGGTAAACTGTTACATTGCAAAAATATGCCTTTGCCCCTTTTGTTAACAACAAATTGATTGTTGAGCTATGTTCAGGTTTGCAGAACCAAAATACTTTTACTTGCTTCTAGTGATACCTTTGATGGTGGGTATATACCTCTACTCCATACACCGTCAAAAAAAACAAATTGCAATTTTTGGTAGGACAGACACAGTGATGGGTTTACTTCCCAACCTTTCCTTTACTAGGGCATGGGTAAAATTTATCATTTTGCTGGTTGCTTGCGTGTTCGTTGTTCTATCGTTAGCACGCCCGCAAGTAGGATCAAAGCTGACTGAGGTAAAGCGTAAGGGCATCGAAATTATTATCGCCCTCGATGTTTCAAACAGCATGCTGGCGGAGGATATTCAACCTAACAGGCTGGAAAGAGCAAAGCAGTCAATTGCCCAACTTGTTGACAAGCTGACTAACGATCGTATAGGGTTGATAGTTTTCTCAGGCGATGCCTATGTTCAACTCCCCGTAACCAGCGATTTCGCCTCAGCTAAGATGTTTCTTTCCTCTATAAGTCCCGAGATGGTATCAAAACAAGGCACCGCCATTGGGCGGGCAATTGATCTTGCCTCCAACTCGTTCACCCCTCAGGGTAACACCAGTAAGGCGCTCATAATTATTTCGGATGGCGAAAATCATGAGGATGACCCTGTTGAGTCTGCCAAGCTCGCTGCAGAGAAAGGTATTGTTATATATACTATTGGCATAGGCTCGCCTTCGGGAGCGCCTATCCCTATTGGCGCAAATCAGAACTACCTTAAGGACGAAAATGGAAACATCGTAGTCTCAAGACTCGATGAGGAAACCCTTTCCAAAATTGCCATCGAGGGAAATGGTAAGTACATTAGAGCATCGAACTCACAATTTGGGCTGCTGCCTCTATTTGAAAACCTAAGCAAGATGAGCAAGACCGAAATTAAAGAAAAAATATACTCGGAGTACAGCGAGCAATTCCAATATTTCTTAGCATTCGCCTTGGCACTGCTGCTTATTGATTCCTTGATTCTCGAAAGGAAAAATCCAAAGCTATCCCGTTTTAAGCTAGTTGACACCAAAAATGGAGGCAGGCAATGAAAGTATTCTTGATGTCCACATTAATGCTAACAGCTGTGATTTCTAGTGCCCAGTCAGAGCGCAAGTTCATACGCAAGGGTAACCACGATTATAAAAAAAATGATTTCGTGGAATCCGAAATTCAGTACCGCAACGCGCTGGAACAAAACTCTCATTCCTTTAAGGGCCAGTTTAACCTGGCTGATGCGCTCTATAAGCAGAACAAGTTTAACGAATCGCTTGAGACCCTCAATAATTTGAATTTAACCGGCTTATCAAACGACCAGAAAGCATCGGTACTTCATAATAAGGGAAACGCACTTTTCAAACAGAATAAGCTAAAGGAGAGCATTGAGGCCTATAAAAGTGCCCTGAAATTTAACCCCAACGACAAGGAAACCAAGTATAACCTTTCGGAGGCAATAAGGTTGTTCCAGCAGCAACAGCAGAACCAGCAGGATAATAACAACAAGGATAAGGATAAGGATAAACAAAATCAAAACCAGAATCAGCCAGATAACCCGAAGGATGAACAGAATAACAACCCCGATAACAGGGATTCTCAGGGGAATAACCAGCAGCAGCCCAAACTTTCAAAAGAGGATGCCGAACGCATTTTGGAGGCCATTCAAAACCACGAAATGCAAATACAGGATCGCTTGAAGGAAGAAAAAGCAAAACAAGCAAAGGTTCGAGTTGGAAAAAATTGGTAGGCTAACCGAAGTTGAATATGAGCAAAAGATTTCTACTAGTTGCATTTATTTTTGTATCAAGCATCATCCAAGCCCAGAATGTCCAGTTTGAGGCTTCTGCTCCCAATATGGTTGAAGTTGGTGAGCAATTCCGCTTGACATACTCTTTAAATTCAAAACCTTCGAATTTTAATCCTCCTACTATTGCTGGCTTTGAGGTTATTGCTGGGCCAAGCACCTCTAGCAGCACAAGTATTGAAATAATAAACGGAAAGGTTACCCAGCAGCAAAGCGTTTCTTACACCTATATTCTGGAAGCCACCGCTGTGGGAAAGTACAACATACCACCCGCTGAGGCAATGGTTGGAAAGGTTACCTACCAATCTAACCCTGTAAGCATAGAGGTAATTAAAGCATCATCCGGCAGTGCGCGACAAGCCAATCAACCACAACCTACTCAACCCCAACAAATTGCCGCTGGTGAGGAGAATTTGCCCGATGATGACCTGTTTGTTACTATTGAGCTGAATCGAAAGACTGCCTACATGGGCGAGCCAGTTGAAGCGGCTATCAAAATATATACCCGCGTCAACATTTTGGGTTTTGAGGATGCTAAATTTCCCACTTTCGATGGGTTCTGGAGTCAGGAGTTGGAATCTTCCTCCAACGTGCAATTTGAGCGAGCCAATGTAAACGGGAAGATTTATAACGTTGGCATCATACGACGATACCTGCTTTTCCCCCAGAAAAATGAGAAGTTAAAAATCGATCCCTTTGAGCTGGTTGTAGTTTATCAGGGAAACGCAGCAAGACCCCGGTCAATTTTTGACGAGTTTTTTGGTGGCGGCTTTGAGAATTACCGCAAACGGCTGGTTAGCAAACCTGTATCGGTTGTAGTAAAGAGCTTACCTCAAGGTGCACCCTCCTCGTTTTATGGGGGTGTGGGCAATTTCAAGATTAATGTGGGTGTTGATAAAAATAAACTTAAAACCAACGAGGCTGTTACCCTAAAGCTGGTTGTAACTGGCACCGGTAACCTCAAGCTAATGGGAACACCTAAGGTTGAGTTTCCTTCTACCTTTGAAGTTTTTGAACCCAAGGTTTCAGACAACATCAATCCATCCCAGCAAAACGCTTCAGGCAGTAAAACTTTTGAATATGTTGCCATCCCTAGAGCCTCGGGTAGCTATGAGATAGGGCCAGTTGATTTTACCTATTTTGATCCTTCGGCCGAAAAATATGTATCAGTACAGTCAAAAACTGTAAATCTTGAAGTTATTCCCGACTCCTCGGCAACAGGGGCAGTGGTGCTTACAAGTGGTTTAAGCAAGGAAGATGTGAAGTTTATAGGCAAGGATATTAGGTTTATTAAGACAAACCCTGTAAGATTAAAGCCTATTAACTCCTTCGTTGTAGGTTCTCTAATGTACCTGTTCTCCTATATTTTGGTTGTAATCCTCTTTGCTGTTTTTCTGTTTGTATTCAGAAAATACCGCAAGCAAATACAGGATACTGGTTTTGTTAGAAACAAGCATGCTCAGAAAATTGCTCAGAAAAGGTTGCAGGTAGCTCAAGAAATGCTCAGGTTGGATGAAGGAGAAAAATTTTACGAGGAAATTCACAAGGCCTTATGGGGTTATGCATCCGATAAGCTTAATTTACCCGTCGCCTCGCTTACTACCGAAAGCGTTAGGGAAGCACTTTCCGGTAAAGGTGTGAGTGAATCTGCAATTGATGAGTTTATTAGGATTATTGAAGCTTGTGAGTATGCTCGCTTTGCTCCATCATCCGAGCACCTTCAATTGGAAACCATTTATAAAGATACCTACTCGCTTATTTTGCAGCTGGAGGAAAATCTCGGAAAAGTTAAGTCCCGACTTTGGTAAAATCTTAATAACGTATGAAGCGATTACTTAATATAGTGCTGCTGGTTTGTGCTCCATTATGGAGTTTGCTTGCGCAAAATCCCAGCCAGCTTATGAAGCAGGCAAACGAGCTGTACACCTCTGGGAATTTTAAAGAAGCTGCTCAACGCTACGAAGCTATCATTGGACAGGGTTACACCAGTGCTGAAGTTTACTACAACCTTGGCAACGCTTACTTCAAAATGAAGGACATTCCTGCTGCCATTCTTAACTATGAACGGGCTAACCTTTTAAGTCCTAAAGACGAGGATATACAGTTCAACCTTGATTTAGCCCGAACGTATGTTGTTGACAAGATTGAACCCTTGCCTGAGTTAATGCTGGTGACAGCCGCTAAAAATTTCAGAAGTTGGTTTTCCTCTAATACATGGGCTTATATTGCCTTTTTTGCATTCCTTTTAGTGATGGTTGCGGTTGCGTTTTATATATTTACCAACAGGTACACCATCAAACACTTAACTTTTGCCGGATCTATACTGCTTACTATTGTTTTTGTTATTTCCCTTACCTGCAGTATTAGCCTTCGTAATCAGTCCATTCAAAGAAATCATGCTATTCTATTTGCCCCTGTTGTTTCAGTTAAAAGTTCTCCAGCCTCAACCGGTAGTGATATTTTTATCCTTCATGCAGGAACAAAGGTAATGGTTACCCGTTCGCTTGGTGAATGGAGCGAAATCAAAATTGCCGATGGAAGCAAGGGTTGGGTGCTTAGCTCAACCTTTGAAAGGATATAGCTTATTCGAACATTTTCTGCACGCAGCTGTTTTAGTATGCAGATAGTACTAAAACTTCCAATCCGATGAGAATATTAGTTTTTTGCGTGCTCATGACTGTTGTTGGCACTGCAGCTGGACAAACAGGATCATTTTACGATTTTACCGTAAAGGATATTGATGGTAACGATTTTCCCATGTCAAGCCTAAAGGGCAAAAAAATCATGGTAGTCAATACTGCTTCTAAGTGTGGCTATACCCCACAGTATGCCGATCTGCAAGCGTTATACGAAAAGTATCAGGATCAAAACTTCGTAGTGATTGGTTTTCCAGCGAATAATTTTATGAAGCAGGAGCCTGGTTCAAATAAGGAGATAAAGGAGTTTTGCACCTCAACCTACAAAGTTTCCTTTCCGATGATGGGCAAAATATCTGTTAAGGGGAAGGATATGCATCCCTTATATGGCTGGCTTACAAGTAAAAGCTTGAATGGAGTGATGGATAGCGAGGTGAAGTGGAATTTTCAGAAATACCTTATTGACGAGAGGGGCATATTGGTAATGGTTATAGATCCTGGAGAAAAACCCAATTCTGAAAGGGTAATCAAATGGATTGAAGGAAAATAATTATAACAGGAAGGTCTGCCAGTTGATTTACACAGAAGGATGATGAATTTTTTACAGATTCATAAATAGGGATTTACTTCTTTCGTTGCCTGTCTCTTTCACCTTTATACCTACCATTTGCCAAATCAACTGTAACTAAATATCCTAGTTTTGCTACTTTTTCTATCAGTTCAGGATTTATTGTTTCAGCCCTGTCGCTTGGAGAATGGAGATGCTTGTACCCATTAGTAGTGTTGAAGTACAGCGTAGAGATGCCCGCCCTGTAAAATGCCTCTGCATCGGCTCCACCCCCTCCAAACGTTCTGGTTGAAAGTAGTTTTGTTGTGTGCTTGTCTATTTTTTTAACTTTTTTCCACAGTTTAGGAAAACTCAACCTTCCTCCAATGGCAATGCTATCGCCCTGTCCAACACAGTCGAAGTTAAGCATGGCAACCACCTCTGAAAAGTCAACTGGGGAATGGTCAACAAAATATTTAGAACCGCGCAACCCTGATTCTTCAGATGAAAAGGCAATAAATATTATGGAGCGTTTAATTTCCACCTTCGATTTTTTTAAAGCCTCGGCAATTGCAATTATGGCTGCTACTCCTGAAGCGTTATCATTTGCACCCGGAAAGTAGAGCTTTTCACCTTGATACCCCACATGATCGAGATGTGCTCCCAGCACAACGTACTCGTTTTTAAGCAGCGAATCGCTTCCCTCAACAATTCCAACTACATTGGCAGTGGGTTTTTCAGCAAAGTATTCAGCTTTAACATTTACTAAAACGCTTCTACCCAGCTCAATTGAGTGCGGAGCTTTATCTTGACAAATTTGCTCATACAAGTTAGGGGCTTTTACTGGCAGCTCGGCAAACAAGCTGTCCGTTGCTCTATCGCTAAGTTGAATCATTGGAAAATCAAACAGGTGGGGGCCATCGCCACATGCTATGCTTCCATATATCATGGTAGGCGGAAAGACCTTTGGATCGGCTATAAAAATGATTCCCGCTGCTCCTTGTTCTTTAGCAGTTCTCGCTTTTGCTCTCGGGGAGGTGTCGCCCCAGCTGCCCGTTTCTGACGTCCAAGGAGGAGCCGATTTGAATGCTACCACTATCTTGCCTTTGACGTTTATGTTGCGGTAATCATCGTAGTTGGGTTGCTTCATGCCAAATCCGGCAAAAACAGCTTCGCCCTTCACATGACCCGATCCTGTAAAACCCCGGCACACAAAGTCTTCACCAAGAGTAAGCGGGATAATGGGGCGTCCATTACTATTTAGGATAAAGCAGCTAGCGTCATGTATGAGGTTTACCTCATCATTAAAGTACTGCAGCATGCTTGGCTGTCCAACCGGTTTGATTCCTGCATTTTTAAACCGGGTTGCAACATATCTCGCAGCCTGCTCGTACTCCATGCTCCCGGGTAACCTGCCATGGAACCGCGATGAGGAAAGGAAGCCAACCGTTTGAATCAGCTCTTCCTGTTTTATAATGCCAGCTCCAAAATTCTCCAAATTTTGCGAAAAGGCTGTTTCGCCAGGTTGTAGCAAAACAACCATGCAAATCGCTATTTTAAATCCTGCATTCATCGAATAACTCCTTAAAATCTTGATTTCCTTTTCAAAATATCTTCATTTTAAGTACCTAAACCGCATTTTCAAAGGTAGATATAAAAATAGGAGTATAATACACGTGCATATAAAAACTGTTGGTTTTAACAGCTACTTTTGTACTAAAACATTCTATCAATATGACAGATTTTCTCGACTCAAACCTGTATTCATACCTGGTACTCCCATTTCTGATTTTCTGTGCAAGAATTTGCGACGTTACTATTGGCACACTTAGAATTATATTTGTCTCCAAGGGACATAAAAAAGTCGCTCCCATTCTTGGCTTTTTTGAGGTATTTATATGGGTGATTGCCATAAGCCAGATAATGAGTAACCTTAACAACTTTGCCTGCTACTTTGGATATGCGGCAGGATTCGCTACAGGCAACTACATTGGGATGCTGGTTGAGGAAAGAATTGCCGTTGGAAAGCTTTTCATTAGAATCATTACTTCTGCTGATGGAACAACCCTGGTTAAGCTTCTGAATTCAAATGGCTTTGGAGCTACTACAGTAAAGGCAGAAGGTGGCAGGGGAGGGGTGAATATGGTTTACTCGGTTATCAACAGGAAGCGGCTCGATGAAATTCAGAAAATCCTTCTGGACTTCGATCCCAAGCTTTTCTATACAATAGAAGATGTCCGAAAGGCAAATGCCGGAATATTTCCCGAGTCTTTTTCATCCAAAATTCCTTTATTTTCCCGCTGGAGAAGAGGGAAGTAGTTTCTAGAGCAAAAGGATTCCCCCATTCCTGCTGATTGTATACTTATTAACGAACGTGATGTGGAATGCTGGCGGGCAGCTCAATGGAAATTTCCACTAATCCTCCAAGTTCCTCTCCATCAAACCAAGGCGTCTGGTAGATTAGTTTTTTTACTCCGTTTTTCTCAATAGTATAGCAATTACTTTCCTTGTTTTCTATTAAACGTTTAATGGTTTCCACCGACTTTTCGCTATGACACCCCCAAAGGCGTTGCCCAATAAGTTCCTTTCCACCCCACTTTTCAAAAACTTTTTGCGATTTCTCATTCATGTAGAGAATGGTTCCATCGGCTGCGCTTACAGTTATTGCACAACCTAACCCAATCGCCCAGTCTATGCCATTGATCATAACCTTGATTTTTGGGCAAAATAAGTTATTACTTTTCATCCAGCGCAAATTACCCACCAATTTTTTACCTTGCAGCATAAATAAATTATTCCTGCAATGAAAACATACAATGTAAAATCTTACCGTACACCTCTTTATAGAGATGCCGGCTTTCTTTTGAAGGATATTCCAACAGCTCAAAAAGCCTTTTCTGATGAACAATCCCTCCCAATTACCCCCGAACTGTACATTTACTCCCGCTATAGGAATCCTACTGTTGTTGCTGCCGAGGAGTATTTGGCTTCTATCGAAGGCTCCCAGTGGTCACTTTTATGCCAGTCGGGAATGGCTGCAATCGATATTGCCCTATCGGTTTTCCAAAGGGCAAATCATAAATGCAAATGGGCATTTTTCACCGAAATTTATGGTGGTACAAATTCATATATTGATAGCATCCTGGTTTCCAGAAGGGGTGTTGACGCAGTACGTTTTAGTCCTAGTGGCGAAGCGTATTCAAATGTAGAATTCGATTCGTTCATGACCACTCATAAACCTGATGTGGTATTTTTTGAGGTCATTTCCAACCCTATGCTTATCGTTGCCGATGCGGTTGAGATTATTCGCATAGCAAAGAAATATGGAGCTGCAGTTGTTGTTGATAATACTTTTGCAACCCCATACCTCTTCAAACCACTCGACTTTGGTGCCGATCTGGTAATTCATAGCGCTACAAAATACCTTTCTGGTCATGGTAACCTTTCTGCAGGCGTAGTTTCCGGAAATAGCCCGGAACTAGCCAGGTCAGCGATTGAATATCGTAAGCTGGTTGGCCACATGCTTTCTCCAGATGATGCCTACCGCCTTCATGATATGCTGAAAACCTTCAACCTTCGGATTAATCGCCATTTTGAGAATGCGGCTACCGTTGCCAAGTTTCTTTCTGCAAGCAGCAAGGTTGAGAAGGTTATATTCCCAGGAATGGATTATCACCCTTCGCACGAGGTTGCCTCCAAACTTTTTGAGGGTAGGGGATTTGGTGGTATAGTTACCTTCGATCTTAAGGGCGCTTCGTTTGAAGATAAGCAGAAAAAATGCAATGAGTTTATTAATGCCGTTTCGGATAGCATACCCCTAATCCCCACCCTGGGGGATGCTGATACTATCCTCATGCCTGTTGAGCCTGTTTGGGGCGATAAATACCCATTCCCCGGTATGATTAGGTTATCGTTGGGCATTGAAAACGGTCAAGAAATCACCCGGGTGATTTCGCAAGGGCTCGATGCAGTTGGAAGTTGATTCCCCTGGTATGGGCTAATGACCAACCTTTTGGTGAGGTTACATCAACCTTTGTCAGGATAATTTTTTAAGACTGACCACCCTGTTTGTGTATTAGCTTCCTTTTGTGTTTTGGGCTTTATACCAGAAGAAGTAGCTATTCTGCTTGAGCTTTTCCTTTCGGCTTCGGGCCACATAAATTTTTTCACCAGTATAGGGATTTATTCCTGTGTAGTACATTGCCGAAGCTAGGGTCATTGGCGTTGGAGTGAAATCTTGCACCTGTTCGGGTCTTATATTTAGCTCCTTAATCTCCCTGGCTAACTCCTGCATGTCTGCTTCGGTACTTCCCGGATGGCTCGAAATAAAGTAGGGTATAAGCTGTTGATTTAAAGCATATTTTTTATTTATAAGGTCAAATTCGGTCTTAAATTGCCGAAACTTCCTGAAGCTGGGTTTTCTCATCAGTTTAAGAACTTTTTCGGACGTGTGCTCCGGGGCTACCTTTAACCTACCCGAGATGTGAAAACGACAAAGGTTTTCGAAATAATCCTTTTCGGCCTGGGTGTTTCTGCCTGTAAACAAATCATACCTTACCCCGCTGCTAACAAACGCCTTCTTAACCCCATGCATGCTGCGAATTTTAATGTACAGGTTGTTTGCTGCGCTATGGCTGGCATTTAGGTTTAAGCAAATGGAAGGATAGATGCAGGAGTAACGAGTGCACTCCCTGCATTTTTCTCGCTTTATTCCACCCATCATGTACATATTTGCCGAAGGCCCTCCAATATCGCTAAGGAATCCCTTAAAGCCAGGCATTTCAATTACCTGCTCTACCTCTCGTAGTACAGATTTTTCCGACCTTGAAGCAATGAATTTACCTTGATGAGCTGATATGGTGCAAAAGCTGCAACCCCCAAAGCACCCGCGATGAATGTTGACCGAAAATTTTATCATTTCCCATGCCGGAATATCTTTTCCCTTATACCTGGGATGTGGTAATCGGGTGTAGGGTAATGCATACCACTTGTCTATTTCACCTACAGCAGGCGGTGGATAGGGTGGGTTTACCACAACAAAACCATCACCAACAGGCTCTACTATCGTTTTCTGAACAAGCTTGTTGGATTCCCTTTCAAAAAGTTTAAAATTTTCGGCAAAATATTTTTTACTCTTTATGCAATCTTCATAGGAATGTAGTTCGATGAGGCTACTATCTGCAGCAACTTCTGGAATATTAGCGACGAAAAAAGCGGTTTGGGGTATATTCTTTAGTTCGGATGGTGCTTTACCATTAGCTACCTGTCGGGCTATTTCCACAATTGGCTGCTCACCCATTCCGTACACTAGTATATCGGCATGACTATCAATCAAAATGCTGGGTTTCAGCGTGTCCGACCAGTAATCGTAGTGAGTCAGTCGCCTTAAAGATGCTTCAATTCCCCCAATCACGATAGGCACTTCAGGGTAGAGTTTCTTAAGTATGTTGCAGTAGGTTGTTATGGCGTAGTCGGGGCGAAACCCTGCTTTCCCTCCTGCTGAGTATGCATCTGTGCTCCTAAGCCTCAGGTTGGCCGTATAGTGGTTAACCATCGAATCCATATTGCCCGAGGTAACGGCAAAAAAAAGTTTTGGCCTGCCAAGCTTGCGGAAATCCCTTAAATCGTCTCTCCAGTTTGGCTGTGGCACAATGGCCACCTTGTATCCCTCGTTCTCCAGCACCCGCCCAATAACCGCTGCCCCAAAAGCAGGATGGTCAACGTAGGCATCTCCTGTAAATAAAATTATATCAGCGCTCTCCCAACCCAGAGCATTTATCTCCTTTAGGCTTGTAGGTAGAAATACGCTGTTCATCATATTTTATGACCTGAAAAGTAAGCTGGAGTCTCCATAGCTAAGAAAACGAAAATCATTCCTGAGCGCATAGGCATAAACATCATGCCATTGCTCACCAATAAATGCCGATACCAGCAGTAGAAGAGTCGAACGGGGCTGGTGAAAGTTGGTAACAAGCGCGTCTGCCGTTTGAACGTTATATCCTGGTGCTATAATTATTTGTGTCGAGGCCATCAGGGTCTCTAGGCCATTAGCCTCCATGTGGCGCCAAAGTTCATAAAAAGCTGCTTTGAAGGGAATAGGTTCAGTTTTATAGGGTTCCCATTGCGAAATGAAGTATGGAGGGCATAGCTGGTTTTGGGAGGCCTTTACGCCAAGCCAATAAAGACTTTCAAGTGTTCTAAGGGTTGTTGTTCCCACCACCACTCTAAAATTGTCGCATTCGGACATACCCTTTATGAGGTCAATGTCGGCAAGGAAATGCTCGGTGTGCATTTCGTGGTTGATTATTACATCGGCCTTAACTGGCTTAAATGTCCCTGCACCAACGTGAAGCGTTATGTAATCAGGAGTAATTCCTAACTTTTTTAAATTGCTAAATACCTCGGGAGTGAAGTGCAACCCTGCTGTTGGTGCTGCCACTGACCCTTCGGGTTGGGCATATATGGTCTGATACCGGTACTTGTCAACTTCTTCCGATTGCCTATTCAGGTAGGGGGGTATGGGCACTTCACCACAAAGCTCTACAACTTGTGCAAAGCATAGGTCGGTGTTGGTCCAGCTGAACTCAACCTCAAATCCATCGGACACCTTTTTCGATTTTCTCACCTTTAATTTAGTGTCAGTTTGAGGTACTGTTCGCTCTAGCGTATCTGTTTTCCATCGCTTTTGATTTCCAACCATGCATTTCCATACTACTGGTTCGTGGCTTGAAAAGGAAACCGAATAATCTGCCGGGAATACAGGTTCTAGTAAGAAAACCTCAATTGTAGCCCCGGTTTCTTTCAGGAAGATTATCCGGGCACTAACTACCTTGGTGTTATTTAAAACTAAACGACTCCCTTCAGGAAGGTAGTTGCCTATATTTTTGAAAACATCGCTTCCAATTTCCCCATCCCTGTATATCAACAACTTCGACTCATCCCTTTTACTTAATGGGTGGCTGGCTATTCGGTCGGTTGGTAAGCTATACTCAAAATCGGAAATGCTAATATTGCCTGGAGTAAACATCACATTAGAATTCAAACTCACGCTGTTGTATCCCTATTCCCTTGAAATGGCAAAATTAGCTAATTTTGCAGTTCTTTTAACTTTAATGGATTGGGTTAAATCATGAGTTTAAAAATAAATAGAGTATGAAAGTTGAGGTTGGAGATAGGGTGCGTTTTCTGAATGAGGTTGGCGGGGGTAAGGTTCTAAGGATTCTTGATAAGCGAATGGTTTTGGTTGAAACTGATGACGGGTTTGAAATACCGGTTCTGGCAGCAGAAGTTGTTGTTATTAACCGGAATGCCGACAGTCAGATTATTGGTGATGATTCATTACCAATGCCCACTCTTCCCAAACAAACAGATAAGCATCCTAAAGAAAGCAATCAAAAGGCAGGTAGTGCAGCAGGCATAAGCATGCAAGGAGCAACGGAGAGACAGGGTGATGATATAATGCTTTTACTTGGGTTTGTTCCTGATAGCCTATACACGCTTGCAAGCAGTGGCTTAAAGTTGTTTCTAATTAACGACAGCAGCTATAAGATTTTTTACACCTTATCATCATGGAATGAAGGAAAGCTAAATCCAATTATTTCGGGATTGCTTGAAGCCGATACTAAAGAACAGGTTGCATACCTTGTAAACGATGAGGCTAGAAGCGCGAAAACGTTGAACTTGCAGGCTATTTACCACAAAGGAATGCCATTTAAAGCCTATCAGCCAGAATTCTACGATGTTGAGATAGCCTCGCTCAAGCTTCAACTTGCAGCCAGCTACGTGGAAAATGATTATTTCGATGAAAAAGCCTGTCTTGTTACTATTGCAGATACCCAAAAAGAGGTGCTGTTGGAAAGAATGGATAGGGAATCTATACAGGGAATCATACAAGAGAAGGAAAACCAGCACGTTAAGAATAAGCCTAAAAAATCACTTCCGGTCAATGAAATTGAAGAGGTTGATTTGCATATTGAAGAGCTAGTTGATAGCTGGAGTAACCTTTCTCCAGGAGAAATTCTTAATATTCAGCTTGCCCGCTTTGAAACAGCGCTTCAGGGAGGCATTAAGTCCAACACCAAAAGAATGGTGTTCATTCACGGCGTTGGTAACGGCAAGCTGAAGTACGAAATTCACAAGCTACTTGACACCAGGTTTGCTGGTTTAAAATATCAGGATGCCTCATTTAAAGAGTATGGATTTGGTGCAACCTTGGTTTACCTAAAGTAGTATAATCTTCTATAGCAAGTTATCCGCTCTATCGCTTCTTGAAATACAGGAGAGGAAAGTCCGGGCAGCAAAGGGTGCCATGCTTCCTAACAGGAAGATGCTCGTGAGGGCATAGTAGTGTAACAGAAAATAACCGCTCTGCCGCTGGCAGGGTAAGGGTGAAAAGGTGGGGTAAGAGCCCACCGGGTTTCGTAGCAATACGGAATGCCGTACACCTCATGGGCTGCAAGACCATGTATATTCCGATCTCGTAAGAGACAGGGTTACCCGCCTTGCTCCACTCATAGGTGGTATCGGAAGGGGTAGGTCGCTTTAGGCTGTAGGCAACTACAGTCACAGATGAATGGTAGAGGCGATTAACATCGTACAGAACCCGGCTTACAGGATAACTTGCTATTTTTTTACTCCCCAACAGTTTTAATTATGTTAACCTGATATTGGCCTGTATGGTGTTATATAAATTTATAAGGTTACAGATGTAACTTTAATATAATTAAAACTTTTTAAATAGGACAGTTATTTTTGATCTTTAAGCATAACTAAATATTAAATAATATTCTAATAAACAACA
>DCDD01000020.1 GCA_002316235.1 Bacteroidales bacterium UBA1064
CACGAGGTTTTAATGCTTTGATGTTGTGCTAAACATTGAGCGATACCCGTTTAAAGGCCAGAACTTTCAAATCCTTATCGGCGCTCTGGATGTACTGGCGAACGGTCATCTTGTTATCCTTGATGAACTCCTGGTTCAGCAGGGTGCTTTCCTTGAAAAATTTCTGAAGTTTACCCTCGGCAATCTTGTCGAGCATGTTTTCGGGTTTTCCTTCAAGGCGTGCCTGCTCGCGGCCAATTTCAAGTTCTTTCAGCTTGACCTCTTCGGGAACATCCTCCTTGTCAATTGAAACAGGGTTCATAGCGGCAACCTGCATGGCTATGTCCTTGGCAACCTGCATGTCGGTAACCTTGCTAAGGCCGACTATGGTGGCCAGCTTATTGCCCGGGTGAATGTAGGGAACTACCATGGGGGCTTCAACCTGATCGTAGTAGGAGAGCTCCACTTTTTCCCCGGTAATTCCGGAGAATTCGGTAATCATATCGGAAACCTTTCGGCCTTCCATAACAGATTCCTTAAGCGCTTCGAGGTTCGATGGAGCTGTATCAAGCGCAAAGTCTAGAATTTTTTTGGCTACCTTAAGGAAGTCTTCATTTTTAGCCACAAAGTCGGTTTCGCAGTTGAGTACAATCATTGCACCACGGGTAGCGTTGGCATTCACTTTTGCTAAACCAGCACCCTCACCTGCCTCTCTGCCTGCTCTTTTGGTGGCAATTGCCTTTCCCCGTTCCCTAATAAGCTCAATAGCCCTATCAATATCTCCTTCAGCTTCAACCAGGGCATTCTTGCAATCCATCATTCCTGCTCCGGTTATCTTTCGTAGTTTGGAGACATCTGCTGCAGTTATATTTGGCATATATTTTCCCTTTTTAGAATTTACTACTCTTGCTCGTTTTCTTCAACGCTTGTGTTTTGTTCGGCTACCTCCTCAACAGAATCGGCAACTTCAGCATTCCCCTCATTGTGGGTTGATTCAACCTTAACCTTTACCTTGCGGGCACGGGTTCGGGTGGGCTGTTCTTCGCTCTTTTCCTTTTGGGCTGGCTCTTTTTCCTTTTCAGCCTTTCTTTCCTCAAGCCCTTCCTCAATAGCTTTGGCCATAATGTCAACTATCAGGGCAATGGATTTGGAAGCATCGTCGTTAGCCGGAATTACAAAGTCAATGGGAGTAGGATCACAACAGGTATCAACCATTGCAATTACCGGTATGTTAAGCCGCTTGGCTTCACGAACAGCGATGTATTCCTTCTGAACATCCACTACAAAAAGGGCTGCTGGCAGCCTGTTGAGGTCGGCAATTGAGCCGAGGTTCTTTTCCAGCTTGGCTCGCTGACGCGAAACCTGAAGTTTTTCACGTTTTGATAGGGTATCAATGGTGCCGTCGGTCATCATCTTGTCGATGGAGGACATTTTTTTAACGGCCTTACGGATAGTGGCAAAGTTGGTGAGCATTCCGCCTGGCCAGCGCTCCGTAACATAGGGCATGTTTATTGGTTTAATTCGCTCGGCCACAATATCCTTGGCCTGCTTCTTGGTAGCAACAAAGAGGATTTTGCGTCCCGATTTGGCAATTTGCTTTACTGCAGCAGCAGCCTCATCTATTTTTACTACGGTTTTGTGGAGATCGATGATGTGAATGCCATTCTTCTCCATGAAGATGTATGGCGCCATCTTGGGATTCCACTTGCGTTTTAGATGGCCAAAGTGCACTCCTGCATCGAGCAACTCCTGAAATGATGTTCTTGACATGGTTGTTTTTTAGTTTAGATTAATTGGCAATCGCACAGTAGTCCCGTGGGGGAGTCTGGGCAATTTATCACTAAACTGCTTGCCAAACTACTATGGGAAAATTTATAATTTTAACGTTTGCTGAATTGAAATCTCTTTCTAGCCTTTGGCCTACCGGGTTTCTTGCGCTCAACGCTGCGTGAATCGCGTGTCATAAACCCATTTGCCTTAAGGGTGGGCTTGTTATCGGGGTTGTACTCAACCAGCGCTCTGGAGATACCCAGCCTTACTGCTTCGGCTTGGCCCTTAACACCGCCACCATCAAGGGTAACCTTGATATCGAAATTTCCACCAACATTAAGTACGTTAAGTGGTTGCATAACGACGTACTGCAGCAGCTCCGATTGAAAGTAGTCCTTCATATCCCGGCCGTTAATAACGATGTTACCTTTGCCCTCGCGCAGGTAAACTCTGGCTACAGCCGACTTTCTTCTTCCTAATCCGTTGTAAATCTGCATACCTTAAACTATTTAAAAGTGCTCAAATCTAGTACTCTTGGCTTTTGTGCCTCGTGCGGATGCTCGGGACCCTCATATACATGTAGGTTCCTGAACAGATCCGATGCAAGCCTGTTTTTTGGGAGCATACCCTTAACAGCATGTTCAACAACCCAAATGGGCTTGCGCTGAAGCATTTCCTTCGGGGTCGAGAATCGTTGTCCTCCGGGATAGCCTGTGTGTCGTACGTACTGTTTCTGGGTAAGCTTATGGCCGGTGAGCTTAACCTTCTCAGCATTAATGATAATAACGTTGTCACCACAGTCAACGTGTGGCGTGTAGTTGGGTTTGTGCTTGCCTCTAAGTATCTTGGCAACCTGGCTCGACAACCTACCCAGAACCTGGTTGGTGGCATCAATCACAACCCACTCTTTTGTAACGGTTGCCTTGTTGGCCGAAACCGTCTTGTAGCTTAGTGTATCCACTGTAAACTCCTAGTTTTAAGTTAATACCTGTTGTTTTGTGATCCTTGCATTTTTAAACATCAAGTGGGTTGCAAAGGTATAACTATTTATTTAAACCACAACACCTTTTTATGTTAAGTTTCCCCTTAAATGGTTTTTATCCATGTTTGGGTTTCGAAAATGCAGGGTTGAGCATTTTTCGGGCATAATTTCTTTGTTCTCCTCAATTTGGCCATAACCAAAATCGAACATCTTGTACATGGAAATTCGGCCCCGGGAGAAGCTGCGGTTGTTTAGTAGAAGTAAAATTTCCACCGTCCCGATGTGTTTTCCTTCAATCGTCTATTCTTCTAAAACTGTTCCTTCGGTGCTGATATTATGAGACTTATAATTATCGAAGCTCTTTCAACCGATGTTTTGCCGGTCATTTTTTGTATAGCCATTTTTCAGGACTATTTTTGCAGGTTGAAAATACCACACCATGCACAGCTACCTTGACGAGTTGAGCGAAAGCCAACGTGAGGCTGTTACTACTTCCGAGGGTCCCAGCCTGGTTATTGCGGCTGCCGGATCGGGTAAAACAAGAGTACTTACCTACCGAATTGCCCATCTGCTCAACCTGGGCGTGCCCCCCTGGTCGATACTTGCCCTGACCTTTACCAATAAGGCCGCGCGGGAGATGAAGGAACGTATTGCCAAAATTGTTGGGGATTCCGACGCCCATAAGCTCTGGATGGGAACTTTCCACTCAATTTTTGCTCGTATTCTCCGCTCCGAAGCAGAGCTCCTGGGCTACAGTAAGAATTTCACCATTTACGATACTACCGACTCCCGTAACCTGATTGTTCAAATCATAAAAGAGCTGGGGCTCGACAGCCAGGTTTATAAGCCCGGCGAGGTGCTGTCGCGTATATCCTCAGCTAAGAATAACCTGGTTACCCCGCAGGCCTACGCCGCAAACTCAAGTATTATTGCACAGGATGTGAAAGCCCGCAAGTCGGAAATGAGCCGTTTGTACTCCCTTTACACCCAGCGCTGTTTTAAATCGTCTGCCATGGATTTTGACGATTTGCTGCTAAACATAAACATTCTTTTCCGCGACTTTCCGGATGTGCTGCTGCGGTATCAGAACAGGTTCCGCTACATCCTGGTTGACGAGTACCAGGATACCAACTTTGCCCAGTACTTCATTGTAAAAAAACTCTCGGAGAAGTACAGGAATGTTTGCGTGGTTGGCGATGATGCGCAAAGTATTTACTCCTTCAGGGGCGCTAAAATCGAAAATATCCTCAACTTCCGGAACGATTACCCCGACTACAAGCTCTTTAAGCTTGAGCAAAACTACCGTTCTACTCAAACCATTGTTAATGCTGCTAACAGCGTTATTGAAAATAACCAGAAGCAAATCAAAAAGGTTGCTTTTTCGGCCAACGAGGTGGGCGATAAGATCAAGCTGATAAAGGCCTATACCGATCAGGAGGAAGGCTTTCTGGTGGCCTCCGAAATTCTCAACACCATCAGGGATAAGAGTTGTGCCTACAGCGATATTGCCATTCTGTACCGAACTAACGCCCAGTCGCGTATTTTTGAGGAAACCCTCCGCAAGCGAAACATACCCTACAGGGTTTACGGTAGCCTATCATTCTACCAGCGGAAGGAGATAAAGGATTTGCTTGCCTACTTCAGGCTATCCGTGAACCCTAATGACGATGAGGCCTTTGTACGAATTGTTAACTACCCTGCAAGGGGTATTGGCAGCACCACCCTTCAACACCTGCAGGAACTTGCAAACGTCCAAAATATAAGCCTCTGGGAAACAGCTCAACAGCTAAAACAGCTTAACCACCAGTTAAAACCTGCTGCTGTAAAAAAGCTGACCGATTTTGTTGGTATGGTTGGCGGTTTCCAATCGGCTGTTTACACGGCCGATGCCTATGAGGCGGCCTACTCCATTGCCCGCAATTCCGGCATCCTTACCGATCTTAAGGCCGATAAAACACAGGAGGGGCTTTCCCGACTGCAAAACATTGAGGAGCTGCTCAACAGCATCAGGGAGTTTATTGAGGCGCGCAGGAATGAAGGTGTTGACGAAACCACTACGCTTGTTGACTACCTTGAAAATGTTGCACTGCTCACCTCCTTGGACAACGATGACCCCAACGACCGGAACCGTATTAGCGTTATGACCATCCATTCGGCTAAGGGGCTTGAGTTTGATTACGTTTTCCTAACAGGGCTGGAGGAGAACCTTTTCCCTTCAAACATGTCCATGAACACGCCGGAGGAGCTGGAGGAAGAACGCCGGTTGTTCTATGTTGCGCTTACCCGGGCAGCCAAGGGGGTAACCATTTCATTTGCCCAAACCCGGCTCAAATGGGGAAACATTAACATTTCCAATCCCAGCCGGTTTATAAGCGAGATTGATCAGCGCTACGTTGAATCCCCCTTTGAACCTGATGGTGGAGGTCATCTAAAAGCAACCAGTGAGCTATCCCGACAGACCAGCATAAACAATTTTGAAAAAAAATCAATTGGAAATCGGGCAGCTCCCTATTCACAGCCCCCGGGCAGGACACCCGTATCCGTTCCGGAAAACCTAAAAGAGCTTCCACCCGAGGAAATTTGCGAAGGCGTGGAGGTTTACCATGGAAAGTTTGGCCAGGGTAAGGTTTTAAGTGTCGAAGGCGAAGGCGCTAACAAAAAGGCAACCGTGCTATTCACGGAGGCAGGCCAAAAAAACCTTCTCATTAAGTTTGCCAACCTGAAGGGAATAGCTTAGCTTCAGCTTAACCGGAAAGGCTGATGCTGCAGGTGCCAACTTTTTCAATCCCTTAAGTCACGTGAGGATGCTTAACCCTTTCAGGCAGTTTGCATTTTTACAACCGATAACCTAACTTTGCAGCATAAAATGATGTACTGCATTAGGCTTACCGCCAGCTATTTATTACATACATCCCGAAATTTTTTATTTTTACCTTTTAAATATTTCTAATGGACTACAACACCCAGCGAAAGAAACTCGCTCTTCCGGAGTACGGAAGGCACATACAGCAAATGGTTGACTACATTGCATCCGTTGAAGATAGGGACGAACGCAACAGGCTGGCAAAATCCCTTGTCGCCATAATGGGGAACCTTAACCCCCATCTCAGGGATATTAACGACTTTAAACATAAGTTATGGGATCACCTGTTCATCATGTCCGATTTCAAGCTTGATATAGACTCTCCATACCCCATTCCCAGCGTGGAGCAGTACAACGAAAAGCCCCGTAGGGTTCCATACCCGGGTAACCCTATCAAGTTTAAGCATTACGGGCGAATAATTGAAATGATGATTGAAAAAGCTGTAGCAATGGAGGAAGGACCCGAGAAGGATGCCCTCAAGCAGCTTATTGCCAACCAGATGAAAAAGGCCAACATTACATGGAACAAGGAGTCGGTGAGCGATGATGATATTTTTCGCGATATGCAGACCCTAAGCAACGGCATGTTGGTAATGGCTCCCGGATCAAAGCTGGTGGATAACAAGGAATTTAAAAACAAACCCCGCACCAAGTACCATAAAAAACATTAGGGTGGCATGGCAACGTTCGAGGTAATTGGCGGTAAGCGTCTAAAAGGCGACTTATTTCCTCAGGGAGCTAAGAATGAGGCGCTACAGGTTATTTGCGCCACCCTGCTAACCCCCGAGAAGATTACCATAAACAACATTCCTGCCATCAGGGATGTGGTGAAGCTCATCGAGCTGCTTCAGGGTATGGGGGTCGAGGTTACCCGCTTATCCGAGTCGTCGTATTCATTTATAGCCAGAAATATTGACATTGATTATCTTACCACTGACGATTTCAAGGTTAAGGCAGCTGCCATCCGTGGGTCAATCATGGTGGTTGGTCCCTTGCTTGCCCGCTATGGCAAAGCATATGCACCCAAACCCGGAGGTGATAAGATTGGAAGGCGTAGGCTCGACACCCACCTGCTTGGCTTTCAGAAGCTAGGGGTGGAGTTTGACTTCGATGTTAACGACAACTTTTTCACCCTGGAGGGGAAACACCTGAAGGGTTCCTACATGCTGCTCGATGAGGCATCGGTTACCGGTACCGCCAATATCCTGATGGCTGCCACCATGACTCCCGGAAAAACCACCATTTACAATGCAGCTTGCGAACCTTATGTTCAGCAACTTTGCCACATGTTGGTTTCGATGGGCGCCAGAATTTCTGGAATTGGCTCCAACCTGCTGACCATTGAGGGGGTAGATGGTCTTGGTGGATGCGAGCACACCATTCTGCCCGATATGATCGAAATTGGCTCGTTTATTGGGCTGGCTGCCATGACCTGCAGCGATATTACAATTCGCAATGTCTCATTCGGCAACCTGGGAATCATTCCCGATGCCTTTCGCCGAATGGGGATAAACTTCGAGGTTACCAACGACGATATTCACATCCCTCCCCACGAGCACTACGAGATTGACACCTTTATTGACGGGTCCATCCTCACGCTTGCCGATGCCCCTTGGCCGGGGCTTACCCCCGATTTGCTCAGCGTTTTTCTTGTTGTAGCCACCCAGGCAAAGGGCTCGGTGCTGATTCACCAGAAGATGTTCGAGAGCCGCCTCTTCTTTGTTGATAAGCTAATAGACATGGGAGCGCAGATCATTCTTTGCGATCCGCATAGGGCAACCGTTATTGGCCACGACAGGCAGCTTAGGCTGAGGCCTACCGTAATGACCTCGCCCGATATTCGGGCCGGGGTAGCCCTGCTTATCGCAGCCATGTCGGCCGATGGTAAGAGCATTATTCATAATATCGAGCAGATTGACCGCGGCTACCAAAACATTGACGGCAGGCTTAATGCCATTGGCGCTGAAATTCACAGAATCGATCGCTAAAGACCAGGGAAGCAATATTTAGTTGGTGGTTCAGCTACTGATGCATCGCAGCCAACACTATTCGACCGATTACTTGTTATGCTTTTTGATGAGCTTGTTTTCATGTGAATGTTTTGGTGAAGCTGTATAAGCGTAATGTTTGGCTGGTTAATTTCAACAATGAAGTTAGCAGTTCTTTAATGCAGCAGGCCTTTTGAGGGGCTTTTTAATTTGGAATTCACATAGCAATCAATAGTCGTTTGGCTTAGCGAATTTACCCGGCTACTTTCTGAATAGTTTTCGCAACCGTAGGCCAATGCCAACAACCGGATGCTCCGGCAAAACCTTTAGCTCTATCTGAGTTTTGGTCTTAGGTGAAATCTGTGAAAGGAAAAGGCCAGATACCACCACCAGAATACCGGCAATCATCACAGGTGTAAGGGCTTCATCGAGCAGGAAATAGGCGAAAATGGCCGTTAGCACCGGAATGGCGTTACTGAAAGTGTTTGCCCTGGTTATTCCCAAGTGCTTGATGGAATAGGTGAAAAGCATAAATGCAAAAGTTGATGCAAATATTCCAAGTTTTATAACCGGGACCATAGCCTGCCAGCTAATACCTACAGTTTGGAAGTGGTTGAAGTCAAAAATAAGGAATAACGGCATGAAGTAAAGTGCCCCAATGGTATTCTGGTAGGTTATTATGCTGTAAACGTTGTACTTTACGGTTAGCTTACCTACAATCAACGAGTACCCAACTGTTGAAAAAACCGCCAGAAACATCAGGGCAACCCCGGTGAAATTAACATCCACCTGCCCAAATCCGTTATGAAAGATTACCAGGCATACGCCCAGCATGGAGGCAATAATTCCCATGAGGTTGGTGGTGGAAATCCTGCGATGGAACATGAAAAATTCTCCAACTGGGCTAAGTAGGGGAATGGTTGAAACAATTACGGCAGCCATGGTGGAGGAGATAAGGGTCATACCAAAACTCTCGCCAATAAAGTATAGAAGCGGCTCAAAGAAGGCCAGCAGGAAAAACAGCTTCAGGTCGCCTTTTTTTACCCGTTCTAGCTTCCTCATAGCCAGTGAAAAAACGTAAAGGAATGCCGCTGAAATTACCAGACGGAAGAACACTAGCGTAATAGGCCTGTAGTAAACATAGGCATCTTTGTACCAGATAAAAGAAAGCGCCCAAAAAGCCATTGCAACTGTGACGGCAATGTAAACCAAGAACTTTTTATTAGACATTCCCATACCCTTATGTTATCTATTGTTTATCCATTACGCAATTTTCTCCACATTAACCCATTATGTCCGGCTAGCGTAGTCCGGTTTGTTTTTTTACTTGATGTACCTCATGGATATTCCCCTGCCATTATTTGAGGGTGAAAGTAACCAATGGTTTATCGGGTTGCAAATGTAGCAGATTTGGCTCACCTAAAGCTATCGGATTAATGCGATTTTGGCATTAAACTAGGGAATAGGTAAAAACATTGCTGCGCTCGCTTTAGCGGTAGCTATTTTATGGGTATGTTTACCAGCTATAACCTAAAACCCATCACCAGGATATCATCCACTTGCTTTTGTGTGCCCTGGAATTCTATTAATTGTTTCTGTAGCTCTTCGTTTTGCCTTGATAGGCTGAGCGTCTGGAGACCAAGCAGATTTTTTTTGAAGTTGACCATCATCAACTTTTGGTTCAATGCTCCGCCAAACTGGTCTGTGTAACCATCGGACATAAGGTAGAATGTGTCGTTGGAGAGGAGGTCGAACCTGTGAGTTGTAAAGGGGCGTTCTCCTGCCAGATGGTAACCTACGGGCATTTTGTCACCCTTAATCTCATAAATTGACCATCCGTTGGCTGTTTCGGGTTGAACACCAGCGCTAACCTCAGGCAATTCGGAGTTTCTGGAAACAAGTAACGGCATGTAGGCTCCGGCGTATTCTGCTTTCCTTCCCTTGGCATCAACAACCAGCAGCCCCATATCCATTCCGTCATGGGAATCCTGCACCTGTCCCGACTGGTTCAGAGCGGCGATTACCATCTGCCTAAGTTTATCAAGCAAATCGCCAGCAGTGTTAACTTGTTGGTAGGCTATAATCTCCTTTAGCAGGGTAATGCCCAAAATGCTCATAAAGGCCCCTGGCACCCCATGACCGGTGCAGTCGGCTACAGCAATTGCTATACGTCCGTCGTTCAAACGGGTAACCCAGAAAAAGTCACCGCTGACAATGTTTTTGGGTTGGAAGTAAATAAAGTAGTCGGTCAGGAAGGTTGCCAGGGTATCGGTACGGGGCATAACTGCCGACTGTATCCGGCTGGCATACCTGATGCTGTCGGTAATTTGCTTTTGCTGGCCGGCTATTTGGTCTCGTTGGCGTTCAGCCAGGTCGCGCTGGCTTTCAATTTCCTCCTTTTGAGCCTCAATTTCCTCTTTTTGCCTGAGTATTTCCTGGTTCTGGGCCACGAGTAGGGCGTTAATTTTTTTCTTGTTACGGTAGAAGTAGAAGATTACCCCGGCCAGCGCAACGGCAAGGAGCAGGGCGATGGAGATGAAGAGCGTCAACATACGCTGACGTTCGAGTTTGGCTTGCTGAATGGCCTCACGCTGGCGGGATATAAGCTCCTGCTCCCGCTCCCGCTTGTCAAAATCGTACTGCATCTCCATGCGGGCAATCTGGCTGGCGTTAATGCTATCCTTCACTGCTGAGTAGCGGGTGAAGTAGTCTAGCGACTTTTTGTAGTCGCCCCTCAACCGGTAGGCCTGGGATAGGCTAAGGAATATGTCACGCTGGTCGGTGAGCACTCTTTGCCTTTGGGCAATCCGCATGGCTTGTTCCAATGATTCCAGACCTGCTGCCACATTGCCACTTTTCAGGTTCACCTCTCCAAGGTAGCGGCTTAGCTTGGCCAGGTCAATGCTGTCGTTAACCTGTCTCTTTAGCTCCAGCGAGGTCAACAGGTTGCTTTTTGCTGAGGTGTAATCGCCCAGCTCAAAGTTGATAATTCCCAGTAAAAGGTGGTTTGCAGCCTGCCCGTAGATGTTTTGATTTTGCTGATTTGTCGCCAGTACATCGGTAGCCATCTCCTTAGCTTTTGGGTACATGCCCAAGTGGTAGTAAATATTGGCCAACTCTGTTTTGGCCAGAGTAACTCCGTTTATGTTGCTTAGCTGGCGGTAGTGGGTTAGGGAGCTTTCGGCGTACTGCAGGGCTTTTTCGTAAAGATCGATTCGGGAAAAAAGCCTCGATATGCTCAGCGACGCCCATGCTATTCCCTCGTAGTCCTTTGCCTGCTCGTAAGTTTCCAGCGCCTTCAGCATGTTCTCAATGGCCTCCTTGTAGCTACCCGTGATGCTGTAAACTGTTCCAATGTTCACCAGCGTTCGGGCCAGCTGGCTCTTATTGTCGATACTCCTGTTAATATTCAGAGCCTCCGTGTATGCTTGCAGGGCGCTGCCGTAATCGCTTTTAAGCTGGTAAACATTACCAATCCTGTTCAAGTTCATGGCAACCCAGAACTTTCGCCCTTCTTCTGTGGCTAGCTGCAGGGATTTCTTAAGATGCGAAAGAGCCAGTTCAAAATCGTTTCGACTGTAGTAGCAATTTCCAAGAGTATGTTCTACCCTTACCATGAGTTCCTTGTTATCGCTGCCATCGATGATGTTAAGTGCCTGGATAGCCAATCCTATGGCCGAATCTGGATTGGTGGTTCGTAAGACTTCGGCACGCTGAAGCATTTCTCCTATTCTGACCGTATCGGATTGAGCTTGGGAGTAGCTCAAGGAAAATGTGAGGAGAATAAGCACCAGCAAAATATTTCGATGGAATTCTGTGGAGTTCATAGGGCATTTTTTATTTGATAAATATACCACTTTGACGGTTTTCATCAACATGTACAGCGTATTTTATAAGCAACTTTTAGCCCCGGCTACAAGCTTATTACGGTAACCATTTTGTTGTTACGGGGTGTTTTTCTAATTTTGCGCCCTCTATATGGAGGTTAATTTTTTAAATGTCCAACCATTAAATGGTTGTAATACAAAATATTATGAATGTAGTTAAGGAAAATACCAACGAACAAACCATTTCCATTCGGGCAAGGGTTGAGCAGGCCGACTATGTCGAAAAGGTTGAAAAGAAACTTAAGGACTACCGTAAAAACTCAAACATTAAAGGTTTTAGGCCAGGCATGGCACCAGCAGCCCTTATACATAGGATGTACTACAAGTACGTGCTGGTTGACGAGGTTACGCATATTGCCTTTGATGCCGTAATGGATTATATTGATAAGGAGAAAATAAAAATTCTTGGAGAGCCATTGCCCAGCGAGGGGCAGAATACCATAAACTGGGACACCGATAAGGAATTTGAGCTGGCATGGGAAATTGGAGTAGCCCCCGAGTTTGAGATTAAGCTTGGGAAAAAGGATAAAATTCCATTCTACAATATTGCCCCTGACGACAAGATACGCAAGCAATACATTGACAGCTACCTGATGCGGTTTGGACATTTTGCCGAAGCCGATGAGACCAACGAGAGGGGATTAATCGAGGCTACTTTAACCGAGCTTAATAGTGATGAAACTCCTCGCGAAGGAGGTTTGTTTGTTGAAAGAGCCACGATCTCGGTTGAGCTGGTTGCCGATCCTGATGAACGTGCTAAGCTGGTAGGAGTTAAAGTGGGTGATGTACTCACCATTGATGTTCAAAAAGCTTTTCCCAATGAGGCCGACAGGGCTTCATTACTTTCTACTCAAAAGGAGAATTTGCCCAACATTCAGCCAGTTTTCCAGCTCACCGTAAACAAAACTTCCAACTACCAACCGGCGGAGCTTAACCAGGAGCTGTTCGACAGGGTTTTTGGCGAGGGGGTGGTTACCACCGAGGAGGAATTCTACCAGAAAATTGACGAGGAAATTGAATCGGGACTCAAGAATGAAGGCGAAAATCGCTTTGCCGTTGAGCTTCGGAATATTCTTCTCAATAAAATCGACATGCAGCTCCCAAAGGATTTTTTAATCAGGTGGCTCACCACCATCAACGAGGGTAAGTTTACCCGGGAGCAGGTAGAAAACGAGTACCCGCTTTTTGAAGGGGATTTAAAGTGGCAGCTAATCCGCAACAAGATTGCCAGCGAGCAAAACTTCACCGTTACCAACGAAGAGATGGAAAGTTTTGCCATGGAATACGCCCAGCAGCAATTTATGGCCTACGGTATGAGCTACCTTCCGAAAGAGTACATTGAGCGCTATGCCAAGGATATATTGAAGAACCAGGATGAAATACGTAAAATGCAGGAGGGCATTATCAGCCGCAAGGTCATTGCATGGTTTAAGGAAAACCTACCGCTTGATGTAAAGGAGATTACGCATGAGGAATTTGATAAGCTGGAGCCGGTTTCAGGAAAATAGGTGGCTGGCGTAACAGCAGGTTAAATAGTTTTGCCTCATCTCAGCTAATTTTTGTTGAAAGTTCTACCGCATTTAACAATTAGGTGCTAAATTGCGTTACTAAACTAAATTTAAAAAGTAGGCATCATGAATGAATTCGAAAAATACGCAACTAAGCATCGGGGTATCAGCAGCCTATCGCTTCAGCGCTTTGGAACGATAACCAACAGCTACATTTCACCCACAATTATTGAGGAGCGTCAGCTGAACGTTGCAACCATGGATGTTTTCTCCAGGCTTATGATGGATAGAATCATATTCCTTGGAGTGCCTATAGATGATGATGTGGCCAACATTATCCAGGCGCAGCTGCTATTCCTGGAGTCAACCGATCCCTCAAAGGATATTCAGATATACATTAACTCGCCCGGCGGTAGCGTTTATGCCGGACTAGGGATATACGATACAATGCAGTATATCACCTCCGATGTGGCCACAATATGCACGGGTATGGCTGCATCAATGGCTGCGGTGTTACTCACAGCTGGCGAAAAGGGTAAACGAACAGCTTTGCCCCATTCGCGTGTAATGATTCACCAGCCAATGGGCGGGACCGAAGGGCCAGCTACCGACATCGAGATTACCACCCGTGAAATTCTTAAGCTTCGCGACGAGCTCTATGAAATTATTGCCACCCATTCGGGAAACCCCATTGACCGGATACGGAAGGATTCCGACCGCGACTACTGGATGACTGCCAGGGAAGCCATGGAGTATGGGATGATTGATGAGGTCCTTACCCGATCAAAAAACTTAAAGGAGACTAAATGATTCCTTTACTGCAAAAAAGCGCCTTAAAGGTGCTTTTTTACTTCTTGCAGCTGAATAGCCACAAAAGCAGCTCGGGCTCTCGGAATGCCTGATCCCAGCTATTGTGGCCAGCATCGGGATATACGGTTAACCTTGCGTCGCCACCCAACTTTCGTATGGAGCTAACCATATCAATGGAGTACTGCGGTGGAACTACATCATCCTTTGCACCATGAAAAACCCAGAATTTGACCTTATGCGCATAGCGTTTTGCCGATTCCGGATTGCTTCCCCCGCAAATGGGGAAGGCAGCAGCAAATACTTTTGGCATCCTTGCCACCAGCTCAAAGGTTCCCATACCCCCCATGGAAAGGCCTCCAACGTATATCCGCCTGCTATCAACGTAGCTTTCCCGTTTGAGGCCATTCACTAGCCGGATAAGTAAATCCATAGCTGCTGTGGGTTTGCTTTCGGGTAAAAACTCAATAGAACGGTATCCTTGCTGGTTGGGGTTCTCCTTGATGTTTGCCCAAAAATCATCCTCGGGACACTGTGGAAAAACAACAATTGCCGGGAAACGCGACCGAACCGAATCGTTGGCAAACAGTGACGCTCCATGAACCAGCTGCTTCTGGTTATCGTTACCCCGCTCACCCGAGCCATGCAGAAAGATCACCAGTGGGTACTTCTGCTCTGGGTTGAAATTTTTAGGGTACATTATCCGGTAGGGTAAGGTTTTACCCTTGTGAGTAAAAACCTTAGCTTCGTACAGCGATTCAAAGCCTTGCCCGACGACCTTGTTTATTGATGGCATAATTCCAACCATGCCTATCAGGCATAGCCGGGGTAGTTTTTTCCAAAACTTTTTTACTGATTGGTTTAACATGGTATAAGTTGTTAGCTATTAGTATTTTATGCATGTCAGGTTTTATGGCTACTCAAGTGGTTGATTACAGAGTTCCCTCGTCTGCAAATGAGTAGCATTTGCTATCGGTAATGATAAGGTGATCGAGTAGCGCAATATCGAAAAAATCTACAGCCTGCTTGAGCTTTTCCGTAATGGCAATATCCTTTTCGCTAGGTTTGGGGTTTCCCGACGGGTGGTTATGAACCACAATAATAGCAGAGGCCAACTTTTCAACGGCTGCCCTTATGATTAGTTTTACATCGGTAACCGTGCCGGTTACCCCACCCTGGCTAACCCTAACCCTATCCAGCACCTTGTTTGCCCGGCTCAGGAGCAGCACCCAGAACTCCTCATGGGGCAGGTCGGCCAGTAAGGGCTGAAAAATTTCCATCACATTCCGGCTAGATGTAATCTGCTCGCGGTTTATGGCCTCCACAGACTTTCGCCTACGGCCCAACTCCAACGCTGCCAGAAGGGTTATGGCTTTGGCTTCGCCTACTCCTTTAACCTGTGTAAGCTGATGGATGGTAAACTTACCCAGCTCGTTGAGGTTATTCTGGGCCATATTTAATATCCGTTGGGCAAGCTCAACTGCTGTTTCTTCAGGGTTTCCGGAACGCAGCAGGATGGCAATCAGCTCCGTATCACTTAGGCTTCCAATTCCCTGGTGAAGCATTTTCTCCCGGGGCCGGTCCTCCACAGCCCAATCCTTTATGGTTAGCCTTTTATACTCCTGCTCCATTGGTTTGCCTTTTTCAACTGGGTATGAATGGCAAGAAACAGCTGCTGTATCAAGAATTAGTTTTAGACATCAAACCTCCAAAAAAGGCTAATTTAGCTCCTTTATTGCATAGTTCATACAGGTGAATGCAACTTTTTAACAGGGAAAAAGGGTTGCATGCCATGCTACATGCAATGGTGTGGCCTGATGTTGGGGATGTGTAAAATTTAAAACAAGCGTAGAAAGTAGATGCTATGGGTTGTGCACATAGGTTCACTTTGGCAATGCTTCCAGGTCTATTCAATCGTAAACCAGTAAGTTGCAACCCCTTATGGGTGCATCATCCATACGACCAAGCACCTCGAAACAACCATCGGAATGGAGCTTTCCCATATCCTGGGTTTGAATGAATGAGCAGGAATAAAGGTTGGCCAGGTCAATAATTTTGATAATTCCTGTTCTCCCATCCCCTACAAGGCAAAAGGGGTCATCGGTGCTACCTATAACCACCCGCATCCAGGGTGGACACCGAAACATCCCTTTACCGGTAGAATATGCCTGTGAAAGCAATTCCGTCATGCCGTACTCGGAGTGAATAACGTTTACCCCAAATGCGCTGCAAAGCGTTGAGTGCAGCTCCTCCCTGACAACCTCCTTACGACGCCCCTTCATACCTCCGGTTTCCATGATGATGGTATTCTGAAGGTTGAAGGTAAACCTTTCGGCCAGGTCGAGCAGAGCAAACGAGACCCCGATAAGGATTGTCTTTTGACCGGAGCGGTCAAGGGCGCTGAGTTTTTCCGTTAGGGCATAGAGCTGGTTGAGGTAGAAACCGCTGTCAGGATTGCCGGTTTGCCTGATAAGCTCATCAACCATGAACACCAGCGATGAGCCCGAACGTTCAAGGTATGAGGGCAGAAGTGCAAGAATGCAGTAGTCCGAGGGAGAACCGTAAAATATTGAAAACGTGCGGGTGAAGCTTTCACGGTAGAGCGATAAATCGGCCACCCGATGGCGGCTAACCTCGTTACCCGTAGTTCCACTGCTGGTGAAGGTTGCCTCCGGTTGGCATGCTTCGGCTATAACATCCTGCGTTTTGAAGAGTTGAATGGGGAGAAACGGAATTTCGTCAGTGGAAGCAACTGCATCGGGGTTTACGCCAAGCTGTTGAATGTAGTCGTGGTAAACCCTTACATGCTGGGACTGAAACCTGAAAACCTCCAGGGCTATTTTTTCAAAATCACCATCCGGTTTAAGGCTGAATATGCTGGAGCTGGGAATCATTTGATTTTGCCTTTACCTGCTTTTACGGGTTATGAGTAGCTGAAAATACAAAGTCAGGGCTTTTTTTAAAACCCTGACGGTATGCTGAAGCGGCGTGATTAGAGGGTAGTTATCCTCTAATTGCCTTAATTCCGGGCAGTTCTTTTCCTTCCATGTACTCCAGCATGGCGCCCCCACCGGTGGAGACGAAGGAAATTTTATCGGCCAGGTGGTTCTTGTTGACAGCAGCTACGGAGTCGCCCCCGCCAACCAGGCTAAACGCTCCCCTTTGGGTTGCTTCGGCAATGGCCTTGGCTATTTCTGATGTTCCGGCAGCAAATTTGTCCATTTCAAAAACGCCCATGGGGCCGTTCCAGAGGATGGTTTTTGATTCGAGGATAACCTCACGGAACTTAGCTATGGTTTTGGGGCCAATATCCAGACCCATCCAGCCGTCGGGAGTGCTGTCGATAGGGGTAATCTGGGTGTTGGCATTTGCATCAAATGCATCGGCATTCACTGCGTCAACAGGCAGGTAAACCTTTACTCCTTTGGCCTTTGCTTTTTCGAGCAGTTGGTTAGCCAGCTCGAGCTTATCGGTTTCGCAGATAGACTTACCAACTTTTCCTCCCTGGGCGCAGATGAAGGTGTAAGTCATACCGCCACCAATTATCAGGTTATCAACCCTATCGAGCAGGTTTTCGATTATCAGGATTTTGTCGGACACCTTGGCGCCTCCCATGATGGCTGTAAAGGGCTTGGTGGGCGACTTCAGCACCTTGTCCATTGCCTTGAGTTCGCTTTCAATAAGGTAGCCAAACATGCTGTTGCCGGGAAAGTGGGCTGCAATAAGCGCCGTTGAAGCGTGTGCCCGGTGGGCGGTTCCAAAAGCATCGTTAACGTAGCAGTCGGCATAGCTGGCCAGCTGCTTAACAAAATTCTTCTGGCTCTCCTTAACCCTTGCCTTGGCTTCTTTCTTTTCCTCCTCGCTGGCGGTTTCGGGAAGGCTGTAAGGTTTACCTTCTTCTTCCTCGTAGAATCTAAGATTTTCGAGCAGCAACACCTCGCCGGGTTTTAGGCCAGCTGCCATTTTTTTGGTTTCCTCGCCCATGCAGTCGGCGGCAAATTTTATCTTCTGCCCCAGATTTTTTTCAATAGCCGGTACCACGTGGCGCAACGAGTACTTATCCTGTGGTGTGCCGTCGGGCCGGCCAAGGTGCGACATGAGGATGACAGCTCCTCCATCACCCAAAATTTTTTTTATTGTTGGAACGGCACCCCTTATCCGGGTGTCATCGGTTACCTCAAGGGTTTTCTTGTCGAGGGGGACGTTAAAGTCAACCCTTACAATGGCTTTTTTCCCTTTAAAGCTATAGCTGTCAATGGTTATCATGGCTTAACGGGTATTTGATTTCAAAGCAAAGTTAGCATAGCGTTGCAAAAAATAGGCTATTTCAAGCGAATATATTTACGCAATCGTTTGAAAAATATCATTTTAAGGTATGTTTTAATAGGAAAGGCTACTTCTTACAGCAGTAGTGAGAATTCCTGAATTTCTAAGTAAATTTTCAGGAGCATGAGGTCGTAAAAATAAATAATCAACTCAGCAGCTCGTCGTCTCCGGGGTATGCTGGGGCTGAAGCGCAAACGTGAAAGGATTTGAAGTCAAGCCCGGGTAGTCTGGCGTAAATAATTTAGAAAATTTTCAGCTGCATGTGGGGTAAAGCTGCCAATGGGGATTTGTTTTATCTGCATTAAATGTTAAAGTCTTCCTGGTTAATATGCTACTTTCCTCTGTGTTTTGCTTCATCAAGCTAATGATGTGTCAAAGCAGCTTTTCAAAAATTATACTTCCAATCTTTTCGGAAGGTGGGGATAGTGTCCCCTTTCTTTCAAATCCCCTTTTCTCCAAAAGTGCTGCCAGATTGCTGTCGTATAGTGGCGAGTAGCCTTCCATTGCGGTAAAGTTACCCTTTTGGGCTAAATCAATACCAAATGAGATCAACATGGAGGCCAACCCCTTACGCTGGAAAGCTGGGAAAACGGCCAAACGACTAATTGTCATCACTTTTTGGTTGGTGGCATGCGGTTTTAAGGTTACGGTTGCAATGGAAACATGGTTGTTTACCATGACATACACGTAGCCCTGTTCAATATCACTTGATATTTCCTCCATGTCGGCATGGCTGTTGCTCCAGAAGTTAACCCCTTTTTCAACCAGCTGGTTGGAGCATTCCCGAATGATGTAGAGCACCTCAATCAGCTGCTGTTTTTGTGCTTGTCTAATTTCCATGGCTAAAAGCGTTAGAACCAAAAACCTCCTTGCCGGAGACAAAGGTTTTCAGGATGGTTGCCCTTGGAATTGCAGGCAGCTCATCGTTCATCAGGTCGGTGTTGAGAATAACAAAGTCGGCAGCTTTTCCTGGCTCAAGGCTACCCCTAACATCTTCGCAGAAAGCGGCCTTTGCAGCCCATATAGTCATGGCGCAGAGGGCCTGTTTTCGGGTAAGGGCGTTCTCGGGTTGAAGTCCTCCGTCGGGTTTGCCTTCCAGGTTTTTACGGGCAACGCCAGCGTAGAAACCGTAAAGCGGGTTGATACTTTCAATTGGGAAATCGCTTCCGTTGGCAATCCAGCCGTTTTGAAGCAGTAGCTCCTGATAGGCATAGGCATTCTTAATTCTGCTGCCCAGCCTTTCATCTGCCCAGTCCATATCCGAGGTGGCATGGGTGGTTTGAACCGAGGGGATTACGGCAAGTGAACCAAAACGTGGCAAATCGTTCCTGTCAACAACCTGTGCATGTTCAATCCGCCACCTAAGGATATTTCCTGCAGGCAAATATTTTGAGTAGATGTCAAGCATGAGCCTAACAGCAGCATCGCCAATGCAGTGGGTGCACACCTGGTATCCGGCTTTAAATGCCATGCCGCAGAGCGAATCGAGTTTTTCCGTTGGTTCAACCTGAAGGCCACGGTTACCACGATCGTCAGAGTATGGTTCAAGAAGCAGGGCGCCTCTTGAGCCCAACGCCCCGTCGGCGTATAGCTTTATTGACCGGACGGTAAGCTTGTTGGTCTGATATACCCCTTTTGAAATAAACTTTTCGTAGTTAGCCGGGGTTGGATTGAGCATGGCATTCACCCAGATTTCCATTTTGCCGGATTGCTGCAGCGAGTCAATAAGCAGCACCTCATCAACATCGAGCCCTGCATCCTGAACTCCGGTCAGCCCAACGGCAAAGCATTTTTTCTGAGCATTCTGCAACGCAGCGGCTTTTTCATCTATAGTTGGCTTGGGAATTATCCTACGCACCAGCTCCATAGCATTGTCGAGCAGCAACCCCGTAGGTTTTCCTTTTTGCAGAACCACTTCACCGCCTTCAACTCGTGTGCTGGCAGTAACGCCGGCAATTTTCAAAGCAGCATTATTTGCAATGGCCGCATGGCCGTCAATCCGAACAATGTAAACAGGTTTATCGGGGAATGCCCGGTTAAGCAGCTCGTTGGTGGGGAACTCCCTAACCTTCCACTCGTTCTGGTTCCAACCCCTACCCTCAACCCAGCTTGTTGGAAATCTCTTTTGGTGCTCTA
>DCDD01000167.1 GCA_002316235.1 Bacteroidales bacterium UBA1064
ATGGTGATGGTGGCATCCTTTACCTCCTGAGCGGAGGCGCCGGGATGGTTGTAGAGCCACTTCCAAAGGTTTATATCCACCAGCGAAACACCCATTATTTCGTAGCACGACCAAAGGTTATCGAGGGTTTCGAGGCTTTCCTTCTGGGGATTGGTTTCCGATATTCCCAGAACGGCCAGGTCGCGGTTCTGAAAAACAAAGGCTAAGGCTTCGGTGAAAGCAGTGTTGGGGACACCGTGCATCGTGTAGTAGTCAACATCGTGGAGCGAAATGGTTTGCTCCACAGTGTGTCCAAACTCGTGCATGGCAATGTTAAATCCCTTGTAGTTCATGCCTGTTGCAGGGACACGGGTTCGAAGCAAAGCGTCATCCTTCTTCATCTCGGCACCCCATGCATGGCCTGATCCTCTTGCTGCTTCGACCCGAACATGGTCGCCAATAAACTGCGCCTTATCTTTTGGAAAGCCTAACGAGGTAAGAATTTCAGGTAGGGCCTTGTCAAATGCCTCAACAGTAGGATACTTTTTGGTTGTAAGTCCATCCAACTTCTCGGCAGAAATGCCGCTCCGTACCTTAAACCCATCGTACCAGATATCAAAGGGTTCGAGCTTCCTTCCCAGCCTTTGGCTGATGAGCTTGCCAGCCTCCCGCACCTCATGCGACGAAACAAGCTCTATAAACAGCTTCTCCACATCGTCAACCGGTAGCTCATACTCTCCTTCAAACTTCCGCTGTATGTAAGTGGGCATTGCAGGAGTGTAGGCATCAATAGCCCTAAGCGTGTTAAACTGGTTAATAACATGCTGGTAACGAGTGTTTGGCTCGGGTTCAACCGCTATATCCTCACCATTCCTTTGTAGGGTATTCGAGTTGGGATTCCACTGGTAGTCGCCTTTATTTATCACCTGTAAAGGAATTGACTGGTCAATAATTCGCTTCATCACCTGGTAAATTATCCGCTGGTGCTCAAGTCCATCGACTAAGTTGGAGTACTGCGATTTGAGCTCATCACGCAAACCCCAGTGAGTAATTAGTGCCATATCATTGGGAAATAACTTCTTGCCTTCATCGTTTACCAGACTTCCCATGTAGATATTGTAGCTGCTGATGTAGGTATCGGCATTGGTATTGGCGGTGGAAAAGTCCTGTATCAGCTGGGCGGGAACCCTACTTGTAAACATGTCGCCCATTCGTGCGTAAGCCCATTCCTTCCGCGACCACTTCTCGCCCATTTCAGCTTTTTCCTTCAGGTTGTAGTATGGAAAGTTAAGGGTGGTAATAAAGGCAATTTTGTTCCCGTAAAGATCGTCGGTAACATGCGAGGCAGCATTATAGGAACCAAACAACTCATCAACAGGGGCAACAGGCCCCCAATCAAGGTGAAGCGGACGCATCAGCTCCTTGCTAAGTAGTATGAAATGCCCAAACAGCATCTCGTATCCATATGAAAGCTTGTTGAATAGCTGGTCAAGCTCCTCGGGGTTGGAAATGAACTGCTTGCCGCAAAATTCCTCAAAATCGGCCTCACTTCCGTCGGAGCTACGCCAAAGTAATGCGGTTTGGCCAACGCCCCTCTCAATTCTAAACTTTTGGGCTTCGCCATACTTTGCTACCAGCTCGGTAGTAACTTTGCCTATGGTTTTATCACTGATAGGCGAAACGTCCTGGCTAACCTCATTACTTGTGGTTTTACACTGGTTGAATATAAGCATTGTCAATAAAATTAATGGGGTAATCAACTTTCTCATGGCATAAGGTTTTTAGGTTGAACATGAATTACACGATGCAAAAAGCATTTCATTATTTCGACTTCAAAGTAAAGATTAAGTTTAAAGCTAACCTAATCCACAAGTCCTTCATCATAAAAATACTGATGTTTTTGAATGATGATAATCCTTTCAGCCTATATTTGTAGTTAAAAAACGATGGATTGCAAGAAAGAATCCAACTCGGTAGGTTGCCGCTGCACATACCCCTGTACCAGGCATGGTGTATGCTGTGATTGCCTGATGTACCACCGGAAAAAGGGTCAACTTCCAGCCTGTTACTTTCCAAAAGATGTGGAAACTGGCTACAATCGCTCCATTGCTAACTTTACAAGGGTAATAAGCGAGCGCGGAACAGGATTTCTGATGGATGATTCAGAGTAAAACCTATGCAAGATCATCTCAACATAGCTATTCAAAACCTACACGCTGAACATTGATGTATAGATAAGAAAGGGCAAAGGCATAACAGGGCCAAGGAGTAATATCATTTTCCTTTTAAAAAATATTCTAAAACCTGTCAAAATTTGGATATTTTTCATATTTTTACATGAACTACAACATCCTGAATGTCCTATAGTTTTGAATCGTATCGGGTAGAAATTACCGACCGACAGTTTACCCGCTCCGACGGTTACACCACCCCTAAAACTGCGCGCGTAGTGCTCCTTAACGACAGGTTATCGGAGATAGCCACGCTTAACCTGGCATATCCTAATTTGGCGGATGTTTACGAAGGTATTGGCAAGGGTGAAACCATCAACCTTGACTGCTGCTTGGTTCAAAGTTTTTCAGCTACTGCATGTAAGCGATACCTAGGCCTTGATAAAAGTTCCCTGATACCCCTTTTGGGATTGTCGGCCCAAAATGCATTTTTTGAATCAGGCATCAGCATTGACTTTTCGTTGGTTGATTTTCGAGGTGATGTGAACTTTAACAACTCCTATATGGTTGCCCCTCTGGTTGATTTTCACCAGTCAACCCATTCAAATGGCAACTTTAGCCTATCCGATTGCCACATCCGAACCGAGCATTTCAACTTTACCCAATGCAGGTTTTATGGCAGCAATATGTCGTTTAAGAATACCACCTTTAGCCCGGGGGAGAAGGACTTTCAGGATTGCGTTTTTAACAGCAACGATACCCTTTTCACCAATACCGACTTTGGCAATGGAAATGTATCCTTTATCAACGTTAAATTTGGCAGCAGCGAAATAAACTTTAAGGTAGCCCGGTTTGGAACCGGTAAGGTTGATTTTCACTATGCCAACTTCGGAAGGGGTGATGTTTCGTTTGAGCGTACCGAATTCGGACCCGGAAGGGTTGATTTCCGCACTGTAGATTTTGGCACCGGAAGGGTATCGTTCAACCGGTCTGTATTTGGCGATGGTGAGGTGAACTTTGAGGGTGCTGAGGTTAAAGCTGAAAAGCTAACCTTCAAGCGGGCATCCTTTGGCACCGGTAACCTGATATTTGATTTGTTCCAGGGTGATACTTCCGATCTGTTATTTGAACGAACAATTTTCAGCACTAACTTGAGTTTTCACGGCGCAAGGTTAAACAACCTATTAATGGAGGATTGCCAGTTTAACTCCATGCTCAACCTTCATGTGGAAAAATGTGCTTCAATCAGCCTTCCTGGTTGTACAATCAGAGACATTGCAGAGTTCTACACCCACGGCAGCAAACCAATGATTGACATGCTGAACATTTCCGGGGTCAAGCTGCTGGGAAAACTCTACATTGACGACGAGGCCTGCAACCTTAAACAGCTGATATACAACCAAACCGATACCACCTGTACCGACAAAGCTGAACAGTTTAGAATTCTTAAAGAAAACTTTAACGATCTTGGCAAGTATAAGGAGGAAGACAGGTCGTACGTGGAGTTTAAACGATGCGAAACTAAGGCAAGGCTCCAAAGGCTCAAAAGCAAGGGCTTTCTTCATAAAATTGCTGGTTATGTTGAGTATGCCGCAAAAAAGTTAATATTCGATTACATGGGGCTATATGCCACTGCTCCTCAGCGGGTTATCGTAAGCATTCTGGTTGTATATTCGCTTTACAGCCTATCCTATGCGCTGATAATGCTCATGAACATAGGAATTGTTGAGGCAACAGGTCCTTCGGGTGCACACCTTGGGTTGGTTGCAAAAGGTTTCTACTTCAGCGTTGTTACTTTCTTCACCATTGGCTATGGCGATTTTGCTCCCGATGGATTTGCACGAATTATCGCCGGCACCGAAGGGTTTATGGGGGTTTTTATGATGTCGTACTTTACGGTGGCTTTTGTTAGGAAAATTCTTAGGTAGCTAAAACGACTAAAGCAATATTCACTCACCAAGTAAGTTTGGACGAAGCCTACGGGTTCGCTCGATGGATTGTTCCAGCTGCCACTTTTCAATCTCCTTAAAGTTTCCGGAAATAAGAATTTCGGGCACTTTCCAACCGTTAAATTCGGCAGGCCGGGTGTAAACCGGAGGTGCAAGCAGCCCATCCTGAAACGAATCGGTTAAAGCAGAGGTTTCGTCGGTTAGCACACCTGGCACAAGCCTCACCACGCTATCTACAATAACCGCAGCAGCCAGCTCACCTCCCGAAAGCACGTAGTCGCCAATTGAAATTTCCCGCGTAACCAAATGCTCCCTAACGCGGTGGTCAACTCCCTTATAGTGCCCACAAAGTAGAATTATGTTCTGCATGGTGCTTAGCTGGTTGGCTAGTCCCTGCGTATAGGGTTCGCCATCGGGCGATGTGTAGATAACCTCATCGTAGGTACGTTCGCCCTTTAGCTTCTCAATAACCTTAAATATTGGCTCCACCTTCAGCACCATCCCTGCATCGGGTCCAAAGGCGTAATCATCGGTAGTTCGATGCTTATCGGTGGTGTAGTCCCTTAGCTGGTGAAGGTATATCTCCACCAACCCCTTTTTCTGCGCCCTTCTTATTATCGAATGCCCTAAAGGACTTTCGAGAAGTTCGGGCAAAACGGTAATTATATCTATTCGCATGGCTGCCTTTTTACAACCGCAAATTTACGGTTTTTTACCGTGTAATGCTACCCCAGGGCAAGGCACGTTGTAGCCTTACCACGGCATTCCAAATCCGGTAGTAAAACTGTTCTCTGTTTCTCAACAGTAAGCTAACCATCAGCAAAACCACACCATGACGCGCAAAACGCCATTATGACATATTCGGACTTCATTATACGTCAATATGGCCGATTGCTTCGTTTGGCATAAAGTTGGAAGTAGATTAAGAAACGTTAAATCAACACAATAAAACAGAAAAGCTATGACACTGGTAACTTTTAACAGTCCATTAACCTCTGGGAGGCCAAGTGGAACATCGGTAGTTGAAAGCATATTCGACGCCCTTAGAGATACGGCCATGAACCTGGCAGAAGTGAGCGCCAGCTATCCGGCAGTGAATATTTTCGAGGAACCCGAGAGGTTCCGTATTGAGGTTGCTGCACCAGGCTATAAAAAGGAACAGTTCAATATCCAGGTTGACGCTAACGACGTGCTTACCCTTAGCGTGAATGAGGGGAAAAACAATGTTGAAGGAGAATCGTACTTGCGTCGTGAGTTTGCCAATGGTTCATTTGAACGCCATTTTACGCTAGGCGAAATGATTGATGCAAATAAAATTGAAGCCACCTACCGTGATGGCATCCTGACCATCGTCATCGCCAAAAAGGAAGAGGCAAAACCCCAAAAACCCAGAACCATAAGCATCAGCTAACCGCAAGTTGATACAAATAGCAACACATAAACCTAATGGCGTTTTCTCCATTAGGTTTTTTTGTTCCTGCTTTCCCTACTGCATTGGGAAGCATTTTGCATAAAAGTCAACCTGTAATTTTATACCAATTTTGGGTAATCCTCAAAAATCAATACTTTTGACGAAAATAATTTGAGGATGGGATGAATTGCATATTTTCGCAAATCACGTTAAACCCAGCCATACGTTTGTATGTCTTTAGAAAATAATAACGAGATTACCATGAGCACCAACGATCTTACTGATCCTAAGGATCAAAACCTTGCAAATAGCGAGGGTACGATGGATTCTTCCAGTTTAGCCGAGCAGGAAAACGATCCTGTTGCGCTAGAGCGTATCGAGATTTCCAATCAGCTGGGGGATGAACCCCAGGGTATCCATTTCGATGCAAGTACAACCGTAAAATCCGAAGGGGAGTCTGCTGAAGCAACCAACATCCCAGTTAATGAGGTTGAACTACCCGCCGAAAGCGAGGAGCTGGAAGAGGTAGAAGATATCGAAGATGGTGATGAAGAGGTTGATGAGGAAAGTGAGGAAATTAAAATTGACAGTGTAGATTTTTCGAGCCTCACAAAGGATGAGATGGTTCAGACCCTCAAAAAACTCATAAACGAAAAGCCCATCCAAAAAATCAAGGCTGAGGTTGAAAGCATAAAGAGCATATTTTACCGTAAGCATAAGCTGGAGGTTGAGCGTTTACGACGCGAGTTTGTTGAAGCCGGCGGTGATGTGGCGGGTTTTACACCACCAGAAGATGATGCGGAAATTCAAATAAAAGAACTGCTCAAGCTATACCGCGAAAAGCGGGCACAATACAACGGCGAGCTGGAGGTTCAGAAGAAACAGAACCTTGAACTTAAGATGCAAATTATTGAGCAAATAAAGGATTTAGTGAACAGCTCCGAAGCGGTTAACGTTACCTTTCAGGAGTTTAGAAATCTTCAGCAAAAGTTCCGGGAAGTTGGGCCCGTTCCGCAAGCAAACCTGAACGATCTGTGGGAAAATTACCACCATCATGTGCAAAACTTCTACGACTACATAAAAATAAACAAGGAGCTACGCGACCTTGACCTAAAAAAGAACCTCGAGGAGAAGATTAAGCTTTGCGAAAAAGCCGAGGAGCTCCTGCTCGAACCCTCGGTTGTAGCAGCTTTCAAAAAGCTGCAAAAGTACCATACCCAGTGGCGGGAAGTTGGCCCGGTTCCACATGAAAATCAGAACGAGATTTGGGAAAGGTTTAAGGAGGCAACCGCTAAAATTAACAAGAAACATCAGGAGTACTTCGAATCGCTCAGGGATGAGCAAAAAAGAAACCTTGACGCCAAAGCTGCCCTTTGCGAAAAGGCTGAAGAACTTGCCTCGCTGGTTATCAAAACCAACAAGGAGTGGAACCAGCGCTCGAAGGAGATGGTGGAGCTGCAAAAGGTTTGGAAGACCATCGGCTTTGCTCCTAAAAAGGACAACAACAAGGTTTACGAAAGGTTCAGGGCGGCATGCGACACTTTTTTTAATAATAAGCGCGATTTTTACAGCGAAACCAAAGAGGATCAGCTAAATAACCTGCAGCTTAAAACCGAACTTTGCATACAGGCCGAAAGCCTGAAGGATAGCACGGAGTGGAAAAAAACCACCGAGGACTTTATCAACCTGCAAAAGCGCTGGAAGGAGATTGGACCCGTTCCACGTAAAAATTCGGATGAGATTTGGAAACGCTTCCGTGCAGCTTGCGACTACTTTTTCACCCAAAAGTCCAGCCACTTCTCCCAGGTTGATAACAGCTATGATAAGAACCTGAAGGATAAGGAGATGCTTATTGCCGAAATTGCCGCTTACCAGCTAACCGACAATCCGGAAGCCGACCTGCTGGCCTTAAAGGAATTTCAGCGCCGCTGGGCCGAGGTTGGCTTTGTGCCAATAAAAAATAAGGAGGACATTCAGAAACGATACCGCGAGGCTATCAACAAGCACTTCGAAACGCTTAATATTGGCGAGGAAAAGCGCAACATGTTCAACTTTAAAACCAAGCTAGAAAGCGCAACAGGAAACCCCAGACAGGAAAATAAGCTCCGGCAGGAGCGCGATAAGTTCTTCAACCGCCTGCGCCAGCTGGAGGGTGACATTGCTCTATGGGAAAACAACATCGGGTTCTTTACCCGTTCAAAAAATGCCGAGGCAATGATTAAGGAGGTTGAACGTAAAATTGAAAAAGCTAAGGAGGAAATTCGGATTTTGGAACAAAAAATCAAGATGATCGACTCTATGGACAGCAAGTAGCAAAAGTAGTGCATTTCAACCATGCAAAACAGTTATTAGCTGTGAACTGTAGAAGTAGTTTTGGTTAAAGGTAAAAAGTTTGAAAATGAAATTTTGAATCCGCCAGTAGGCGGAC
>DCDD01000172.1 GCA_002316235.1 Bacteroidales bacterium UBA1064
GGCGGACAAGTTCCGCCCGGAGACGGACAAGTTTATTTTATTTTTTATCCTTTATCCTTGAATTTTTCTGTTAAGCTAGATTAAAACAAGTTCAAGCCATGCCACACAACACCAAGTATGTTTTTGTTACCGGCGGAGTTGCCTCATCGCTGGGAAAGGGGATAATATCAGCTTCACTTGGGAAGTTGCTACAAAGCAGAGGTTTCTCGGTAACCATTCAAAAACTCGATCCATACATCAACGTAGATCCGGGAACTCTAAACCCATACGAGCATGGCGAGTGCTACGTAACCGAGGACGGGGCAGAAACAGACCTTGACCTGGGACACTACGAGAGGTTTTTAAACCTCCCAACATCCCAGATGAACAACGTTACAACCGGTAAAATTTACCAAACTGTTATAAGCAAGGAGAGGCACGGCGATTACCTGGGTAAAACCGTCCAGGTTATTCCCCATATTACCGATGAGATAAAGCGAAGAATAAAACTCCTTGGAACGAAGCATAAGCTCGATGTGGTGATAACCGAAATTGGTGGAACAGTAGGCGACATTGAATCGCTACCTTACATTGAAGCGGTGCGCCAACTTAGGTGGGAGCTGGGTCCAACCAACTCCGCATTCATCCATCTTACACTGGTGCCCTACCTGTCAGCTTCGGGTGAACTTAAAACAAAACCCACCCAGCATTCCGTTAAAGTGCTTCTTGAAAATGGTATCCAACCGGATGTTCTGGTACTAAGAACAGAGAAACCCTTAAATGATGACATCCGTCGCAAGGTAGCGCTATTCTGCAACGTTGATTCCTCGGCAGTGGTTGAGTCTATTGATGTAAAAACTATTTATGAGGTTCCGCTACTTATGCATAAGGAGAAACTCGACGAGACCATCATGAAAAAACTCAACCTGCCTGTTCAGGAACCTCCCAAACTTGACGATTGGAACGAGTTTATAAACAAGCTTAAAAATCCGAAGTCGAAAGTAAAAGTTGGGTTGGTTGGAAAGTACGTTGAGCTACACGATGCCTATAAATCAATTGTTGAGTCGTTTATTCATGCCGGAGCGGTAAACGAATGCCATGTTGAGCTCGAAATGATTCAATCGGAAAGCATCACCGCATCAAATGTAAAGGAGAAGCTGGACCACCTGCAGGGCATACTGGTAGCGCCCGGTTTTGGTCACAGGGGAGTTGAGGGCAAAATTGAAGCCATTCGATATGCCAGAGAGAATCAAGTCCCTTTCTTTGGCATTTGCCTGGGAATGCAGTGTGCTGTAGTTGAGTTTGCCAGAAATGTTCTGGGCTTGCAGGAGGCCAACTCTACCGAAATGGTGCGCAATACGCCCTATCCGGTAATTGATTTGATGGAGGAGCAAAAGGGAATCACCGACATGGGTGGCACCATGCGGCTTGGCTCCTACCCCTGCCAGGTAAAAAAGGGAACTAAAGCCTACATGGCCTATCATAAACTAGAAACCCACGAAAGGCACCGGCACCGCTACGAGTTTAACAACCAGTTTTTGCCCCAGTTCGAGGCAGCCGGCATGGTCGCAGCCGGCATTAATCCCGAAACCAACCTGGTTGAAATAATGGAAATTTCTTCTCATCCGTGGTTCGTTGGGGTGCAGTTCCATCCGGAGTATAAAAGCACGGTTATTAACCCGCATCCGCTTTTTGTTGAATTTGTTAAAGCCACCATGAATTTTGGTGGCTAACCATCCAAATATTACTACCTTTGCCACCCTAAAAGGATGGCTTTTTTTCACTTAAACAACCAGAAAATCAGCAGCAGATGGACAGGAATACAATATTAGGTTTAGTGCTTATTTTCTTAATCATGATTGGCTTTGGGTACCTTGCCGCACCTTCAAAAGAAGAGCGTGAAGCCTACGTACGTAAAGCCGATTCGTTAGCCAGGGTGCAAGCCGAGTATGAACAGAAAAGAGCCGAAGAGGAAAAGGCTAAGGCTGCCATGCTTGCTGACACCATTCAGAAAAAGGAAGTTCAGTCCCAGGTAGGCTCATTTGCCCCTGCCCTGGAAGGTGAACGCAAGTTCATAAGCCTGGAAAACGACCTCATGCGCGTGGTGGTGTCGAATAGGGGTGGCAGAATATACTCCGTTGAGCTAAAAAAGTTTAAAACCCATGCCGGTGAGCCACTGGTACTTTTTAACGGCGATGACAACGAATTTGGCCTACAGTTCTGGGGTGAAAACAACGCCGTTAAAACTAATGACCTCTTCTTTGTTCCCCAAACCTCCGATACCGCAGTTACCGCATCGGAAAGCCAATCGGCCTCACTAACCATGCGACTTCAAATTGCCGATTCCTCCTACATCGACTACATCTACACCGTTAAGCCCAACAGCTACATGGTTGATTTTGACATCCGCTTTAACGGGATGACCAAGTCCATTGGCGGACAAGCCGGTTCAATTGATCTCCTGTGGAACCTCAAGCTCAACAGGCTGGAAAAGGGAATAGAGAATGAACGTAACTACACCACCATAGCCTACACCTTCCTGAACAACGACTATGAGGAGCTAAACCCGCGCAGCCAGGACGAAAAGAAAGAACTAACCACCAAGTTAAAATGGGTTGACTTCAAACACCAGTTTTTCTCGTCCATACTGGTTGCCAATGAGCACTTCATCAACTCCGACCTAAAGATGACCAACCTGAACGATAGCCTGCACGTCAAGGCCATGGATGCCCGGTTATCGCTCCCTTTTAAAAATCAGAACGACGAAACCTTGAAGTTGGGCTTTTACTTTGGCCCCAACCACTACAAAACCCTAAAGGAATACAACCAGGGGTTTGAAAAAGTGGTGCCGCTGGGACGAAATATTGTCCGCTGGATAAACAAGTACGTCATCATTCTGCTATTCAACTGGTTAAGCAGTTTTCTAACCAACTATGGTATCATTGTGCTGATAATGACCATCATCATCAAGCTGGTGCTGCTGCCGCTCACCTACAAGTCGTACCTCAGCTCGGCCAAGATGAGGGTTTTGAAGCCCCAGATTGACGAAATCAGCAAGAAGTACCCCAAGAAGGAGGACGCCATGAAGAAGCAGCAAGCTGTGATGGCGCTTTACAAAAAGGTTGGGGTGAGCCCAATGGGAGGCTGCCTTCCTGTCCTCATCCAATTCCCCATTCTCATTGCCATGTTTCGCTTCTTCCCCGCATCATTCGAACTCAGGCAGCAGAGCTTTCTATGGGCCGAAGACCTTTCGTCATACGACTCCATTCTCCACCTGCCCTTCACCATCCCATGGTTTGGCGATCACATCAGCCTCTTTGCCCTACTCATGGCAATCTCAATGGTCATAACTTCCAAAATGAGTAACGACCAGATGGCCGACACTAACGCCCAGATGCCCGGAATGAAGTTTATGATGACCTGGTTGATGCCTGTTATGATGATGTTCTGGTTCAACAACTACTCCGCAGCCCTTAGCTACTACTACCTGCTTACCAACCTTATATCCATGCTTCAAACTGTGCTTATGAGACGTTTTGTTGATGACGAAGCCTTGCTGGCCAAGCTGCATGAAAATGCCAAAAAACCCGTAACCAAATCAAAATGGCAAATGAGGATGGAGGAAGTGGCTAAGCGTCAGCAGGAGCTACAAAAGCGTCAGGATGCTGTACGGAAAAAGCGATAATTTCAACATGCTGAATACAAACTAGTTATATAGCTACTAGTATAAAGGGGCCAGTTTAGCCCCTTTTTTTATGTTATATAAATATGTTAAAGAGCTATGTTGTAGAACTTCAAATATTTATGCGGGTTTCAGATAACTTATTAGTTTCTTTGCCGTAACAAACAATAAAGTATGCGTTAGCGCATCAGCAACTAGCAAGTCAACTTCAATACAACAACTACACCATGGCACTCAACCCCAGAAAAATACTCATCAGGGATGTAACCCTGCGCGATGGGCAGCAATCGCTGTTTGCAACACGAATGACCCAAAAACAGGTTGAACAGGTTTTACCTTACTTCAAGGAAGCCGGATTCTACGCAATGGAGGTTTGGGGCGGCGCTGTTCCCGATTCCATAATGAGGTATTTGAACGAAGATCCCTGGTACCGGCTAGAAAGTATTAAAAAGGTAATTGGCGACTCAACTAAGCTGACAGCCCTGTCACGTGGTCGAAATCTTTTCGGCTACAACCCCTACCCTGAGGAGGTTATAGAGGGATTCAACAGAATTGCTGTAAACTCAGGCATATCCATTATGAGGATATTTGATGCCCTGAATGACACCAACAATATTCGTAGCACCGTAAAGTATGTTAAGGAGAATGGTGGTTTGGCCGACTGCACAGTTTGCTATACCGTTGACCCCAAATTTTCCAAAAAGGATAGAGTTAAGGCCGTAATCAACAGGAAAAAACTTCCAGGTAAAATTTTTACTGAAGCATACTACTTATCGAAGGCAAAGGAGCTGGAAGCCATGGGCGCCGATATGATTACCATTAAGGATATGGCCGGACTGGTTACCCCCGATAGGGCCGCCAGCATAATTTCGACGCTTAAAAAAGAAATCAAGGTTCCTATTAACTTCCACACCCACTGTACACCTGGATATGGATTGGCTGCAACCCTTGCTGCCATTGTCAATGGTGTTGATATTGTTGACACCGCCATTTGGAACTTTGCCGGCGGCCCTGCTGCTCCTGCATTCGAGCTGATTCAAATTTTCTGCCAAAAGTTGGGAATTGAAACGGGCATTAACCTTAACGCAGCAGCAACCATCAACACCGAGCTAAAAAGCATCCGCACCGAGCTGAAAAGCTTCGATACCTACCCCCTACCCCACGAATTTGACATCACCCACCCTAACCTCCCTTTACAGGTTGACAGCCTTTTTGAACAAGCCATACAACAAGCCTTATCGGCCCAATACGACGAGCTAACCAAAACCTGCCAGGCAATTGAAAGTTACTTTGGCTTCCCCGCTCCCGACGAAACCGTTAAGCATGCCGAAATTCCTGGAGGAATGTACACCAACATGCTGGCTCAGCTTAAACAGCTAAAGTTGGAAAAGCTTCTTCCACGCGTGCTCGAAATTATTCCAACTGTCCGTTTGGATGCTGGTTGCCCTCCACTTGTTACCCCTACGAGTCAAATAGTTGGAGCGCAGGCCGTTAACTGCATAATCGACGAAAACAAGGGACTTCCTTTCTACACCACAAAATCAACCCAATTTGTCAACCTGGTCAAAGGCTCCTACGGCAAAACTCCCCTTCCCATTGACCCCCAATTTCGTCTGAAAATTACCGGCTCTGCCGAAGAGGTGCCTTTTAACACTGCCAGCTACAAGAAGCAACCCAACCCTTCATTTCCCGAGTATGGCGATGGGGTTAAGCTGGCCATGAACGAAAAGGAAGAACTGTTGCTGGAGCTTTTCCCCAACGTTACCGAAAAATATCTTAGGGATAAACGTGTGGCTCACTTTGAGGAGCTAAAACGTAAAAAGCAGGAGGAAGAACGTCGGCGAATTGAGGAGGAAAAGCAGAAATACAACTCCATGACGGAGCAGGAGCGGTGGCAGCGGCTACAGACCGGATTAATAAGCTACTACTTCTAAAATTGCACTGTTCTAGTGAGACCGAAGGAGCTATACAAACAGCCTTGATGAGTTGAATTTGTGCTACGGGGTTGCAAATGCCCGTAAAGCTTGTGGTATGTAGTTATAGGTTTTGGTTGATGTAGGGATTATCGGGGTTTGCCCCATCGCAGAAAGAATGCGCATACCACTATTTTCGCTTAGAAAAAACGCTGTAAACTGCACAGCAATATCAAAATTTGGTGCATTACGGGGAATTGTTAACCCATATACCATAGGCTCACCGGTTAAAGCTACCCTTGCATCAGGTGTGCTACCAACCACCTCTACCGAAACCCTGGAGTAAACCGATTCGTACTCCTTACTGGAAAGGTTAATTGCAGCGGGGAGTTCAAGATAGTTTAGTCCATGTTGCTGCGCCACCGACTTATAAATAAACAAATAGTCAATTACGTTGGCTTCAAGAAGCGCAATCAGGTCAACCTCCTTAGGCCTGATATGCTTCACGTCCTTGGCAAGAAGCGAATCGGCCAGGCCTGGCCGATGGTATAAATCCTCGGCAAGTCTAATAGTCATAATTGTTCGATAACCGCATGGATCGGAGTTCTCATCGCTTCTTCCAAAGGCTACCTCTTTGCTCAAAAGCACGGATGGCCAGCTGGAACCGTTAATACGGTCGGCAAGCCTGGACTTATCATGGTAGGCAATAACCATTTCGTTGCTGGCGAAGGGGATGCACCATGTAGCAAAACCCTGGTCAATAAGCATTTCGACGACCTTATAGTCGGATGATACAAACAGGTCGCAGGGTTTATGAAGCTCCGAAATCTTTCTGGCACACTCCATGCTACCGGCTGCCTCAAGCAGGATTCTGACATCGGGATGTAACTTCATAAAGCTGTCGGCAGCCGCCTTCATGGGAAGCGAGAGGCTTCCCGCGTGAAAAACGATTAGCTCTTTTTGCTTACTTCTACCTGAATGGCACTGCAACACCACCAACGGAGCAATTAGCAGTAGTAAAAATTTAATTTTTCGCATGGTTGCTACCGGTTAATTGTCTGAAAGAATTCCTTAACCACCCGCTTCACCGAGGAGTTGAAATCGGCTTGCAGCTGCCTGTATGCATTGGCCAGAAGCTTGCCATCGGGTGTTAGAACAGAGCTGCCGCCATTCTTGCCACCCCTTGATTTGCTTATGATTGTAAAACCGAGGTTTTGCTCCGACTGCCTCACAAGCTCCCACGCTTTACGGTAGCTTATACACATCTGCCTAGCCGAAGCAGTAATGGATTGAAGCTCATCAACCAACAACAGCAGCTCTATTTGCTCCTGCGATAGCACAAGCTCATTGCTACCCCTACGCTTTAAAAAAATACTGTAGTCGAGGTAAACATCATAGTATTTTGAGCCCTTTGAACCGGCCATAATATTCGGGTGAGTTTACTAACCAATTTCAAAAACCAGGGTTTAAGAAACTGACTGAAAAAGGAGTAGCCGATTAAATTACCTGTAATAGCAACGGTAAGCAGTATCGCCATCCACTCTAACCCTAAACCGGGAATCTTTAGGAACAATAAATGTTTCAAACTCTACATATTTTTTCCAGCTGGTTTCACCGGGAAGCAAAACCGACATTTCACCCGAAACAACCGTCATTTCCTCGATTGTAGATGTGCTGAATTCATACTCGCCTTTTGCCATAACACCCAGAGTAGCCCTACCATCGGGAGTTTCAAAGGCAATTGACTTTACATTACCATCAAAGTACTCGTTTGTCCTGAACATAGCCTTATGTTTTCCTCAAATATAAACCAAAATTGATTTTGGTAATATACCCTAAACTAAAAGTTTTTTAAGTTGTAGAGTTCTGACACCTACCAGCCCACCAAACACAGCTATAAAGCACGAGGTGATTCGGGCTAGCGAAGAAAGGTTATGGCTAAGGGGTATTCAAATTTTTCAGCATTGGCTGTTTTTACCGAAGCAACAATAACTAAAACCAGGGTAAACACAGCCAGAATTGCCAGAAGAACAAAGCCTACCAGCAGAATAACCAACACCCCTGCAATGAGCCCATAGATGGTTACAGAAAGTTGAAAGTTAAGCGCAGCCTTTCCCTGCCTATCAACTTCAGGAAATTCATCCTTTTTAATAAGCCAAACTATCAGCGGGCCAAGGATGTGCCCTAATGGAATGATACAGCCAGCCAACGCCGAAAGATGGCAAAGCATGGCAAAAGTTCGCTCATTCTCCGATGTGTAGTTGATATGCTCCATACAAATTCCAGTTGGTAGATTACAAATATAAGACTACGAATTAAGCAATCTTGCTGCAGGATAGAAAGAAATTTTAGCAAAAAACAAAAAATAAGAGGTGGAGATTACCCCATGCGAGAATGAAGTTAGCCTGCAATACCCATGTAGTAAGGCTTGTAAACAATCGGATTAATAACCGGGCATTATTTGCTAGTTCGGCAAGTCCAAACAAATATTATTACCCCTACGGTGAGCCCTCCCAAATTCATCGGAGCGTAAACAAGTGCAGAATGCCAAATCGCAGCTTATAGTCAACTAAAAATCTTAAAACCTTGGGTGGTTGGAACAAGGTAAAACCTTGTTGCAAGTAAAATGGCAAATCCTATACTGGCAAGAAATTCCGCCGGGGTGGTTGTGCTTATCCTTCCAGCTGCTCCATCTCCTGCTGCAGGTGTGCCATTTTAATTGCGGTGATTGCAGCCTCAACGCCCTTGTTGCCATGTTTTCCGCCGGCTCGCTCTAAAGCCTGTTCGAGATTTTCAGTGGTTAACAAGCCGAAGATGAAGGGAATGTTATAATCCATATTCAGCTGGGTAATTCCCTGGGTAACGCTTTGGCAGATGAAATCGAAGTGGCGGGTTTCGCCCTGAATAACGCAACCCAGACAAATCACCCCATCGAGGTCGGCATATTCGGCCATGAACTGTGCCCCAAGGGTCAGCTCAAAAGCTCCCGGAACATGCTTAACCAGTATGTTGTCCTCCTTGACGCCATTACCAATGAGTGTTTGGTATGCACCCTCAAGCAGCGCCTTGGTAACCTCCTCATTCCAGTCGGATACCACAATTCCGAATTTCATTTTTTTTGCCGAAGGAATTTCAGCGGGATCGTAGGCGGATAGATTTTTAAGCTTCGTTGCCATGTTACTGCAGCTATTAATTTTACCAAATTTAAGCTATGATTTCCAACAAGTCAACATAAAGGGAAATAATAAATAGAAAGGGGTGCCTACAAGCAGCACCCCTCATCATGGCTATTTTTGAAGTATTACCTTATTTCGGGCAATATCCTTCTCAATATCTCTTGCCTCGTTGCTCTTGGGATACTTATCCTTAATGGTCTGGTAAATCTTAAGGGCATCGCCGTTATTGTTCATCACCTCATAAATTAAGCCTGCCTTTTTGTAGAAAAAGGGTGAGGTGAAATCGTTATCGCTGTACTCGGCTGCCTTGATGTAGAACTTTACCCCCTCATCAAGCTGCTTAAGCTCCACATAGCAGTCGCCAATAGCGCCATAGGCAATTGGCGTAACCATAATATCACCCGCATCAAACTTTTTAAGGTACTCGATGGCCTTGTTGAAGTCGCCAAGCTGACGGTAGCAAATGCCGGCGTAGTAGCAGGCCAGATTTCCCGTTTTGGTCATGCTGTAGTTATCGGCAATATCAACAAATCCCAAGTCGTTCTCGTTGCCGTTAAGGGCGAGCTTGAACGAGTCCTTCTCAAAGTAGTATTCAGCCTGAAATATCTGTGAACGAGCCTCATCCTCCTTAGGTACCAGGTAAAAGCGCTTGTACCCAAAGTACAGGCTGATGATGACGAGTATAGCCACTATTATGATGGTTAAACTCTTCTGATTCTGCTCAATAAACCTTTCAGTTTGGCTTAAAGCGTTATCAATAGACTCAACCGTGTCGGGTTGAGCATTTTTGTTATTCTTTGCCATTGTTAAAACGGGTTAGTAATGATTTAAGTCCACGCAAAAGTAATGGATTTTGGAATATCTGAAAACTTTGCGCCAACATTTTACAAATAATTACCTTTGTAGCATAGCAAAAGTCCCCACCTGCCATGCACCTTAAACATCTATCGGCCATTAACTTCAAATCGTTCAGACAGGTTGAGCTGGAACTTAACCCCAAGATCAACTGCTTTATTGGCAACAACGGACAGGGAAAAACAAACCTGTTGGATGCCATTTACTACCTTTCGATGTGCAAAAGCGCCTTTAACTCGAGCGACAGGCAGGTGCTCAGGCACGGAGAACAGTTTTTTGTAATTGAGGGAAGCTACCAAAGGGTGTCGAGCAACGAGGATATTTACTGCGGTTTCAAACTCGATGAAGGTAAGATTTTCCGACGAAACGGGAAAACCTACGACCGGCTGGCCGATCATATTGGCTTTATTCCAATCGTTATGGTCTCCCCCACCGATTCGGCGCTTATAGACGAGTCAGGTGAGGAGCGACGTAAGTATATGAATGGTGTTATTTCGCAGTACGACAGGGTTTACCTCGACGAGGTGATGCGCTACAACCGACTACAAGCCCAGCGCAACAGCATCCTGAAGAACCACCCGCATGTAAGCTTTAGCTACGACCTGCTTGAGGCTATCGACGACCAGCTTGTCCGGTATGCCCAAACCATTCATGCCAAGCGCAGCAGCTTTGTTGAGCAGCTCATCCCCATTTTCATGGACTACTACAACAGGGTATCCGGCGGAGAAGAAAGGGTGTCCATAGCCTACAGGTCGCACCTCAACGATGGCGACTTTAAAACCATGCTTCGCAACAACATTCAAAGGGATAGAACTTTGCAGTTTACCTCCATAGGCATACACCGCGACGACATGGTGCTTAGCATTGACGGGTACCCCATTCGCCGCGAGGGTTCACAGGGCCAGCAAAAAACCTTCCTCATTGCCCTTAAGCTAGCACAATTCGAATTCCTGTCGAGAGTCTCCGGAATTAAACCCCTGCTGCTGCTCGATGACATCTTCGATAAGCTCGATATGGACAGGGTTGGCTTTCTGATTAATCAGGTTGCCCATGACGGATTTGGCCAGATTTTCATCACCGATACCAGCAAGAACCGGCTGGATATGATACTAAACAGGCTCAACTCCGGATTCCGGCTTTTTAGTATCGAAAACTCAGAAGTATCCATAATCGCCTCAACATAAAACCATGAGCAACCATAACACCAAGTCGTTGGGCGAAGCCATCAGGGAGTTTATTACCGCCATGAAGTGGGACGAGAAAATAAACGAAACCTCCATCATTGGCGACTGGGAAAAAATTGTTGGGCGAATTGTGCAGATGCACACTACCAAAATCAAGCTAAAAGACGGACAGCTCACCATCCAGGTTGACTCCTCGGCGCTCCGCCATGAACTCCACATGCGGAAACAGCAGCTCATCAAAAGAATTAACGACTTTTACCATGCTTCAATTGTAAGTGATATCGTGCTCAGGTAGCCCTTGCTATAAACATTTGTTGTAGTCACTTACCAGAATGAAGCTTTGGATAGACAATACCATTACAACAAGCCAGCCAACATCATAGTTACAAAAGCCATTCTAAATAAACCTCAGAACTTTTGCAGCTGCATCCTTTACCGGTAAAAATAAATGCCACTTAATTCGGTAATGCTCTGCTAAAGAATGTTATAAACGCACTCCTTTGTGTACATTTTGGCAATGTATCAGCTACCTTTATAGAGCAAAAAAATTTCATTTTTCCGGTTGCTAACAATTAACTTGCTGGAGACTGGTGCATTCAAAAATAAAACAGCCTGGTTGACCGTTTTAAAAAGTAGAAATAACCATTAAATGGCCAAATTTCACCCGATTGACGATTTGTAGATTTGCCCTGATGGTTTTCATGCCACATATATTTAAACTTGCCCCAGCCCAAGGGCTTTAAACTGCAAATAAAACACCAACATACCTAAAAAATGAAGCAGCAAATAATAGAAAATATCAACAGTCCAGAAAACCTGGAGCGGCTTTACCGCGAGAACAGGCAGGAATTCAGCGAATCATTTGCCGAAATAGCGGACGGCTACAATTCCGAACTTGTTGGTTTCTGGAAGGTAAGACTGGCCAATGAAAACACCACCCGGAGTAAGGGTTTGCTGTGGGTTGACCTGTCAGTAGCATTAGCCATTGCCCTGATAACAGGACTACTAGTCAAGCTGCCCGATTTTTTTGAGGGTATTGTTGATGAAACCTTTTACATCAGAAATTTGGCCATTATTGTCTTTAATGGCATTATTGTTTACACCCTCTGGCAGAACAGGATTTCCGGATGGAAGCGCCTTTTAGCCTACGGTATGACAATTGTTGCGCTGATTATATACTCCAACCTGTTGCCCCACAGGGATAGCGATTCCATTAACCTGGTTTTCATCCACTTGCCACTGC
>DCDD01000001.1 GCA_002316235.1 Bacteroidales bacterium UBA1064
CCTACTCGTTACCCCGGATATCCTCATTCAGTATGCGGCGGGTGATCATCCGCACGGGGAATCGGGCTGCCAGGTAGCCAATCAGGAGAACCACCAGGATAATTGCCCCTATGTCCGGCAGCTGGATATCAACCGGGTAGGCATCAATGATGAAGTTGCCTCGACCTTCAAGGGTAATCAGCTTGAAATGTACCTGAAGCCAGCAAATGAGCAGTCCCAAAAGTGTCCCGATAATTGTTCCGCCAATGGAAATGAGCATGCCCTCAACCATGAATATTTTTTTAATAAGGCCGTTGTCTGCACCCAGGCTGCGGAGGGTTTCAACATCCTTGCGTTTATCAATGATAAGCATGGAGAGCGACCCCACGATGTTGAACGAGGCAATCACCAGTATCAGGGTTAGGATAAGCCCTATGGCAAACTTCTCCGACTTCATGGTCCGGTAGAGCGACTCGTTCTGCTGGTAGCGGTTTAGCACCCTAAAATCGCTGCCCAGAACCTCCTCCATGCTCCTCCTGATGCTCTCGGCATCCACCCCGCCGGCCACTTTGACTTCAATAGCAGTAACCATGGTGGAGTCGTAACCCAGCAGGTTTCGCACAAACTCAACCGGCGCAATGACGTACTGCGTATCAAAATCCTGCTCAACGGAGAAAATTCCCGACGGCATGATGGCCTTCTTCCCAAAAGCCGATTCCATAGTAAGGGATGCCCTCCCTCTTTTGGGAATGTAAACAAAAAGGGGGTCGAATTGCGCCAGGCTGGCATTGAGGTAGTAGGCCACACCCTGCCCCACCACAGCCATGGGCTGGCTACCCATCCATAGCTTGAACTCGCCGTCTTTCATCATGGAGTCGAGTCCGGTAAGCTCGCTGTAGTTCCGGCTTACGCCTTTAATAATGCCTATGTGCTGCTTGCCACGGTAGCTGAATAGGGCATTTTCTTCAAAAATCTCAGCAAAAACGGCTACTCCATTCATTTTTGCCAGCTTGTCGAATTTTTCCCCGGTAATGCTGAAGGTTTTACCCTCACGGGGAAGAATCTTAATATCGGCATCAATATTCGAGTAAAGCCGCTCGATAAGGGTGTCGAACCCGTTGAACACCGAAAGCACAACCACCAGCGCCATAACCCCAGTTGCCACTCCTACCAGCGAAATGATGGAGATGATGTTGATGACATTATGCGATTTCTTCGCAAAGAGGTAACGACGGGCAATGTAAATGGGCAGGTGCATATCCTTAGCAAATGCTTTTGGCTAAAGGCGTAATATATACCTTGTAATTTGATTGATATGGAGAAAATCTCTTCACATTATTAATTATCTAGTCCGGCTTATTGCAGATGAAAAGCACCTCGCCCACAGGCAAGGCATAGCGTTCAACGAGGTTTAACGGCAACTCATCCACAAAGTGATTTTCGTCAACCCTAAAGCCCACACTTCGCAGGCGATCCGCATAATCCCTACCGTAAAGCCTTTGATGGTCGCGCTGTAGGTAGTACTGCTCGCGCAGCTCCGGGGTGTTAATGGAGGGGTCTTCAAGGGTTTTCTCCCTGCTCATATCAATTGGCACCTGAAGAATGGCAAAACCTCCGGGTTTAAGCACCCTGTAAATCTCCCCCATGGCCTTAATATCGAACTGCACATGCTCCAGCACATGGTTGCAGATTACCACGTCGAACTGGGAGCTGGGGAATGGCATTGCCTGCACGTCGAGCTTAACATCTGCCCAGGGGGAGATCAGATCGGCGGTCACGTATTCAATGTTACCTAGTTTTCTGAAGGGTTTAAGGAAGCAGTACTCCGGTGCAATGTGAAGCACGCTATGCGGAGCCGTGAAAAAATCGGTGCGCTCACGCAGGTATAGCCAAATAAGCCGGTGACGCTCGAGCGACATGGAGTGGGGCGCCAGGGCATTCGGCCTGACAACAGTGCGACCGTAGGGCAGCAGCTTGCGGTAGGTTTTCCCAGAGATGGGATCCTCATAGCGGTTGCCGCGGTAGAAAATACCCACCACCCTAAGCACGAATGCAGCAAAAACCTGAAGGCGATGTCGGGGAACAAACCGGGTAAACAGCGAAATGATTTGCCTCATCATACCGGTGGCCCTATTATGATTTTAGGAGATCATCAATATGCTCGATGTAGTCGAGCGAGTCGTCTATAAAAAATGCCAGCTCTGGCACAATGCGCAGCTGATGGCGCACACGCCTACCAAGTTCACCACGTATGGCCTTTTTATGCTCATTCAGCAGCTCAAGAGTTTGAGCACCCTCCTTGGAGGGGAAAATGCTTATGTACACCTTGGCCAACGACAGGTCGGGGCTAACCCTAACACGGGTTACAGTAATTATTTTGCCCCGTAGCCTGGCCTGCCCCTCCCGCTGGAAAATATCGCCCAGCTCCTTTTGAACCAGCCGGTCAACCTTTTGAAGCCTTGGTCCTTCCATAGCTCTCTTTTTGGCAAAGATACATGATGAAGTTGATATCGTAAAACTTCAAAAAAGTGAGAACGATAAGGCCAATGTAAAACCTCTATTCAATGTTATCCCTCACTCGGAGTAGGTTAGCGAAGCGTATCTATGTCGCAATTAAGTATGAACGAAGTCGAGGGCTTCGACAAATGATGATTTTTTTTACACGGTCAAGAGACCACTATTTAGCCACGACCAAGTCGCAGACTTCGCCGAGCAAGGGTATGCCGATGTTGCTTACAATTTTTCTTAACTTTCGTCCGCTATTCATCATCTTCGTCTGTTTCTTCGTAGCTAAACTCCACTTTGCTCTGAATAACAATTTCGTTAAGAATTTTATTGAGGTAGCGTTGCTTTGCAGCACTTTTAAATCTATCGGTTAGAGTAGGGATATTGATAACTTCTTCAATACAGTTCATGTATTTGTCAACGATTGTTTTAATAGCATAAGTTTTGCTTGCATTATCCCGAATTTTCTTTAACAAGTCTTTTGTTGGCTCTGTCGATTTAATCACAAACGTGATTGGATATTTCTGTATTTTGTCAATATCGAGAAAATACTTTTTGAAGTCCAGCGTTTCGGTAACTTGAAAAAACCTGCCAAGAGGTTTCATCACAAAGTCAATACCACCGTCATTCGCATTTGTTCTGCCTGTTTTGTATAGTTTAAGATTTTCTTTGTTAAGTTTATCCATATCAAAACCCCAAATAATTTGTTGGTCGTGATAGTAAAATTTGAGAATAGAATAACTCACAATTTCAAAAAGTCTGGCATCAACATTTGGAGCAAGCAGCCCTAAGATAAATTCTTCAATTTTTTCTGGAGATGTTTTTCCAATTTTTTGAAGTTCCTCGCATGATTTCACAAAACGTTGAAAAGCGTCTTGTTTTGATTTTACATATTCGTCAATAATTTCAATAATTGCTTTAGCAATGTTGAAAGTGGTCTTTCCAACTTTTATTCTAAGCAGGTTTTCATTTATCCAGTATCTGTTTGTTTCAAGATTGCGAATTATCGGAATATAATCGGAATTTGGAAAATACTTTTGAAATTCGGAGTTCATTCGATTATTTAAGGCATGATTTTGAAGTTTGCTCCCAAATGGCAACTCTCTTTGGCGTCTGAATAATTTTACAAAAGTGGCACCCTCGTATTTTATGTAATCGCCATTTTTGTCATATCCCTTTGCGATGTAGTCCTCAAGTATTACATAAATTGCATATAAATTTGCAAAACTTGAACGGGCTTTTGAACCTTTGTTTGCAGAACGAGTTTTTTCGTTGATGTATTGTAAAAGTTGGCTTTTGTCAAAAATATCTTGGGCATTTTTGCCGAATTGTTTGGCTAAAACTAATTTAATATTTGCTGTAAATATATTATCCATTCGGCTCTTCAAATAATTTTAGTGTGTAAACAGTCGCCAATTTATCGGTTTCAAAAGAGCGAATTTTTTTTTGCAACTTTTCTCCTTTAAACTCGTTGGCTAATTGTAATCTTCGCAATCCGATTTTCACATACTCCTCTTGTAACTCTATACCAATAGAATTTCGACCATGTTGCTTGGCAACAAAGCAGGTTGTAAAAGTTCCAGAAAATGGGTCCATCACCAAATCGCCCTTGTTGGAACTTGCTTTAATTATTCTTTCGAGTAATGCAATAGGTTTTTGTGTCGGGTGGTTCTCATATTCATCCATTCGGTACCGAACCCTTGCAAATTCCCAAACATTTCCCGGAACTTTCTTGGAGTTGTAAATTGTTGGAACTGCTTTCCGATAGTCAATAAGTTTGCGTTTTGCGCCTGTTTTGGCTTCTACTAAAATATCTTCTGTGTTGAATGTGTAGTTATTTTTATCCTTTACACAAAACAAAATGGGTTCATACATCGAGCCAAAATACTTTTTTGCCTGAACGCCTGAACTGTCGTAATACCAAACAAGTCGAGAAAGTATGTCTAATTTTTTTCGAATATAAATGTCAAAAAAAGGCATAAACTGCGTTGCTGTCATTACATAAAAACTGCCGTTAGGTTTCAACTTTTGAATACATAAGTCAAGCCATTTATAGCACCAGTGCAAATATTCTTCCTCTGTTGCCCATTTGTCTTTTTGTCCGTTGAAGTTCTTACCAATGTTGTAAGGTGGGTCAGCAAAAATCAAGTCCACCGAATTGTCGGCAACCTTGTGTAACGCTTCCAAGGCGTCACCATGAATAATTTTATGTTGTTTATTACCGTAAATTTCCATTGTCTGAATATAATAAAGCCCTTTACAAATGTAGCCAAAAAGTCAACTTGTTTGAACTCTGTCTGATGATTTTTTACTTACAAACTTTCGGGTGAAAAGTTGTTCCAAAATTGTTAACAACGATTTTATTTCCACAATAAATATACAACATTTGTAGGAACAAAGTTTAATACCTGCTTAAACTATCTTATGTTTATACACAGAATTAGTGGTTATCAATCACATTACCAACTATTTAAAATTCATATTTATTTTGGGAAATTGTTACATTTTCAAAATTTATTCCCCTATGTTCTGCGTAGGTTGACATCAGCAAACC
>DCDD01000115.1 GCA_002316235.1 Bacteroidales bacterium UBA1064
CGTTATTAAACAATCCAATCTTTGTCAAATTTTCTTAACGTTAAACGCTTATGGGGTTAATTTGTTTAGGCTGTAATAACTAAAAATTGACCAACTCCACACCTAGTTTACGGTTCAGCCAGCTCATTGGCTAGTTTATCCCTGAAAAATTAATCAACCCATCATCTTTTTATATTTTTATACCTTATGGCAAGCATTCCAGTTGGACTACCCATATTTGTTGTTTGTTTAGTAAAGTTTCTACAAATTTGCCCAGAAATTTGAGTATTCACCTAAGATAAACCATTTTTCAGTTGAACTGAAATACTAAAATTCTTCATTTCCTGTGAAACGAATTCTACTGTTTGCCCTTCTACTAATTCTCCAAATAAATGCTGCCATTTCTCAGGATGCTGAGAAACATCAGGTAGAGGCTAAAGTATTTGGGTTTATCGGCTACGATGCCATTCTGGACACCTACAAGTCGCTCGATGCCCGCGACGGTGAGCTAATCTTTTACCCCTTGCGACCACGGCTCGACAGCACCGGGAAGGACATCAACAAGGCAGTTCAGCTTCAGATGCTGAGCATATCCACCCGGCTGGGGCTTTCCGTTAGGGGACCAGATATACTTGGGGCAAAATCGTCCGCGCTGGTCGAAGCTGATTTCTACGCTACCAAAAACGACTACGTGAGCCTGTTGCGCATCAGGCATGCAATGTTCAAGCTAAAGTGGGCTACCACCGAGCTGCTGGTTGGCCAGTACTGGCACCCGGTTTTTGTTACCGATGTTGCACCATCAGTAATTTCGTTTGGCTCGGGAGCGCCGTTCCACTCGCTCAACCGTTCGCCCCAGATTCGCTTCAGCTACTTCCCTTACCCTATGGTCAGAATCTCGCTTACCGCCCTCATGCAAAGCTACCACAAGTCATCCGGCCCCGAGGATGCCCAGCGTAACTCCGGCAAACCCGAGCTAATGCTGCAAGCCGCTGCAGGTAGTGCTGAAGAATTTTTGGCCGGGTTGTCGGTCGGATATAAGTGGCTCACCCCCAGGCTCGTAACCCAAACAGGCTATGCCACGTGTAAAACATCCGGCCAGTACCTTTTTAGCGCATTTTTATTGAAAAAACTTGGTAAAACTGTTGTTAAGGCAGAAGCAGTTTACGGGCAGAACCCAACCCACCTGAATATGATTGGCGGTTACGGAATGGCTTCCGGTTCCGGTCCAGCTCCCAACGATGATTACGACTACACCAGCCTTAACACCCTTAGCACATGGGTTGATGTTCAGCACCAGGCGGGGAAAATGGGAGTTGGCCTGTTTGCCGGGTACTCTAAACTTTACGGCGCCGACAAAAACTACACAAGCCTTGCGGGTTACTCCCGTAACGACGACCTGAACAACATCTACAGGATTTCACCCCGTCTATCATACCAGGCGGAAAGTATTACCTTTGCCCTGGAGTACATGCTGACAGCCGCTACTTATGGTAGTACATTTGACAACAGGCACAGGGTTACCTCATCGCTCGATCCCGTTTACAACCACCGTGCAACCCTTAACATAAAGTATTCATTCTAGCCTCCCGACCAGCGGCATAATGCTGCGGACAGCTACCCAAAACCAAGCAGCTAGCTCCGGAGAGCTACATCATAAAATTAAACCTTATGCAGCGCAGACAAAGGGTTACAGCCATCATTACAGCAACCATAGGGCTGATACTGGTTTTATACGGACTGTTCAGAAACAGGATGTTAAGCTACGTTTTTGAGCAAAAGACTGAGAGGCTAACAACGGCATACAACCTACAAGTGGCAGCAGACAGGCTAAAATTCAGGGGAATCAGAACGCTGGATATTAGCAACCTGGTTGTGCTCAACAGCCATGCGGATACCCTTGCCCAGGTTGGAGCTGCTCGCATCAAGCTGGGTTTACTTCACCTGCTTGTATTGAAGGTTAACCCGCTGGCCATAGAGCTAAAGGATTCATGGTTTAACCTAAATACGTTGCTTGAACGAAATTCCATTCAAAATAAAGAAGCCATTACAGCGGAAGCCAACAAACAGGAGAAATTTAACCTGCTACCCATTTATAAAGTTATCAAGGGCACATTTGGCCTATCAACAGCTAAAATCAACATTGATAATTTGACCATTTCGTACATCGACTCGTTGCACTACGAAACGGCTACAGTAACCAGTTGGAATTACAAAAACAGCCGTTTCTCCGCATCGGTAGCTACCCAGCATGGCGATAGAAGGGGTAGCTTTGAGCTGGCCGGCGAATCGAGCAAGAGCCGTAACAGCTTCAGGGTATGGGTTTATGGTCGCTCGTTTCAGGTGGAAATCCCATTTATCGAAGCGCTCACAGGCGTAGGAGTGTACCTGGATAGCGCGAAACTTGACTTTCGTGCAGGCGAGCTGCATGGTAACCTTATGGCATTAAACATTGAGACCATGGCCAAAAACATCTCGATGGAGGGAAGCAGAATAGCCCCATACCCGATGAATATAGACAGCGCTTCGCTTAAGCTGGACATAAAGCTCAAGCCTAGCGAAATCTGCCTCGATTCAACCTCAACGTTAAGCTTAAACCGACTTTCAACCAGCTTCAAGTCGTGTTACACCCTGGACAAATCTCCAACCCTTACGTTGAAGTTTAAAACCGCTACTACCCGCTGGCAGGATCTGGTGGAGTCGCTTCCCTCAGGTTTATTCACCCATATTGCCGGGATGAAACTTAGGGGAACATTCAGCTACACTCTTAAAGCCAGGGTAAACCCTGAAAGTCCAGATAGCCTGGTTATTGAACCGCTGCTAAGCTCCAGCGGGTTTGGAATCAGCTCATTTGGACAAACCAACTTTTACGCCCTTAACGATACCTTTACCCATAGGGTTTACAAGGATGGCAGATGGATTCGCAACATTCGGGTTAGCTCCGATAATCCTGAATTTACTCCGCTAAACCACATTTCGCCATTCTTGAAATGGGCTATAATCACCAGTGAAGATGGCAACTTTTATACCCACGGCGGATTTGACCTCGATGGCATACGCTATGCGTTGGCCTGTAATATACGTGAAAGGAGATTTGCACGTGGTGGAAGCACCATTACCCAGCAGCTTATCAAAAACCTATACCTGAACCAGGAAAAAAACATTGCCCGTAAGGCAGAGGAAATGCTAATGGTGTGGATAATAGAAAATACTGCGGCGGTGAGCAAGGACCGCATGTTGGAAATTTACCTGAACATCATTGAGTGGGGTCCTGATGTTTACGGAATTGCCGAGGCAGCCGGCTACTACTTCAATAAAAAGCCCAACGAGCTTACACTTCAGGAGTCGCTATTCCTGGCCTATATTGTTCCCCGACCAACAAAATTCAAGTACCTGTTCGACGATCAGGATAGGCTGAAACCGTTCCTGTACCAGAATTTTACCGATGTTGCATCGAAAATGCTCATGAGGGGTTACATCACCGAAAATGATTTTCAGGCCATTGACTCCACAGCGCTGC
>DCDD01000217.1 GCA_002316235.1 Bacteroidales bacterium UBA1064
TTAACTGGATATAGGCCGGTGTAAATGCCCAGCTGCCGGTTGAATTTTTCACCCGACGGGCCAAGTGCATTCACAAAGCTGTCGGCATGGAACTCAATGTAGCTGTGGTCGTGGTCACGCACAAGAGCTACGTATCCTGCTCCATCGCGGTAAACGCTAATCAGCTCGCAGTCCTCCTTAACCGTTCCTCCATTCCTGATTCCAATCTTACGGAGTAGGTCAACCGTTTTGCCGGGGGTAGCTTGCCAGCAGCCACGGGTAATCTGTGCGGCTTTGTAGGTGGCAAGCGAAGGGTTCATGTAGGGTGAAATTTCCTTGCTGAAATCCTTTGGTTCAACCATGTAGGCATCGCTCCAGGCCATGGAGACCTCCAGTGCTTTTAGCGTGCTATCGTCGTGGGCAAAGTTCACGTAGTTTATAGGGCGGTAGTCAATACTGGAAATGCCATGCAGCTCCCTGAATATTTCATGGTTTACCTTGGCAATGTCGGCAATTTCAGGAAGGGAGAATGCTGTTCTTCCACCGGCAATGTTTCGCCAGCTGGAGCCTCTACCAAAATTAAGCAGGATGGGTTTTAACCCGGCCTCGGCCATGTAGCGGAACAAGGCGCTTCCTCCTATTCCTCCGCCGGCAACCAGGGCAGAAACCTTTTCAACCCTAACTGTTTTTCCGTTTACTCCGGTGATGTAGGTTTCGTGAACGTCCTTTGGGTAGAGCTCTCCAAGTGTGAGCTGGTTGCTAAGCGGCCCACGGGGTGTGGCATCGCCCACAATCTGAATGCCCAGTGGAGCCAGGGTTGTCTTCAGCCTTTTAATACACCTTTTTCCCCGGCAGGCGCCCATGCCCAGGCGGGTGGTATGCTTAATTTCATCGGCTGAAATAAACTTTCGGTCGCCGATAGTTTCCAGCACCTCGTCAAGCGTAACATCATCGCAGTGGCAAACGTAGATTTTTTCCTCTGACTTATGCGAAACCGGTTTGGTATCGAGGGGTTGGGGATAGCTGCTCTTCACTATAAATCCCCGGGCGTTGAGCAGGTCGTCACCGTGAAGTGAAAGCGATTTCACCCTGGCCACGTTAGTTTTGTTGGGTTTTCGGAGAATCTTTTCAATGATACCCTCGCCAAGTTTCTTGCCGTTGTTATCAACCAGGTACACCTCAGCGCCTTCCTGGGCCTCGTACTCTATGGGCAGGAACAGCCAATCCTTGGTGTAGCTGTAACCGAATATTGCCAGGCCGGGGCACTGGTAAACGCAATCGAAGCAGCCGGTGCACTTGGTGTAGTCAATTTGGGGAACAGCGCTGGTTGAACTTTTCGTTATGGCTCCCTGTGGGCAGGCAAATGTGCATGGGTTGCATGCAAACCCATAGAGGCAGTCTATCTGAACAAAGGGTTTGCTCCTTCTCCGCTCCTCATCAGGGATGAAAGGTTTATCAATTACCCTTACAGGGTGTTGCTGGCTATCAATATACTCCTTGCTGATGTCGAGGAAGTTGTCGTAGTTGAACCTTACATCGAGCTCCTGGAGTATTTCGTAGGCTACCTGCTTGCCTCTAAGAACTGCGCTTGTTCCCTCGCCAATGCGAATGGCATCGCCGGCGCCATGGCAGTTACGTCCGAACACCTCCCTGCCCTTGATGATAAGCTGGTCGTCGGAAACCAGACCTGTACAAATGTTAATGGCATCAATTCCCTCGAGCAGCTGCTCGGTGCCTGGAACAGGCTTGAAATTTACAGCATCGGCAATAATGGCTCCAACAATTCCCGTGTGGCTCTCGTTGGGCACTGCTTTCACCAGTGTTTTTCCAAGCATAATGGGTATTCCGAGACGGCGGACACGGTTGGCCTGAACCGGAAATCCCCCCTCGTTGGGCATGGCCTCAATAATGGCTTTTACCTTAGCACCAGCTTGCATCAGCTGGTAGCTGGTAAGGTAGCCAATGTTGCCGGCCCCAACCGTAAGCACATTTTTTCCCAACAGGGTAAACTCCTGGTTCATCATTTTCTGAACAACCGCTGCCGTGTAAACACCGGGTAAATCGTCATTCTCAAAAGTGGGCATAAACGGAACTGCTCCTGTGGCTACAACCAGGTGGTCGGCCTCAACAAAGTAGATTTCATCCGTTCGGATATTTTTAACCGCAATGCGCTTGTTCTCGAGAATGTCCCATACGGTGCTGTTCAGAAAAATACCCTCGGCGTTATCGCCGGCCAGGGTTTTGGCAATCTCGAAGCCTCGCATTCCGCCAAACTTCTTCTCCTTTTCAAAGAAGAAGAACTGGTGGGTTTGCATGTTGAACTGTCCGCCAATTGTTGCGTTGTTATCAATCACAATGTTCTCAATACCATGTTGAAGCAGCAGCTCGCGTGCCGCCAAGCCGGCAGGCCCGGCGCCAATGATGGCCACGGTGGTTTTATAAACCCTGGTGCTGTGCAGCTTATCAGCAGGTTTTACGCCCGGTGCATAGTCCTTGGGTATTTCACTAACCTCCTTAACCCCATCAACAGGGGTAATGCAAATACGTTTAATTTGACCATCTACCAGCATCTCGCATGCTCCACACTTGCCTATACCGCATTCGAGGCTACGTTCCCGATTTTCGAGACTGTGGCTATGAACCGGATATCCTGCCTGATGAAGCGCCGCTGCAATGGTAAATCCTTTTGCCCCCTTTACTTCATTACCGTTAAATAGAAAAGTAATGCTTTCCGTTTTTGGAACCTCAAGTATGGGGTGTGTTTGAATTTTATACATAACTTGCCATTTAGAAGAACTATGATAGAATTTCTTGTAATTTGATTACAAAAGTATGAATTACCAAGTATGGCTGTTAATGATATTCGTCAGGGTTTATAAAAAATATGTGAATTCGTGGGGTAAAACTTATGAGAGGGGTTGTTTACTCATTGACCTCAATCTTAAAATTAAGTGGTTGCATGTTTTATTTCAATGTAGAAGGTGATGGAAAGAAAGGGTTGTAGGCTCGCTTTTGGGAATGCCCATTTTCAGTAGACCTGTTTATTGACCAGATAATACTGCCAAACGCCCAACCCCATTTCAGTGAAATTCTGGGTTGAGCGTTTAGCACCTTGCCTACCGAATTTGTTGGTTATCTTTTCACAACAACCTTAAACACAGTGGAATTCTTAGATGAGTAAACATGCAGGAAGTAAATCCCCGGAGCCAATCCCTCAACGTCGAAGGTAGTGCTAAGCTCCGAAGGTACTTGCAATTTGGCCGAGTTGACCCTGATGCCCTGATGATTTAGGAGGTCAATGGTAAAGGTAGCTTCATTCTCCCCGTCAATTCTAATGTTTAGTTTTTTGTCTGCTGGGTTTGGAAATATGTAAACCTTATCATTGGTTCCAGGGAGTTCCTCAACGCCAATAGGCCACCATATTACTGTGGTGTCGGATGCAACGCAACCATGGCTATCTGTTATTGTTAGCCAGTATTTTCCCCATTGCGAAACGGTAATAGAGGCGGTACCGGTTGCTCCCGTACTCCAGAGGTAGGTTTGCGCTTCAACCCCTGCTTGCAGCACGTATGGGAGAGAATGCCTGATGGTATCTGCACCAAGGTTGAGGTTGGGTAGGTTGTAAACCATTACATTGTAGCTTATTATTTCACCATCCTCCCCGGCAATGGAGGTGTAGCATTTAAAGGTATGGTTACCGGTACTTAGCGCAAGGTTGTTTGAAAAGGTAAACTGCAGCTTGTCGTTCTGTGCAAAGCTACCCGAGAATGTAAGTGTTTCTGTAACAGGCTGTGCAGAGCCAACTTGGTAGCTAACATTTAGCTGTTCACCGGTGGTAAAGGTTTTGGTTCCCCTGTTGGTGAGCTCCACGGTAACCGGCTCGTCAACCTCATCGTAGCACTTATCGGTGGGGGAGATTAGGTCTGAAACAATCACGTCCAGGGTTTCTAGGAAGGTGATATAGACCTCGTCGTAGGCCTGGCAGCCATTGCCATCGGTAACGGTTACCGAGTACAGCCCGGTTGCCTCCACGGTATAGGTTTGGCTGGTTGACCCATCCTGCCACTGGTAGGCAGCAAAGCCTGCCCCGGCATCGAGGGTAAGCGGTTCCTCAATAGACTGGTTTGAACCCAAATTAACCACAGGCAGCGCATTCACCGTGATACCCACGTTGGTGGAGTTGGAGCAACCATTACCATCCGTGTAGAGGTAGGTCAGGGTATGTGTCCCTACTCCGGCACCGGATGGGGTAAAAGTTGTGCCGCCGCTAACCCCGCTACCCGTATAGCTGCCTCCGGCTGGGTTACCCCCTGTAAGGGTAAAGGCTTCTGCATCAAGACAAACCGGATCAAGAGGTAGGTGGGTAACCGTTGGTAGCCCGTTAACCGTAATGTGAATGTTATCGGAATTGGTACACCCATGGCTATCGGTAACCTCAACGGAGTACTCACCTGGTGTAGATACGTTGATTGTTTGGCTGATTGCGCCGGTATTCCACAGGTAGCTGGCCATGCCAGGTCCGGCATCAAGGATGGCTGAGGAGCCATCGCAAAATGCCAAATCATCTCCCAGATTAACCTGTGGGGGCCCGTAGTTGGTTATAGGTGCAGTTGTGGCGTTGTTAAAGGGGTTAAGGTCGCCCGAAAATGAGGTGTAGGCCTTAATGATGTAACTTCCTGGATTTGCCATGTTGTAAGTCTTGGAAAAGGTGTGGTAAACTTTGTCGCCGGGCTTAAACTTAGAAGTCATGGTTATGCTCTGGGTTTGCTGCAGGATGCTATTCACCTCGTAGGAAACAAATATGTTTTGCCCAACAAGTATCGTGTCTGTACCAAGATTTTCAATTTCAACCTGAATGCTTTCAGCGTTGGACAGGGAGCAGGCGGACGAGGGAGAAAGTATAGCCGAAACCCTGTAGTCGGGTTTCAGCATGGTGAGGTAAACGGTATCCTGATCGAAGCAGCCGTTGGGCGCAGTGGTAGTAACCCAGTAATCACCGGTATTTTCAACAATAAGGAACCTATTGGTAGAGTTATCCTGCCACAGGTAGGAGTAATCAGCGCCCTCACCTCCGTCGAGCGTAATACTCCCGGTTCGGTCAACCCTGTCTTCGCCCAAATCAATTGTAGGCGATTCCATGATCTCGATAGAAACCAAAAGGGTATCGTTGGAGGCATTGGCGTCATCGGGGAAGTAGCTGTAGGCAAGCACCTGCAGGTTTGCAGGAGCCGACAGGTCAACGGGGTCGGCAAAGGTGTAGAGCAGGAACTGCCCTGGGTTAAGGTTGCTCAAGAGTGTATGGTTTTCATATGCAAAGTATTCGTCGTCAATCTGATAACCAAGAATTATGCTCTGTCCGGATTTAAGGGTATCGTTACCGGTGTTGGTAAGCTTAACCGACACAGGTTGAGGAATAGGCGTACTGCACGATGTAACGGGGTTAACTATTTCGGTTATGGAGTAATCGTGCCGGAGGAAGGTAACCACCACGGTGTCTCTTACAGAGCATATTCCGTCATCAACCACCTCTACCCAGTAGGTGTTGGTCTGTGTAACGGATATTTGCTGGGTGGTTTCGCCTGTAGACCAGCTATAGCTTTCATGGCCCGACCCGGCATCAAGGTTGTAGCTGGTGTTTCGGGTAAAAACAGAATCGCCTAGCTCCAGTGATGGGGTTCCGAACACCGTTATCTCATGCCTTATGCTGTCGTTTTCTGGTTTATCGTCGGTGGTGGTGGTTGCTATAAAGTCGAGGGAGTAGGTTCCCGGAGCCGATATGTCAACGCCAACCGAGAACTCCACATCCATTACCTCGTTTGCATTCCAACTTGAGGGAAGTGTTAAAATGCTGCTTTCCTTCAAATCGCCATTGAGCCTGTACTTCAGCGTAATGTCGGTTCCTGCGCTTATCGGGTTGGTGCCGGAATTCCTTATTTTTATATGGGGATAGGTGGTACCGGGAATTTCGCAGGAGGTTAATGGTGAAACCACCTCATCCACTGAAACATCGGAGAATTGCAGGTCAACGTAAACGGAATCGGTAGCGGGGCAGCCGTGGTTGTCCTGCACCGTCACTACACCCCATCCCGTTTCGATCATGTCGTAGGTTTGGAGGGTTGAGCTGTCGTTATGCCACAGGTAGCCATCCCATGTTGGACCGGCGTCAAGGGTGTAGGAGGTTAGGGTTACGCTGACCGAATCTTTTGGCAGACCCATGGTCTGGTAAAGGCTAAAGGTTGGGTAGCCCCATACGTCTATGGTGGTGTTAGGCCCATCGTTAGCGGCATTTTCATCTAGTGTGGTGTTTGCCCAAACATGTAACGGGTAAGAACCAACAGCCTGCATATCGAAAGTTTGGTTGAAGGTGAATAGTAGCGAATCGCCGGGAAGCAGGTTTTGGGTAATGGTCCAGGTGGTATCCACCTGGGGGTTGCCGTTAAAAGTGTAATGAAGGTATATTTCGTCGTCGCTACTCATGAGCGTATCGGATCCGTAATTCTTTACGTAAACGCTCAGGGGCGTTTCATCGGAAAGCTCACAAGAGCTAGTTGGGCTAACCAGGGTTGAAATCCCCACATCGCGTATGATACGGTTAACGGTAACCGAGTCGGTTGAGGAGCAGGGAATAGAATTTGTAAGCGTAACAAGGTATTTTCCTCCATCATGGTCGGCGATGGCGTAGGTTGGATTGGTACCAATAACTGTAGTCAGGTCCGGCGATTTGTACCATTTATAGGTTACGGTGGGGTCGGGGTTGGTGGCATCCAGCACAATGTTTTCGGGGTTGTAGGAGTAAATATCGTTGCCCAGCTCAACATAGGGTTTCTGCACGGTAATTAAAGTAGAAGCAGTATCGTTGGGCTCCGGGTGGTAGAATACTGGGTTGTTTTCAATCTTGGTAAAAGCTGTAACCTGGTAATCGCCGCTAACCGACATGTTGAAGGTTTTGGAAATGGTGTAGTCCAGGTGGCTGTTCACAGCCAGCGTGGAACTCAGCACCAGGGTGTCGGTGAAGGAGTCGGGAACCATGGGATGGTCAATATCAATGCCCACGATTATGGTATCGCCAGCCTCCATGTCCTGAATGCCGAAGTTTTTCAACCTAACCTGAATGGATTGGTTCTGGCTTAAATCGCAGGTGGTGGAAGGGCTTAATATGCTTTCTACACCCACATCAAATGGTGCCTGGAGTAGTTTAAAGTTATCAATGGCAGTTCCTCCAAAATCGTTATTGGTTTTATCGGCTTTGAAGCCTAACCTGAAAATTACGCTACTATTATTAGCCAGAGCAGCAGGAAGCAGGTGGCGGGTGTTCTCCCAACCACTTCCCAACCCGTTCCATCCATCAAGGCCGATGGATGAAACCAGGCTATCGGTGTAGAAATTCCAGTAATCATCCAGGGTATCGTTGTTGTCAACAGGAGTCCACGTTTCGCCCTTATCGGTGGAGTAGTAAAGTGTGGTGCCGTCAACTCCGGCTTCAGTGCGGTTAAAAATACTCATGTCCATCACGGGTATGGAGATACCGGTAAAGTTGAAGCATGGGCTTTGCAGGTAGGCCATTCCGGTTGAAAAATGGTTGCCGATAATTCTAAAGTCATCAATATTTATCCCTTCCGCTATATTCTCATCGCCATTTGCTTTGAGGACGAATTTGATGGTAAGGCTGCTGCCATTAACAAGCGAGGCGGGTATATCAATAATTTCTTCGGTCCAATTTTCGTCGGCTATTTCCTGTCCGGCGCTGTTCCAGATGGTGGTCCAGGTAAGGCCGTTGTTGCTGGCCATAACTTTGGCCGTATCGCCCTCCATTACTTTAAACCAACGATAGTAGGCCAGCTGCAGGTTGGCGTAGCTGCTGATGTCAACAGCCGGGCTCAATGCCTCGTAGCTGGAATTGGGTTCATACATGCCCTTGTGGGCACCCTGTCTGCTAAGGTCGGTTCCGAGGCAGTATATGCCGCTATAAGCAAAGGTTGGAATGGTGTCCCAACCCATGATTATGGTGTTCCGTTCGAACTCGCCCGTCAGCGTCCAGCCGTCGGGGATTTCGAAGTTGTCCTCAAATAGCGTGTCGGGTGCACCGGTGAGCGCTGTCCCGTAGTTTTGAGAAAGGCTGGTTGCCCACGATTTTGAACCGCCGCTCATAGCCGGTTTGGAAATGCTGCCCCACTGCCATAAGGAGGGTCCATACGAACGCCAGTAGCCGTCGTTGCTCTCAAAGTTTTCGGTGTAAGGTAGGAGATAGGTGGGTACAATGTAAACCTGAGCAGAAAGTTCATCGTTGGAGGCATCCTCATCGCCGTTAAGCCTGGTCCGGGCTTTTACGTATTTAATCCCGGGGGTAGAAAGATTAACCCGGGTGCTGAAGGTAAAAGTAACGGTATCGCCTGCCGGAATGCTACCGGTGTAGTAGTTGGTTGTCCATGTAGTACCGTTGTTGAAGGAGTACTGCACGGGTATTGGTGTTGGCGAAGCTAAAGCGCCAAGATTGGCAATTTTAACTGTAACGCTGTCCGAGGCGGAATGACCGCAGCCCGAAAGGGGGTAAACCCACTCCACCACCCCAACATCCTTGGTAATATAGTCGCCTGTAACGATGAAATCATCCACATTCCAACCCGAGTAGGTAGTTGCACCGTCGGTGGGGCCAAGCTTAAAGTTGAACTTCAGCTGGTTCGACCTGGATATGGTCGGGGGTACATCGTGGGCAGTTTTGAGCCAAAGGTTATCGGAAAAGTAGTTGTTATTATGCCAGATGCTGCTCCAGCTGGTTCCATTATCTTTCGACACCTCAACCGATGCCCTATCCCAAACCTCTATGTTCAGCCAGCGGCGGTATGAGATCTTTAAATCCTTGAAGAACAGGGCATCAATTATTGGTGAAATAGCCTTGTAGGTTGTTGCCTCGGTAACGTAGTTCTCATAGTCGCCTTGAGTAGCGCCAAGACCGGTAAGGTCCGTTCCCAACACCTTGCTTCCGCTGTAGGCTGTGGTTGGGTCTGGAAAACCAATATATGCTCCTCCCTTTCCTTGGGGAACATCCACCTGAAACTCTCCGCTCAGCAACCACTGGTGTGTCCCTTCAAAGTCCTGACGGTAAATTGTTTCGTATATCACCCGGTTACCTTCGGGCGATTCGTTCACCTTTGGGTAAAGCGAGTCGCTAACCTGTATGCTTCCGGCGTCCAGCCTGGCATCCATTATATTCCCATGAACAGCATTCTGCTTCACATCGTAGGTTAGCCATAGGTACGACTGCCCGTTGGGTAGGTTGAAGTTGATATTGTTGAAGGTAACCTGGCCTGAGGTAAAATTTTTCCCCTCAACCAGCAAGTTGTCAGCGCTAAATGTTCCGGTTGGGGTGAAGTAGAGTTTTACTCCATTGGCCTCAATATCGTTATCGCTGGTGTTTAGCGACTTTGCCGTTAGGGTGTTGAGTGTTGCGCTACCCATATTACCAAAAACCTTAACCCCAACCTTTAAGATGGGCTCGTTGGGGGAACCGCTTGGAATGAATGAAAAATCGGCCTGGCTAACAGTAAGCTCGCTCACATACCTTTCCTGGTAGCCTTTTTCCTCAATAACAATGTCGTCAATACAGGTTCCAAAGCCCCAGTTGATTTTACCCTCAAAGGCTATGTAGTAGGTTGACGAGGGGTTTGGAAGGTTAATCTTATACTCTGTCCAATCGAAAATGGGATCGGTGTATTCGGCCAGCAATGTCCAGGCTCCACCAAACGTATTCTTGTAGTACACCCTCAGCTCATCGTTGTTGGTGCTACCCCCAAAAGTCCAAGGAACTTGGCAAAGCCAGAAGCTGAGTTCTGGTTTTATCCCCTCGCTTAGGTCTATTGCCTTAGTAACCAGCTTGGTCTGCTCGTGAGCAGAACTTTGTTTGAAGAATATGGCGTTGTAGGTACCCGAGTGGGCCGAAGAAGGGTTGCGGGTGATGTCCTCCTGGGAGGCTGGAATGCTCCAGCTGGGATCGTTAGGGCTGTGACCCCCATTGCGGTACAGCCATACCTGACTTCCCGAAACGTAAATCTCGCTCCAACCAGAAGGCCTGGTACCGTTTTCAAATCCCTCGGTAAAATATATCTGTCCGCTGGCAGCCGAACCTACAAGAGTTAAGCCCGCCAGAAATATTCTTTTTAGGTTATTCATTAGGGTATATTTTCTTATGGTTTTAG
>DCDD01000118.1 GCA_002316235.1 Bacteroidales bacterium UBA1064
ACTATCACCTACTCCTACACCGATGCCAATGGATGCTCTGCAAGTGCTTCCGAGGATATGGTGGTGAACGGCCTACCAACTGCCAACATTAACACAACAGACCCAACCGATTGGTGCGAGGGTACTCCTATAAATGTAAATTTAACGGCCGATGTTGCCGAATCCTACCAGTGGTTGCTAGATGGGCAACCCATTACGGGTGAAACCGGGCAAACGCTGATTGCCACACAGGCAGGGACTTACAGCGTAGCTGCTACTACTAATGGTTGTAACTCAACTGGTAACACAATTACCATAACCGTTATATCAACACCCTCAGTGGCCATTACTACTGAGGATCCGACAACATGGTGTGCCGGTGATGAGGTTTCGGTTCAGCTTACAGCAATACCCTCGAGTGGCGATAGCTACCGGTGGATTAAGGACGAGGTAACCATTGCTGGTGAAACACAGTCCAACTACACGGCAAATGAGCCAGGCAACTATAGGGTTGAAGCCTTATTTGCCGGGGGATGCAGCTCCGTTTCGGAAATTTTCTCCCTAACCGAGAACCCCGTTCCAACGGTTAGCATAGCTACCGATACCATTCAGATTGACACCTCATCAACCTACACATTTGATGCGGGGGCAGGATTCGTATCATACCTTTGGAGCGATACCTCTACCGGACAAACCCTTCTGGTAGATGGAGCCGTTACCGGAACAGGTGAGTTCACATACTGGGTAACCGTAACCAACGAGTTTAGCTGTTCAGCTTCCGACACGGCAGTCGTGGTTGTTTCACCTGTGGGTGGCGTTCCTATGCAAATTTCGTGGGAAATTTCAATCTACCCCAACCCGTCATCGGGTGAGTTCAAGCTGAAGGTTTCAGGCATTGAACCCGGAACATACACCCTTACAATTTTAAATGCCGGTGGTCAAATTGTCTATGGATCAACCTTTAGCGCAAGTGATACAGAAATCACACGGGCAATTAACATTCAAACCCTATCTAAAGGATTGTACTACGTAAGATTTGAAAACACGAATAAGGGATTTACCCGAAAAATAATTCTGAAATAATAGCTTTACTTGAATTTATAGATAAAAGGAGGGTTCATTTACCCTCCTTTTACATTTAACCTTGATCTTGCTGGCTATTGATTGAAGAAAATAGCTCCTCGTAGCTATCGGCCACAGCTTCCCAGCTGTATAGGTTTTTAATCCTAGTATAATTCGACTGCTTAGCCTTTAAAACAGACATGGCAGGAAGACGGCCAAACTCCCTAATCCTGTCATTCAACTCCGTGGTGCTGCCGAAATACCACCCTTCATCACCAAGAACCTCCCGGTTAAAAGGGTTGTCATGCGCTATAACAAAACATTTACAGGCCATTGCCTCCAGCAACGAGGGGTTAGTGCCTCCAACCGTATGCCCATGTATATAGGCCAATGAATGGTAACGCAAGGCATTCAAATCATCCTGGTTAAAATTTGGACCTAAAAAACGAATATTCTTGAAATGTTCAAATTTTCTATATAAACTTTCACCAAAACGAGTGTCGTACCTGCCAATAATAATCAGATTTTCGCCTAGAGCAACAAAAGAGCGAGCAATCATCTCGATGTTGTTTTCGGGGGTCAGCCTTGAAACCATAAGGTAGTATGGTTCAAAGATTCCGTACATTGCCAATACATCCCGTGGGGGAATCTCTCCAAGCGGAAATGCACCGTAGGGTATGACTTTAGGCTTAACGCCATAGGAAGCGGCGTAGTAGGACACCAGGGCTTGGTTATCACAAACCAACCGGGCTACAAAGTGCACTGCCATATACTCTGAAAACCTAAGGAATAGCTTTGCGGGTTTGCTCCATTTAGACCTTTTATGCTCAAGCCCATCGAGATTTACAACAATCTTTTGTCTAAACGTTTTTTTAAAAAGGGGTAGCCAGGGAGCAAATGAATGGCCACATTCCAGAATAACATCAATTTCTTCAGTATTTGCCCAGCATAGCGATTTTAGGTCGTAATGAAGGGTTTGGAAGTTGTGGGGAAGATGTTTCCCTACACCTACATTAACCAGGAACAACATGGAGCTTAGCCTGGTAACGCTTCTACCTTTTCCATTAAAAGTTGGAGAAAGAACGTAGACAAGGTGTCCACGAGCTACCAGAATTTGAGACAGCACCTCTGCAAAACGTTCAAAACCGCCATAGCTGTTAGGTATTCCCCTAGTTCCAAGTATTGCAATTTTCACAAGAAAGTGGATTACGGATAAATTAAAATCCTATACTGCCGCCATTATTCTTCCTGCCAACCATATTTTAAGAAGAGAAAGAGACCCCTGTAACTATAAGCTGTCAACAAGCATCAACTAAAACAAATGATACAATTGTTTTAGCTAACCTTAAAACCATTTCACAAGCCAAATCAACTGCATTGTGCGGGTAATCTATCTTATAGCTAAAGGATTGGGGTAGCAAAAACTTTTCTATGATTTGTTTTCAAACCGCGGGACTGTGAAGAAGAATGTAGATCCCTTACCTTCGGTGCTCTCAACTGCGATGGTTCCACGATTTTTTTCAACAAATTCCTTACATAAAATGAGCCCAAGCCCGGTTCCTTCCTCCTCATTTGTTCCCGGAGTTGACGGATTTGAATCAATCCTAAAAAGCTTTTGCTGATTTTCGGGAGATATTCCAACACCGGAATCCCTAACCATCACTTTAAGGTATTCGGAATCCTTGACAACCTCAACCTCTATTCTCCCCTTAGCTGGGGTAAACTTTATGGCATTGCTGATGAGGTTGCGTAAAACCGTGGTAATCATATCCCTATCGCAATAAACAAAATGATCGTCCGGATTAACCCAAGCTAACTCTATCCCCTTCTGCAGAGCGTTGGCCTTAAGCAGATCTATATTTTCATTTATGATTTCAGCCATATTAAGCGATTTCAAGTTGACAACCGTTCGGCCAGTTTGAAGCAGCGACCATTGAAGCAGGTTTTCGAGAAGATTAAAGGTGTTGTTGGAGTACTTATATATCTGCTGAATAAACATGTGGAGCTTTTCGGGTTCAAAACTTTCAAACTCCCTTGCAAGCAGCTCAGAAAGGCTAAGCACAGCACCAAAGGGATTTTTTAAATCATGGGCAATTATTGCAAAGAACTTGTCTTTAGTCTGATTAAGTGAAACAAGCTCCTTTCGCTGCACATCCATCTCTTCCTTTTGCCTTTTAATTTCCTGATTTTTAGCTGTAAGCTCCGCTTCAATAACATTGTAATCGCGTAACCGCCACACCAGGGTCTTGAGCAACGCTCTCGATAAAAGGGGATTCTTGTCAAGCAGCAGGTTGAATTGCCCCTGGTCCAGCCTAAGTAATTCTGTCTCCCTGAGTGCGGTAATAGTTGTTGACCTGGCTAAAGAATCGAGCATAGAGTACTCACCAAAAAACTGTCGGGGGCCAAAAGTGGCAAATGTATGGTTGCCGTCATGAGCTTTCACCTGTCCACTAACAACTATATAAAGGGCAAAATCATAGTCCCCCTTGTTGAAAAGGACTTCGCCCGCCTTTATGCTTTTTGAAACTAAACTTTTGGCTATTTTGCCCAACCCCTCGCTATCAACACCCATGAATAGGGGTATTGATCTGAGAAGTGATTCGTAACCTGCATATAACGACTCGTCCTTTCCCCTATTAAAAACTTTAAACAGCATACTGAATAATTTATGAACAAATATAATGTATATTATTTATACATAGAGGTTTACAACTAATATTTTTTACCATACCTGATAAATACTGGCTCTTAAAACCATTCATAATGAATTTACCATCAAATATCATCAATAAATATCTAAAGAGTATTACGTAATTATAACCTAATATGTTGAATTTTATTAATATTGTGATTGTTTTTATTGCTTTTGAAAAGGGGAATTGTTTTGACCGGCATCACATGAAAACCTATAGAAACAGCACGGTTGTTATTATGTTAACTTAAAAGAGGAACCTGAAACCTGGACCAAAATGTGAAAAAATACTTGGGCATACATGCTGCACTCGATTATGGTAGAGAGCAAAAAACAATGTGTGCCTTTATGCAATTTATTTAACCTTATAATCCTTCTAAGCAGGTGGTATGACTATTAGTTTACAATGTTGTAGGTAGAAAAATTATATTTACGACCAAACCAGGGCCGATGGTTGCAGCATGTTGCCATTAATAATATTGACATATTGCTATATAACAAGAAAATAAATAGAAGCAGATGAAACTTAAGCTAAACATTCGCCAAAAAATACTGGTTTACATTCTAGGTCCATCGATAGTAGTATTTGCTGGCATATTCACATATACTACCCGGACCTCAAGGGATATTGCTTACAACCAGGCAATCAAGCTAACCGATAGCTATGCGCATCAGTATGCCTTGAACATTGAAGGATGGCTTAACCAGGATTTAGCGATTACCCGTACACTGGCCGCAGCTTTTCTGGAATACAAGCAGATGCCGTTTGAGCAATGGCAACGGTTGATATACCCAATGTACGATAGAATAATCCTAACCACTCCGCATATTGACGCCTACTGGGATAGCTGGGAAATGAGCAATCTTGACCCCACATGGGACAAACCCTACGGCCGGTACTTTTACATTGTTTACAAGGAAAACGGGGTTTACAAAACCAAAGCAGAACTTAGAAGTCTTACGGGCGACCCTGATACCTATGGAGCCATGAAGAAAGCGGCAAAAGAAATTATCAACGAACCCTATGTCTCGGCTCTACAAAGAGGCCAGCTGATGACAACCATTTCGTCGCCACTTGTTGAAAATGGAAAATTTATCGGACTAATCGGTATTGACTTGCTGCTCACCAGATTTCAAAATTTGGTTAACGGCATTAAACCCTACCCCAACAGCTATGCCTTCCTGCTTTCAAACAAAGGAAACTTTATAGCCCACCCCGATTCAACAATTTATCAAAAAAATATTGCCGAACGCCTTCCGGAACTGAATAGTAGATTCAGCATTCTTTCCAACGTTCAGAAAGGAAAGGCGTTTAGCTTCACCCAAACCGGTGAAAATGGCCAACGTCTTTACTACACATTCTCGCCTATCAACATTGGCAATACACAAACTCCATGGTCTGTTGGCATAGCGGTACCTATCAACGATATTCTTTACGAAGCCAACAAAAACTACAACATTAGTATTGCCATCCTGATTTTAGGCTTGATTCTTCTTATAGCAATTATATTTTTCGTTTCGAGCAGTATTACCAGACCAATTAAGAGCATTACCCATCTGCTCCAGGATTTAGCTAACGGTAAGGTTGATAGCACCCTGGCAATCAAGCACGACGTCCATGACGAAATTGGGAAAATGGCGCTAGCGTTAAGCGAGAGCATTAAGGGAATAAATGACAAAACAGAATTTGCAAGAGAAATCGGTTCGGGTAACCTCAAGGCAGAGGTTTCGCTTCTAAGCGAGGATGACCACCTTGGAAAATCCCTTTTAGAGATGCGTGATAACCTGCAAAAAGCAAAGGAGGACGAAGAAAAACGCAAGGCTGAAGACGAGAAAAAGAGGTGGACCAACGAGGGGTTGGCAAAATTTGGCGATATACTCCGCCAAAACAACAACAACCTATCCAAACTAAGCGACGAAATTATCAAAAACCTTGTTTGGTACCTCAACGCTTCGCTGGGCGGAATATTTGTTCTCAACGAGAATAGGGAAACCGGGGATAAAACATTCGATCTGGTTGCTGCTTTTGCATACGACCGCAAGCGCATTCTTAACAAGTCTTACCAGTTTGCCGAAGGGCTAGTTGGGGCCTGCGCTGCCGAAAAGGACATCATCATGTTAACCGAAATACCCCAGGAGTATATCGAAATAACCTCCGGACTTGGCGGGACTAACCCAAACTTCCTGCTCCTTACTCCTTTGGTTAACGAGGATGAGGTTATGGGAGTTATTGAAATTGCCTCGCTTAGAAGGTTTGAAGAGCATGAAATTCTTTTTGTGAAAGAAATAGCGAAGAGTATTGCTACCACACTACACTCGGTTAAGGTAAACTCGCTAACAGCCGAACTCCTTATGAAATCCAAGGAACAGGCTGAAATCATGGCAGCTCAGGAAGAGGAGATGCGACAGAACATGGAGGAACTACAGGCCACCCAGGAGGAAGCTGCCAGAAAAACTTTTGAGCTTGAGGGTTTGGCCAACGCCCTAAGCGCTTCATCCCTGATAATGGAGTACGACCCTGCAGGAGTAATCACCAGCATTAACGAAAAGTACTCCGAGCTACTAAGCATTTCCAGGGAGGATATAATCAACAAACATTACTCCGACATAGCTACCGAGGCAATAGATAAGGAAAAGCTGGATAAACTCTGGCAGGAGATTCGCTCCGGAAAAACCAAATATAGAAAAGTCGTACTCAATATAAAAGGTAAAGAGCATACCCTGGTCGAAACCTACACGCCAATCCTCGACACGCAGGGTCGGCTTTACAAGGTGTTAAAAATAGCAACCGATATAACCAACCTATAGAAAATTAAGGGCTGTTGAAAATGCAGCCCTTTCCATTTTAATTCTATGCTGATTTAGCCCCAGCGTAGAAAATGCTGCTGACAATAATTTGGCATTCAATATCATAAACGATTTTGCATAACATAGCTCCCTCCTTGCTATAGCCATCTTGGCATCCTCATTCTGGCAGAAGATGACGACTCGATAGAATGTACTTCACTTTTCTACCAAAAATTATTTTTTGGACCGCCTTCGGGTAGTTTAGAAATAACAGGCAATTTCCACAATTAGGTAACTCTGGTTTCTCTTATCATAAAATATTTAAAAAATAATTTATCTATGTATTGCATAGTAGTAATTTTAGTACTATATTTGCATCGTATTAATACCATAATTTACAAGGTATAAATTTTGCCATCGTATGAAAAAAACTCTAACAGTAAGCCTAAACGGCAGGTCGTACGAGCTGGAGGAAGATGCCTTCAAAATGCTCGATGAGTACCTTAAGCAGCTGGAATCCTACTTTGCCGAGGATGCCGGGAAACAGGAAATATTAAGCGACATAGAATCGCGAATTGCTGACCACTTTGACGAATCCAACAGGGTTCGGGGCGTGGTTATAGGGGCAGATGAGGTGAGGCGGGTAATTGAAATTATGGGAACGCCTAGCGATATTGCCGATGGAGAAAAAGTGCCGAAAGCAGAAAAGCCCCATAGGAGCTACCGTAAGCTCTACCGCAACATGGACGATAAGGTTCTGGGCGGTGTGTGCTCGGGCATGGGATGCTACTGGAATGTGGAGCCCCTTCTCTTCCGAATCATCTTCATCATTTCAATCTTCTGGGGTGGGCTTGGTCTTTTGGTGTACGCAATTTTATGGATAGCTGTACCTCCGGCTCTAACCACAACCCAAAAGCTTGAAATGCGTGGTGAGGAGGTTACCGCCGAGAATATTGGTAAATCGTTTGAAAACAAAAAATAACCCTACGGATATGGAAGTCGAAAATGCCAAGGCGCAGATGCGCAAAGGAATACTGGAGTTATGCATACTCTCGGTGCTTTCAAAAGGTGATGCCTACGCCAACGATCTTATAACCAAGTTAAAAGAAGCCAAAATGATTGTGGTTGAGGGAACCCTCTATCCACTGCTTACCCGGCAGAAAAACTTGGGATTACTTAGCTACCGCTGGGAGGAATCGCCACAGGGGCCACCGCGCAAGTACTACTCCCTCACCGACAAGGGGAGAACTTACCTAAACGAGCTGCATCGCAGCTGGGACGAGCTGGTGGAGACAGTGAATACACTTCGAAACTAATAATAACAAGAAATACCTGCCGTAACTTTTAACCTTAACCTATGATGCTGAACTTCAACACGACACTTAATCGTCCATACTTTCGCCAGCATGTCATACCGACGATAAAAAGTAGCCGTAATTCAGCTTTCGTTTAGGTGAGGTGAGGCAGAAGTTTAGCCCAAGGATGGTTTAACCAACCATTTTACCATAAAAACACTACTTTGTTGCCAACCGTAAAGTAAATTAAAGCAAATGAAAAAAACAGTAAGAGTGAGCCTTTCGGGCTTTTCGTATAACCTGGAAGAAGATGCATACAGGCTGCTCGACCATTATCTTGAAGAAATCAGGGTGAGGTTGGGTTCAAATGCTGACGCCGAAGAAACCTTAAGGGATATTGAGGAGCGGATTTCCGAGCTGCTTACTGCCCGAATGGGCCAGCGTGAGACTGTTCCGGCCGACATGGTGCAGGATATTATCAACCAGATTGGTATGCCCGAGGAAGTTACCGGAAATGCTGAATACAGTAAAGATCAGTGGGAGACTCAGCCACCCAAAAAGAGGCTTTACCGTGATACTGAAAACCCTGTAATTGCAGGTGTTTGCTCGGGCGTTGCTGCCTTCTTCGGGGTTGATCCAATTGTAATCAGAATCATTTTTATTGCGCTACTGTTTGCCAGAGGGTTTGGGCTGCTCCTGTACATCATTCTCTGGATTGTTGTTCCCAGAGCGCTAACACCTAAGCAGAAACTCGAAATGAGGGGACAACCGGTTACGCTGTCGAATATGGGCAAAAATATTTCCGAGGAGATGAGCAGCGTTAAGAGCTCCGTTAGCCAAAAGGTTCCAAGGAACTTTTTTGAACGTCTTGGAAAGTTTCTGGGTCAGGTAGGCTTCTGGCTGTTGAAATTTATCATGGTTCTCGTAAAGGTTGTAGCTATTGCCATAGGCATTGTGCTGATAGTTTCCATGCTCTTTGCTTTCATTGTACTGGTGGGAGCATTCTTCTTTAGCGGAATTACCCTGCCCTGGCTGTTCCCCGGAACAGTTGTAAGCTCGCTAAACGAGTTTATCACCTCGATGATTGACATAAGTAGCGGCCTATGGATCACTATTCCCACCTTCCTTATTCTAGCCATTCCCATTGTCGCCCTAATCTACATAGGCATTCGGGTTTTGTTCAGGTTCAAGGCACGTGACGGGAAAATTGCGATTATTGCAACAGGGATCTGGGTCGCCTCCGTGCTAACCCTTGCCATCAGCATTTTCATTCAACTACGAAGCCTAAGTTTTTCCGGAGCAGACAGGCAGGTTGTGCAGCTGAGCAGCCAGCTGCCCAGAAACCAACAAACCATCTACCTGAAAGCATTCCCGCAATACGATGAAGCAACGCTACCCTCGGTATATAAATTCTTCGACTACTCCATAACAACAGTACAAGGGGAAAAGGTAATTTCCGGGCAACCGAAGCTGGTTATTGAAAAATCGGATTCCGATAGTATCAGCCTAATTTTATCAAAAAATGCACGCGGATTCAGCAGCACAAATGCAGCTAAAAATGCAGCGGATATCATTTACCCATACTCGGTGAAAGATTCCACCATATTTGTTGACAGCCGGTTTACTCTACCAGCTTCGGTTACGTGGAAGGGTCAAACACTAACTTTATCCCTTTTACTTCCGGAAGGATACAGCATTTACCTTGACTCTAGCATTTGCGGCATCCTGGACACCGACCAACCCTACAGCAGCCACTGGCCCGATGAAATGGTCGGGCAAACCTGGACTATGACCCGCAATGGATTACGTGTAAAAAGATAGGTAGCAATTGCCCATACGATGAGTTGTTGCTTAATTGTTCCTGGTGAAGGCTGCGTGTATTAGATACAACAATGTTATGCTATGCGCAAAGACTACCTTTGCCCATAATGAGATGGCGAATGAATAGCCAAAATTTTTTGGCGGGTGATAAAAAATCCATTACTTTTGCCCCACTATAACTAGGGGTATTGACCTATGGTGTAATGGTAGCACAGCAGATTTTGGTTCTGTTAGTCTAGGTTCGAATCCTGGTAGGTCAACTTTAAAAGCATTCCTATGAAAACGGAATGCTTTTATTTTTAAGCCGAGCTGGAGGCAATCCTCAAATTTCCCTGTCAAAGCCCTTGAGCAGGGCTATTTCCTCGGGCCACTTCGATTCGTCGGGAGTTTCGAGGATAAGCGGAATACCGTCGAAACGGGGATCGCCCATTAGCATTCGGAATGGTTCAGCACCTAGCAAACCAAGACCAATATTCTCATGGCGGTCAACCCTGCTTCCAAGCCCCTTTTTGGAATCGTTTAGGTGAACTCCCCTCAAGTAGCCAAACCCGATAATCCTATCAAATTCAGAAAATGTTTTGATAAATGCCTCGGGGGTAAGCAGGTCGTATCCTGCCGTAAATGCGTGGCAGGTATCAATACAAACGCCAATGCGGGTTTTGTCATCAACCCTGTCGATGATGTACCGCAGCTGTTCGAAGGTGAACCCCAGGTTGCTCCCCTGCCCCGATGTATTCTCGATAACCGCTGTAACGCCGTGCGTTTTATCCAGTGCCATGTTTATAGACTCGGCAATCAGGTTGAGGCATTCCTCCGGGGTAGTCTTATTTAGGTGGCTTCCTGGGTGGAAGTTGAGCCTGTCAAGACCCAGCAGCTCACACCTTGCCATCTCGTCAGTAAAGGCATTTCTGGATTTCTCTAGCGCATCCCTGTCGGGGTTTCCTAAATTTATCAAGTAGCTATCGTGGGGTAAAACCTGTGCAGGGCTGTAGCTAAACTCCTCACAACGCCTACGAAACAAATCTATGCTCTTGGGCGATAAGGGGGGGGCAACCCATTGCCTTTGGTTTTTGGTAAACAGCGCAAAGGCAGTAGCTCCAATGGCGTGGGCGTTTACCGGTGCATTTTCCACCCCGCCTGCTGCGCTAACGTGTGCTCCTACAAATTTCATATCCTGATGGATTTTAACATAAGCAATCTGAAGAAATGCCTTTACCAAATACCTGTTTTCTCCCCCACCCTAAAAACCTCAGGTTGATTACCATTTCCATGGGAAGCTTGCTGTCATCGGACTAAAGGCCAGAACATCCTGATCATCAAAAGTCGAAAATATCTGACAATTTAACAAACTTCGTCGACGAACGTTCACTATATTTGTAAAAATGATTACCGTAATGCGGTAACGGCTAACTTTTCTACAATGCCAGCAATTCGTCTAACCAAAGAGTTTCGCTTTGAGATGGCCCATGTTCTTGAGGGTTACGATGGACCATGCCGGAACATACATGGGCACTCCTATAAGCTAAAAGTAACAGTAATCGGCAACCCCATCAGCCAACCCGGACACCCCAAGCTGGGGATGGTTATAGACTTTGGCGATCTGAAGCAAGTTGTTGAAACCCTCATTACCAGCCGTTTCGACCATTCAATTGCGGTTTTGGAAAATTCCAACATTCATAGGAAGCTCGCTGGCTCCGACCTCGAGAAAGTTGAGGCTTTACCTTTTCAGCCCACCTGCGAGAACATGGTGGAGTATTTTGCCCGCCTTCTGGCACCCAGCCTACCCGAAGGCGTTTCCCTTCACCACCTCTTGCTGCACGAAACGGCTACCTCTTACGCCGAATGGTATGCCGATGATAACCCTTGAACCGCTTCCGGTGAAAAAAGCATTTCGTTTGTTTCATCTGTTCTGTTAGGGCAAGCAGCAAGCTTGCTCCAAGTGTCCTATTAGGTTAACGCTATAACTAAATTCCTCGCCCGACGAGGTTGGGCGTAGTATTGCGAAGCACACCTGCGTCCAG
>DCDD01000197.1 GCA_002316235.1 Bacteroidales bacterium UBA1064
TTCAAAACTATTCCGCCCCTTCGGGGCTAAAACCACTGGACAAGCTTTTAAATTTTAAAAGTCAAGTGCTCAGAACTCAAAAGTAGGGACTAAGAAAAATTTATTAGCAATCGAATGAACTGGTTAAAATTGTAAACCTACACTGAAGGAGAGCCCTGGTCGGTTGGCTTTGAGGCTGGTAAAAAAACGAATGGTTTAAAGCGGTGAACTTGGTATTGAAGGCACTGAGTAGCCATACCATTACCCGGAAAAGTAAGAGGCGAGATGCTATGATTCTTCAGCTAGTATAGGGAATAGAAACGAGGTGGAAGCTAAGAGCGTGGAAATTGATAAAATGTTGGCCTTGGAACCAGAATCTATACGGCTTGTTTTGGCTGAGCTGTTCATCCCCTTTTAAATTTTTTATACCAACTTTTGAAGTTCTTGAACCGGACAAAGTCTAAATGGTATTTCAAAAACCAGAAGAGCGTTTGCTTGGGGTTGCTGTTTCCGGCCAAAGCTGCATACTCGCTGGTAATTGTAACAATATCGTTCACGGTAATGTCGAGAGTGAGCCGTCTAAGGTTTTTTAGCCCCTGTTTGGTGGATACCTTCTTTTTAAAGTTCATGCGGTTCAGGTCGATTATCGAAAAGCGGTAGCTGTCCTCACCCAAGTCTTCAACCAGAATATTACCTCCGGAGTAATCCTTATGGAGAACACCCTGTTGGTGAAGTTTGGTAAAGGTGAACCGTGTAAATTCCCTGATAATCGTTTCTCTGTCAGTATCATTTGATCCAAGTATGCCTGTTATGGTTGCCCGGTAGGGCTGATAGGCGCACACGTAGTAGCTTCTTCGAATAATTCCGAATTGTTTTTCCTCGATGTAGCCTATAGGTGACGGTGTATTAATGCCCAAACTTGCTACGAGTAAACCATACCTATAGGAGCGCTCGGCCTTTGAAGCTCGAAAAAAACTATACACCAATCTGTTAAACAGATTAGGCACTTTAAAGCATTTTACTGAGATTTTTAGACCGTCTATGTTGAAAACTTTAATCTGGTTACGTTTGCTAAAGATAACCTCTCCTTCAGTATCAAATTTAGAGCAAATACTATGAAAAAATGGTTGTAGATGAGCAAATTCGGGCGATAGTACGGATGTAATCATAAGTAAGAATATTAACTCAATAACAGGTAGAGTTTAAGGTGCATCATCCAGCTTTTAAAAAATCTGGCTCGATGCTTCATAAAAAGATTGGCAATATTAAAAAGTTTTGCCCTCTAATGCAACACTTTCAAGTGTTTTACGGTAAACTACTGTTAATTTAAGATGCGAACCATTAGGTGTTACTATAAGACGGCGAGTGTATAATTTTTCTAAATATAGATGATATTTTAGTTAAAACGTCCATCCATGAATGTTAAACCTATTAAAATGAAATCCATCAAACAACCAGTCTTAAAAAATGTTTAAACTTGCGTTGTTAATTCTGAGTAAAAAATGAATAAATTTACTAGACTTATTGCACTGGTAGCCATTGGGTTAATTCTATGCAGTTGGGGACAAACGGGGCATTACATTATCAGTAGCAAATCTTCGCTATCGTTTAATTTGGAAATGGAGCAATTTCAGACATGGGCTAGCTACCTGGCTGAACATGCCTCCGATGCCGATAAACGAAAGGATGAGGATCCCAACGAAGCGCCAAAGCACTACATTGATATTGAAAATTACCCCGAGTTTATTAACGCGGGATACATCCCTCAAACCCTAAACGAAGCAATTACTCTTCATGGGAGCTATAACGTTTACGACTGGGGCATTTTGCCCTATGCCACTAAAGCCACTTTTGACTCGCTCAAATCCAACATGGCCAGACTAAACTGGGATAGGGCTAAGTTTTTTGCAGCCGACCTTGGCCACTATGTTGCAGATGGACATATGCCAATGCACATTACTAAAAATTATAACGGGCAGCTAACCGGCAACGATGGCATTCACTCGCGTTACGAAAGCACCATGGTGAATGCCAGGGAACAGCAGCTTTCACAGTACGAAGGGGCTGAAATTCATCAGATTGATAACGTTACGCAGTACATCCTGAACTACCTTTACGCAAATTATAAGTATGTTGATTCCGTGCTGGCTGCCGACAACTACGCTACAGGTATTTCGTCCAACTACAGCTCAACGGCATATAAGAATGCCCTTTGGGAAAAAACTGGCGAATTTACTACCATGCTATTTGCCAACGCTTCACATGCGCTTGCCGAGTTAATGTACACTGCATGGAAGGAGGCCGGAAGCCCATCGCTCACCGGAGTAGATATGATCGGTCAAGATGCTGAGGGCTACTACCTTTACCCAATCAGGCCAAATCCCGCCAGGAACGAGGTTAGCATATCATTTCATCTTGAAAAGCCTTGTGTGGCAAACCTAATAGTTTGCGATGGAAACGGAAAAATTATTGCCACCCTGGCGCAAGGTGAACTTGGTGGCGGCAACCAAACCATAACCTGGTTAACCCGCAATCAGCCCAACGGCATTTACCTGGTAGCTCTCAGGGCAAATGGCAGGCAGTTTTCGCAAAAGTTGGTGGTAAACCACTAGGGATTGCCCTTTTGGGCTGTGGCAAAGGCTTTACCCTTAATTCCGGCAATAGTTTAACGCCGGATTTTTTTATTGCTTCACCCGAGGGACAGTAGAGGTAAAACATTAATTGCCAAACTTAAAATTTAGTTGGGCTAACCTGCAGGTTTGATTTTATTTCAAGAAAAGGGCATATAAAGAGTAAAGGGCTGAACCAAACAGATAAAATAAAAAATGTATATTTATGGTCAATTTTTAAATGAAGCATGGAGAATATCACTCCCCCATACCTGAAACCTGGCGATACTGTTGGAATTATTGCCCCTGCAAGGTTTGTCAGCCACGAAGATGTTAATCCGGCCATCCGGTTTCTGACTGCACGGGGTTTTATAGTGAAAACGGCACCCTCCCTCTTTGCCAAACATTTTCAGTTTGCAGGGTCGGATAGCGAACGCGCTTCCGATTTCATGGAGATGGTTAATGATTCGAACGTAAAGGCAATTCTTTGCGCTCGTGGAGGATACGGAACGGTAAGAATTTTGGACAGGATAAACCTGCGTAAGCTCCAGCTTAAACCCAAATGGATAGTGGGATATAGCGATATTACTGTTCTTCATAGCATTATAACCAGCTGGTTTGGCATTGAGACCCTTCATGCTACCATGCCTGTTAACTTTCCAAAAAACATAAATGATAGCGAATCGGCTAGCAGCATGGTGGACGTTTTAATGGGGAGAAACCCGGCATATAGCATTCCACACCACCCTCTAAATCGAAAAGGAACGGCTACAGGTTTTCTAACAGGAGGTAACCTTTCAATACTGGCCAGCCTTATTGGAACCGATGCCGACACTTCAACACAGGAGCGCATCCTTTTTATCGAGGATGTTGATGAGTACCTCTACCATGTTGACCGCATGATGCTCCAGCTTAAACGGGCTGGAAAGCTCAAGTCTATAGCTGGATTGGTGGTGGGTCATTTCTCAGAAATGAAGGACAACAATATCCCATTCGGGTTGGACGCATACCAGATAATTAGTGAGGCGGTTAAGGAGTACAGGATACCGGTATGCTTCGGTTTTCCGGCGGGTCATCAGGAACCCAACCTTCCATTGATCATGGGGCGTAAAGTGCAGCTTGTGGTAAACTCTCAGGGTGCCTCGCTTACCTTTCACGAAAGTTCTAGCCAAGCAATTCTCGATACCCACGGGGAATAGCGAACAAATTATCGGGGAGTACGACCCGTTTTATATCTACAACCCTTAGGCTGCACCTGAATTTTCGGAATATGGTTCGGTCAACCACCATCAGCGGGAAAAAATACTTGATGTCGGGGCAAAGCGTAAATAGGTTGAATGGCGTTTGCAGCTGGCCAATAAGCCGTTGAAGGGGCTCCATGAAGTCAAAGCCACTTTGGGCAACCCAGTAGGTTACTTCGGTCATGCTCTGCCTATTCTTAACCCTCCATTGGTAGCAGGTTGTTCCATTTATCAACATTGAGTTTTGGCTCTTGATAATGGTTACGTCTGTCTCCCCTCTTTTAGACTGATCGTGCAGGTAGATTTCCTTATACACTTTTTCCCTGCCTGAAAGAGCAAAAACCTTACCGCTTCTCAGGTCGAAGAGGTAGGATATTTCCAGACCATTTTTGCCGGAGTACTGGTCCATCCTGACCAAATCATTCTTTACGCTGAGAACCATGCTCAGCGTGTCGTAAACCCCCTCGCTTAAAAACTTGATTTTTCCCTCAAAATTGTCTATGTTTGATAGCAGGTTGAATGGGAAAAGCAACAACATGGGTATAACCAGAATAAATCGACGGTAATGTCCCCATTTTTGTTCTTTCAACCGTATCATTAGGTTTATGTTAGCTGTTGAAGTAAGTGAGTTTTGACCTTTATGGTTTTCAACCTAAAGTGTAATGTTTATACATCATAACGCTAAATAATGTTTCACCCGAAATGGGGCAAATTGTTAACACCGACAAACGAAAGGATTTAGGTACACTGGGCGAGGATTCGGCAGCGGAGTACCTCGTATCAAAAGGGTATAAAATTTTACACCGAAATTGGCATTTTGGGCACAAGGAGCTTGATATTGTGGCCAGAGATGGGAATATGCTGGTGGTTGTGGAGGTTAAAACTCGGACAAGCGACTACTGGGAGGAACCAAAAGAAGCCGTTCGAAGGAAAAAGCAAAAGCGGCTGGTGGAGGCTGCCGATGCTTACGTTTGCCACTACAACCTTGATACCGAGGTGCGTTTCGACATTGTGTCGGTGGTTATTGCCAACGGCTCACTAGCTATAGAGCATATCGAGGATGCCTTTTACCCAACACTTTAACGGTATGAATGTTGAAGAAATTCGTGACTATTGCCTTTCAAAACCTGGCGCAACCGAGAGCCTCCCGTTCGACGATGAAACCTTGGTGCTAAAGGTGGGTGGCAGAATATTCGCCATGATAAGCCTTTCGGGCGATAGCAGCCTAACCTTGAAGTGTGATCCCGAAATTGCCCTTGAGCTGCAGGAAAAATATACCTTTGTTGAACCCGGCTACCACATGAACAAAAAATTCTGGATAACCCTTAGGGATACAACCCTTATACCGAGAAACCTTGTCATGCAATGGATTGATAGCTCATTTGTGCTGGTTGCTGCAGGCAAAAAATAGGGCAATACTTTGCATCACCTGTCGGAGCAAGTTAAAGGGATGGCAAATCCCAACATTTCGCTATTTTGGTACAGGAATTGATGAAATCAAAAAAAAGCAATAACAAAAACCTAACGCCATGAAATCTAAAGCAAATATTCTAGCTCTTCTTCTGGTTATGATGGCTACCACGGCAATTGCTCAGGATAGTTTTATTGTAACCCGAATTAAGGGGAATGTGGTTAACTACCGAACGGGAACATCTCTCAGAGCGGGAGACGTACTCCAACCTAGCGATAAGGTTACCTTTGATAACTTTGACTCCTACGTTATCTCCATTGGCCAGAATATGGGCCGCTACATGATTAAGCTTCATGAGCCTCCTGCCCCTGATGCCACTCAACAGCTTACTGCCATTGTAAAGGATGTTGCTGTCCCCACTAAGCGCAGAAGCCTTATGGCTGAACGGTATAGGCCCAACGAAAGTGTGGTTGAAGACTTGGGAAGCTACTTCGGCAACGATAAATTTTCGGTCATCGGCAACGAGGTGCTCGTCCCCGTAAATCCTGACAAGTTCCAGCTGAACGATAGCAGGTTCATTGTTTTCTACTACAGGGTCAACAATAATCCGGTTTCCAAGAAAATCGGATACGAACAGAATGTGCTTAAAATTGAAAAGGATAAGCTGCTCAACACCAGCGCAGGAACTATTTCCAATGACGAAATTCCAAATGTTGCCGTTTACAGGTATGAAAGTAACACCCATTCCAGCGAGGAAATTACCAGATTTAACCTGATTTTTGTTGATAAGGAGCAGCTTACCAACGAGTTTCTTACAATTCTGCCCATCCTTCATCGGCAGAATATGAGCAAGGATGACATTAAAAAGTATCTCATTGAGTACTACTACGACTTTTACGGTGTAACCGATTCCAAATCAATTAAAAAATTTGTAGATGATTTGGTTGATGGCTCCGCTGGAAATTAGTTTAGGGCACTACCAGCTAAAGCAGGCAGCTTACCAGGCTGCCTGTTCTTCTAAGTCCAAATACTCCTAACCAACTCTTTACGTTCCTTTTTCCAAACATAATTTGAGGCTTGTGAATCCTTTGCATCAGCCTGTCACTCCTATTCCATCTTATTATGTATGGTGTAAAACCTCCAATACGTTGGGGGAGATACTACTATTTTTTATTTTACCTTTACCTTAAAATCTTTGGGATAAGCTGTAGGCCTTATGATGGAGCGGGATTACATTCTTAGGGTTATTCAGGAATTTTTCAAGCTTATAAACGGCTTGCTTGGTAAGCTTAACGAGGATAATGCTGATGAGATTCATAAGCAGCTTCAGGAAGTTTACAGCGCTTACTTTGACAGGTCCTGTCAGTTCTTCTATCGGCTAAGTTGTGATGAAATGATAACCCTTATTGATAATGATGACCAGTTCCGACACGTTGAAAAGGTTGAAATGCTTTCGGAGCTTCTTTACCGCGATGGGTTGTTTACTAGCAATGACGTTTTACGGAAGGATCTGCTATGTAAGGCGCTTGCCCTAATTGAGCGGATTGAAAAGCAAAGTAAGTCTTTTTCGGTTGAACGAAACGATAGGAAAGTGGGAATACTGGCCATGCTGAACTAGAAAGAATGTTGAAATGTGCCAACAGGAGGCAGACTGAATGGCAGCATTTTTTACTATATCATTTTTTTAGCCAGAAATTCCGTAATGCTTCATCTTGTTGTACAGGGTTTTACGGTCAATATTTAGCAATAGGGCAGCCTTGCTCTTGTTGTACTTAGCCTTTTCGAGGGTTGATATAATCAAATCGTACTCGGCTTTTTCCTTTATGTTACGGAGGTTTTCAACGTGCTTGGCCGATTTATCATCATCACCAGGACCGGAACGATGTACGATTTCGTCGGGAAGACTTGAAACGGTTAGCAAGTTCGACTGCTCCATCAGCACAGCCCTACGAATCACATTCTTAAGCTCCCTTAGATTTCCTGGCCAGGTGTAGTCCATTAGAATATCCAGAACATCGGCGTCAAACCCGTTGATACCTTTTCCCAGCTCAACGTTGGCAAGGCTAAGAAAATGCTTGGCAAAAATTAGCAGGTCGTCTTTTCGCTCATGCAGGGGGGCAACCCGAATGGTGAACTCGTTTAACCGGTGGTACAAGTCCTCCCTGAATGCTCCGGAGTTCACCATATTTAGAAGGTTTTCGTTGGAGGCAACAATTATTCTAACATCCACGGGGATTTCCTTGCTGCTCCCAATACGCTTAATTTTTCGTTCCTGGATGGCCCTAAGAAGATTAACCTGGATGTCGTAGGGTAGGTTTCCGATTTCGTCGAGGAAAAGGGTTCCACCATTGGCTACCTCAAACTGACCTATTTTATCGGCAATGGCGCCGGTGAAGGAGCCTTTCAGGTGTCCAAAAAACTCGCTGGCGGCAAGCTCGCGCGGGAGAGCTCCGCAGTCAATCGGAACAAAAGCTTTGCTGCTACGCTTGCTCTCGGCATGAATCTTACGTGCTATGTACTCCTTTCCGGTTCCGCTATCACCCTGAATAATAACGGAAAGGTTTGTTGGAGCCACAATGCTTATATACCGGCTTACCTCCTGGCTATGCTCGCTATTGCCATTTATAAATATAAAGTTGTGAGTGCCGTCCTTGTCAATGGCTTTCCTGTTGCCCGGTAGAGCCCTGCTAATGGAGGTAAGAATCTCATCGGGATTTATAGGTTTGGTAACATAGTCGTAAGCACCGTGCTTTATGGCGTTAACCGCCATGCGAATATCGGCATACCCGGTCATCATGATTACAACTGTGGCGGATGATTTATGCTTGGCCTCGGAAAGCACATCCATTCCGCTTTTCTCTGGAAGGCGGAAGTCGGTCAGGACGACATCAAAATTCTCCGAGCGAATTTGCCTAACAGCCTCGTCAAACGAAAATGCTTCCACCACGCTATGCTCATGCTTGGTTAGAAAGGTCTTGAGCATCAGGCAGAATGTTGAGTCATCGTCCACTACCAGAATCTTAGCCATAAGTCGTGAAGATCTAATCCAACGCTAAAATAGCTGGTTTTTCAGCTAAAAAAAAATAAACACTACTTTGAAGAGTACTAAAACGAATACCTTTGCGAAAATTTTTTAAGATGCAGCAACAGAAGGTTAGTAGGGGTTTAGTTCTGGCGTTGGTTATGGTATCGTCGTTTATTACGCCGTTTATTGGTGCTTCGGTTAATCTGGCTCTACCGCTTATCGGTAAGGATTTTGGTTTGAACGCAGTGGGGATGAGCTGGGTTACTATGGCATTTTTGCTCTCCTCTGCGGTGTTTCTTGTTCCGATAGGTAAGATAGCCGATATTGCGGGGCGAAAACGTGTATTTTTTTGGGGCAATATAATCATGGCAATTAGTTCGGTGCTGTGCGCTATCTCCCCATCAGGTGCCGTGCTCATAACTTTTAGGGCTGTTCAGGGGTTAGGAAGCGCCATGGTTTTTGCTACAGGGGTGGCATTAATTACCTCGGTTTTTCCCCCATCGGACCGTGGAAAGGCTATTGGGTTGAATGTTACCTCGGTGTATATTGGGCTATCGGCGGCACCCCTAATTGGTGGCTTACTAATTTCCTGGTTTGGATGGGAAAGTTTATTTTATGTACCGGCTTTTCTGGGAATTTTTTCAGCGCTTTCCATAAGGATGGCAGTTCGATCGGAGTGGGCTGATGCCAGGGGTGAGAATTTCGACTTTGCGGGGGCTGCAATCTAC
>DCDD01000108.1 GCA_002316235.1 Bacteroidales bacterium UBA1064
CTGACCATTCTAGGCTTTATCGGGCTTATTTTCTTTGTTAGAGTTGAGCTTCGGGCTAGCTACCCTGTATTCAACGTCAGACTTTTTCGGAACAACCGCTTGTTTGCCATGTCAAATGTAGCCGCACTAATCAACTATGCAACCACATTTGCCATTACATTTGTGCTCAGCCTTTACCTTCAGTATATTAAGGGTCTATCTCCTCGCGAGGCGGGATTGCTGCTAATTGTTCAGCCGCTACTAATGGCATTTGTATCGTCGTGGTCTGGAAAAATGTCCGATAAGCACGATCCGCGAATTCTGGCATCATTAGGAATGGGCATAATAGCCGTAGGGCTGGCCTTGCTAATTCCAATTGGTAAGAATACCAGCATTACCTACCTAATTGTTGCACAAGCCATACTGGGATTCGGCTTTGGTCTTTTTTCATCACCCAACACCAACTCTGTTATGGGTTCTGTAGAAAAGAAGTTTCTGGGAATTGCTTCGGGGACAGTTGCCACCATGAGGTTAACCGGCCAGATGGCAAGCATGGGCATTGCCACCCTTATACTTCAACTTTACATTGGCAAGTCGGACATCAACCCAGGAAACTACAGGCAGTTTGGCTGGTCGGTGGGGACAACCTTTACAGTTTTTGTTTTGCTATGCATTGTTGGGGTGTGGGCATCGCTTGCCAGGGGGAAAAACAACGGCAACTCCATGCGGGAGTTAAATCCCGAAAACGAGATGGAAAGAATAGCCTAGGAATGGTTTGAGTTTTACCCGGATGATTGGGTGTTTTCGATACCCCATTCACGGTTGCTTTTCCCATGATATTTGGCAATTTCAACAGCTTACTTAGGCTTATAGCTTCTCGTACAAAGCCGTACAAAACCCGAATGGGCTTAAACAAGAAAATCTGGCCATTTGTGAGTTGCCCTGGGGTTGAGTAAAGCCGAAAAAAGTTACAAACCCCTGTCGGCATTAATCAGGCCGATTAGCTCATCAAGGGCATCCTCCTCGGGTATATTTTTCTTCATAACCTGTTTACCCTTGTAGAGTGTAACTCTACCGGGACCAGCTCCAACATATCCATAGTCGGCATCGGCCATTTCGCCCGGTCCATTCACTATGCAGCCCATTACTGCAATTTTAAGTCCCCTAAGGTGGCCGGTGTGAGCCTTTACTTTTTCGAGCGTTTGCTGCAGGTTGAAGAGAGTTCGTCCACAACCAGGGCAGGCTATATAATCGGTTTTGGTTATTCGTGTACGGGCAGCCTGAAGCACGGAAAAAACGGTTGAGCAAATATCCTCATCGGCAATTGCCGGTGCGGTAACCATAACCCCATCGCCCAACCCATCAACCAGCAGTCCGCCGATATCTGCTGAGGCTTTAAGTTGAAAGGATTCCCTATCGTCATCATCGTACTCCCGACTAATTATCACCGGAATGTTCTCATGGTTGTTCATTAACCTTATGAAAGCTGCCCTTTGTCCTGCAAAACCATTGGAGTAGCCAGTTCTCAGAATTAATACAGTATTGGGACTAACCATAACAGTGGAGAATAGGTGGCCTGAAAGCACATCGGCATCGGTAACCATTTGGCATATGGGTTGCGCCGAAATGTTAAAGGAGGCGGGTTTGTTTCCCTGACGAAGTATTTGGCTACTAGAGTTGGCAGTGGAAAGTAACGGTAAGCCATCAGTAATGACTTCTTCGTCAATGGTTGTTGAGCCAATGTAGAAGTAGTCGGCAGCAAGTTCTGAATGTTCCCATTGGTTTGCTGCATGGTTGTATGTCCATCCCCATGCCGATAAAAGTTTACCGGTTATTTTTGTGGCTAACGAGAGGTTGGCCACTACAACGGGAGGATTATCGGCCCCGATGCTACCAACAGCTATGGTTTTCCTTCGGGTGTAGCTGAATGGGTTGTAGGGGAGGGGGTCCATGCTGGGAATTCTGCCAAAGGAGGATCGATTTTCGAAGTAGGAAACAAGCTTTTTAGCCACGGGAATCTCGTTTTCAGGATCCTCGGTAAGCGATACTCTAACGGTGTCGCCAATTCCATCGGCAAGAAGGGTCCCAATGCCAACAGCCGATTTAATACGGCCATCTTCACCATTACCGGCCTCGGTTACGCCAAGGTGAATGGGGTACTCCATCCCCTCGTTGAGCATCCTGGCTGCCAGTAACCTTACGGCCTGAACCATGACCCTCACGTTGCTTGCCTTCATGGAAACCACTATGTCTCGAAAATTGTGTCTGGCGCATATTTTGATGAACTCCAAGGCTGATTCCACCATTCCTTCAGGGGTATCACCGTACTTGGCCATAATTCTTTCGGATAGAGAACCATGGTTGACCCCTATTCTTAGTGCAACACCTCGTTCTCGGCAAAGCTCCAACAACGGGACCAGCTTAGCTTCTATCAAGGCAGTATTGTCTGCTTCTTCTTGCTGTTTACCACTCCCTCCAGTTGGCTTTGCATGGGAAGTAACAAAGTTACCCGGGTTTATCCTAACCTTGTCGGCATACTTGGCCGCCTCCATTGCCGCATTTGGGTTGAAGTGTATATCGGCAATTATAGGGGTTGTGAAACCACGGTTTAGCAGTTCCTGCTTTATGCTGCTAAGGCTGGTGGCTTCCTTAACCCCCTGAGTTGTAATCCTGACATAATCAGCGCCTGCCTTGGCGGCTTTAATGCACTGCTCAACGGTTGCCAAGATGTCGTTGGTGTTGGTGGTGGTCATGGTTTGAATACGAATGGGATTCGAACCACCTATTGGCACCCCGCCAATATTAACTTCCTGAGTTTCACGCCTGGAGTAGCTATAGAGATTTTTACAGTAGTTCATTTGCTTCTATCTGGCTGTTGTTTTTCGTTTACAAATTAACAAACTTCGGTAACAAATGGCTTATGCAAGTAAGTAAAATCCGAATATTTTTTTACTGTGAAAATTTATTCCAGTTTCATATTTGCATAATTCCGTAGTTCGTATAATCGGCACGTAACCAGCCAAGGTGCATGCTGATTTAAGATTCTATTGAAAATGGTTAGGTAAAGAAACCAATACCCACAATGGGCTAAATATCGCAAGTCTAGTGGTGCCATAGAAAAATGTCCATCCTAATTGCATGATTTTCAACGGATAATTACAAGTAGATTGATGAGTTTTGAGAAAATAACCCTAACGCTGATTCAGTAAACATTAGATAAGCTCATTTCAAGGTCAATTTAAAAAGTGGTTGAGGTAGGTCGAAAAAAGCCCTTCAATCGTGCATGAAGGGCTTTTCAATGGTAAGGTGTAAAGAAGTTATTGGTTTACTTGATGGGTTTCATGCTTTTAAGCTGGTTGTTGATAGCTTTCGACCATTTTTCAACCAGCTCCAGCTCTCCTACCAGCTGGGTGCCGTCGTCGGCACTATAGAGTTCAAGATGAATCTCGGGGTTGGATTTCTCCACCGGAGTAAGACATAAAGCCACCTTGTCGGTAATGACGTACTGGCTGTCCCTTCCACCAATTGTGCGCGTTGAATTTATTACCCGGCAGCTCTGAATGTCGGCCAGGTTAATAGCCAGCTTGGTTTCATTTCCATTCTGGTGCTTGTAGAAGAATATGAAATGTTTGTTTTCGTCAGCTCCAACAGCATAGTCTTTCAGAACATCTAGCATGGAAATGCTGCAGCCATGGCTTTTGGCCATCCCGGCAATCTCACTGCGCAGCCTTTTTTCCTTTTTCCTTTTCGCCCTGCTTACGAGAATAAATGGTATGATGCTGATAACCACTATTAAAACACCTATAATAGCTATTCCTGTATTCATTTTTGTAGATTTAGATAAGTTGAAAAATAGTTATTCAGGTTTTGTTGAGGCACAATACCTGCAAAAAACCTTTAGGAGTTGCCGAAAGCGGCAATGTGGTTAAGTTGGAATGCGCTTACCAGAAGTATTGAAATGGGTAAAGCAGATCGGTTTTTCGGAGCCTTATTGGGTAGCTAATGGAAACATTTCGGTACTGTGTAAATATGGTGGACAGGAACAGCTCAACGGATTTTATAGTATAGGAAAAGTCTTTTAGCTGATTTTTTAAAACCCAGATGGGGCTAAGGCCAATGCTGCCTGCCGGATTTTTTGAAGGTAGAGTTAGGGAAAGCAGATTTGATGAGGCGTTAAAAAAGTAGCCTGGCCCATTATGTGGCTCTTCAAGGGGAACAAGTTTAGGGATGCAAACCACACTTGCTGCAAAGCAGTAAAGAGCAACAAGAAAAATGGTGCCGACTATGCGAACTTCCCTTTTCATGTTGCAAACGTAAGCAAAAAAATTATTGCCAGAGCATCATAATAAGCTCTTTTGTAGGTTATTGAGCGGAAAATTATCTGCCATATGATTTACTTGAAGGAATGGTAGGCAGAATATGAGGAATTTAGGGCATGGTGATGCGTTCAATTTCCTGTGCCACCTGCTCCATCAGCCATAAGGGAGTAGATGTTGCACCGCTAACGCCCACGCTGTTTGCTCCAGCAAACCATTCGGGCCGAAGCTCGTTGGCGGAGGAAACATAGTATGATTTTGGATTGCTTGACCTACAGGTTTGAAAAAGCATTTTACCATTGGAGCTCGTTTGACCTCCAACAAAGATGATAACATCGTGAGTTGCGGCAAATCCGATTAGCTCCTTTTTTCGGTTGGCTACCTGTCCGCAAAACGTATGGTTAACCTTTATGGGTATGTTTGAGGACAGAAAGCAGGATTGCATTTTTTCCTTAATTACGTCCACTATCTGCTTAAACATTTCCGCATCCTTAGTGGTCTGCGAGAATATCTCTACCGGTTTGGAGAAATCAATTCCGGTTAAATCGTTTGGCGATTCCACCACTACGGCATTCCCATCGGTTTGGCCCACTAGCCCGATAACCTCGGCATGGCCTTTTTTCCCATAGATAATTACCGTACCGCCGGCTATTTTCATTTGCTCCCACGCTTTCCTTACACGTTCCTGCAGCTTGAGAACAACCGGACAGGTAGCATCAATGAGCTCAACGTCGTTTTCTTTTGCCAGCTCGTAGGTTGACGGTGGTTCGCCGTGGGCACGCACCAGCACCTTTTTACCCGAAAGGCCGGAGAACTCGTCTCGGGATACAACCCTTAGCCCTTTTTTTTCGAGCCGTGAAATTTCCTGCTCGTTGTGAACGATGCTGCCCAGGCAGTAAAACTCCTCATTCTGCTTAAGCCCGACTTCAGCTTGGTTTATGGCGTTTACAACGCCAAAGCAAAATCCCGATTTCTGATCTATATCAACTTGCATGGAGGTACCAATTCAATGCTGATTTTAAAGTAGCGCTTATGGATTTAAATCCGGTTTGCGCATAGTGAACATTCTTTTTGCTTGCCGGCAACCGTCAACCTCATACCAAATATGTAACAACCTTTCGGGAGTTTGGTTCAGCAGATTCTTGCGGCAATCAACTTTTCGGCCCACTCCATCTGCTCGTCTATGGTCATGTAGCTATTGTCAAGTTCTATGGCGTCTTCAGCCTTCCGGAGTGGAGAAATGGCGCGGGTTTGGTCAAGCTTGTCTCTTTCCAATATGTTATTAAGCACCTCCTCCAAGCTGGCCTGTACTCCCTTTGATTGCAGCTCTTTATACCGACGTTCTGCCCTGATTGCAGGATCGGCGGTCATAAAAATCTTCAACTCGGCATCGGGAAACACCACGGTTCCGATATCACGACCATCCATTACAACGCCTTTATCCTTGCCCATAAGGCGTTGCAGCTCAACCATCTTTTCCCTTACCTCGGGAATGGCCGATACGGCGCTAACCAACTCCGAAATGCGTGGGCTGCGAATGGCATCCTCCACCACCTTTCCGTTTAGGGTGGTTTCGTAGGTTTTTTTCTGCTCGTTGAAGCTAAATCCCACCTGTAATCCCGACAGGATTTGTTGGGTCATTCTGGTGTCGGGTGTGTTGTTGCGGAATGCTTCCCAATTAAGAAATTCTAGGGTTACTGCCCGGTACATTGCTCCACTGTCAATGTAGAGGTATCCCAAACGCTCGGCAATTTTTTTTGCAAAGGTGCTTTTCCCGCACGACGAGAAGCCATCAATGGCAATTGTTATTTTTTTACCCATCCAGATTATCGCGTTAGTATAGATGTGTTGCGGAAGCAGCCTAGGACTGCTAGAAAATCCGGAGCAAAGTTATTATAAAAAAAGAGTTAAGTCTATTCGGCTAAATTGGCTTTGTGCTAACAAAATTGTTGAGGTTGGTGCATATTGAGAACTGGTTGGTTGATCCTGCCAAATGGTAGGTGGCACGGCTGTAGCTGATATGAAGTTTTGCAACTTTTACACCAAATCCCCAGCTGAAGCCAACCATGGATACTTTCTCGGGCACCTTCAGCTCATTTCGGCGCTGGTAGTTGTATCCCGCCCTTAGGTAAAAGCTTTTAACCGGAACAAACTCCATTCCGATTATCAAATGGCTAAGAAATTCCCTTCCTGCCCTTTCGGCAAATCCTGGTTGTGAGCTATTTTCGCCCAGGCTTGTTTCACTATCCTGCAGCTTTGATTCGTAGTAGATGTTCATGTTTTGCAGCTGATGGAATGTAACCAGAAAACGGAAGGGGGCATGCTCCAGCTTTTGGCTTACTCCGGCTACAATTTCAAAAGGCAAGGTTTCCGGGTTACCCCGGGTATAACCCTTAAGCATTAGCCCAATATTTTTCAACACTACTCCCGACGAAAACAGCCCGTTACGCGAGTGGTAGTTGCCACCAATATCCACTGCAAGCCCAAATGAGGTGTAACGCTCCAGATGCGAATATACCGGCTTTACGCTGATGCCAACACTGAAAAGGCTATCGAGTGTCCTAGCATACATTAGCGACACGGCTAACTCGTTGGCCTTAAATGTTCCCTGAACCAATCCGGTTTCATCGGCCTCTATGAATGATCCATAGCTAACCTGCTGGATGTTAACCCCAAATGTCCCCCATCTGCTGCTCCTGCCATAGGCAAATGCACCATAGCTTATATCGTCAACGTAGCGTGAGTAGGAAAGGTAAAGGTTATTGTGAAGCGTTGAATCAAGCAGGGCAGGGTTAAGCATCACCATGGCCATGTCCGGTTCGTCAATAGTTGCCACCTTGCCTCCCAGTGCAGCAGAACGAACCGAGAATGGAAGGTTCAAGAACTGGTAGGCTCCAAATCCTCCAACCTGGCTAAACCCACAAAGACTGCTGAGCAAAACCAATACTGTTATGAAACACTTCTGGAACATGGATTATGATTTTTCCTCGTAAAAGTAAACAAATCAAATTAATATGAAACCTCCATGCTTCAAAAGCACAGACGTAACCAAAGTAAAACCTGTTACGAGGAGGTTCCAACATACCGTTCATTTAGATGTTAATGATGATTTTTTTGAGCTTTGATCTTAATGGTTACCCCGGCATGTTTTTTCGGTATGATGCCTGCTGGTAAGAAACGAATCTAGGGGGTTGTCTAGTATTGGCTGCTATATAAATGTTGAAAAAGTAATGCCCAGGGTAGATGTGCGGGTGAATGGAAACTCTAATAAGCGGGAAGCAGGATGATTAGACTGCCGAGAGGGTTTGTTTCTCCTGAATAACAGCAGGGCGGTTATCCTTAGCATCAAAGTTTTCGTCAACCACCACGCCTATTGCACGGGTTAGGACGGTGAAGCGCAGAGGGGTTTCGCCTAGCGATTCACCATCTGCCTCAAGATTAGTTGAGGGAATGCTCATAATTTCAACTATTTGGCCACGCAGTCCGGTTACCCTGGAGTGTTTTAAGATTTTCCCGTTGTAGAGCCGGGGAATGCTGGTTAGAGCATCCAGCTTGCTGATTCTGCGGATAACGGTAACGTCAAGCATTCCATCATCGGAGATGGCAAAGGGAACCTGTAGCATACCGGCGCCGTTGTAACGGCAAATCCCCAGGGTAATGCTGAAAATTTTATCCTGTAAATGGCGGCCATCCACATTTACGTTTATCCGGGTTGTTTTGTAGCTAAAAAGAGCTCGAAGGATGCTGATGAGGTAGAGCAAAAAACCATGTCTTCCCAAATCCTTTAACCTGTTGGTTCGGAGCGCCACTTCAGCATCAAAGCCTATTCCGGCGGTGTTAACAAAGTATCGCTTATGCTTTACGCTAGACTCATAGTACTCCACCACACCTACGTCCTGGTAGAAAACCTTACGATTTTTTATTGCTCTTACGCTATCGGCGTACCTGTATGGAATTTCGTACATTCGAAACCAGTCATTGCCGGTTCCTACGCCAATTACTCCAACCAGAATCTCGGCAGGTGGAACCGACTGCTGGATGAAAATGCCGTTTACCACCTCGTTGAGCGTTCCATCACCCCCAACGGCAATCAGCTGCCTGTAGCCGCTATTGATGGCTTTCACCGTAAGCTCCACAGCATGGTGCTTATGTTCGGTAAGAGCAAATCCAAAAGCTATCCCCTCCTTAGTCAACAAACCCTTGATGAGCGGCCAGTCAACCTCACCCTTACCCCCACCTGCCCGGGGGTTTACAATAACAAACCAGCTGTTTACCAATCAGATAGATTTTAGCATCGAATTCCAGCTGCAAAGATAGCACATAGAAGTTTAATTGTATGGCTTAAGGCAGGGTCAACCTTTTTTTTGAAAAATTTCTATCTTTGCCGGTAAGTATGATTAAATCGGTTGTTGAAAACATGTTTATATCCTGTTGAATACTATTCATATTCCCCAGCGGTGGGGGCAGGATGGTTGCGGGAGGTTTTGTATTTTTGACGCTTGTTTTAATGTTAAAGATTAGGTAATGGGAAAAGTTATTGCAATAGCCAACCAGAAGGGTGGGGTGGGTAAAACCACCAGCGCTATCAATTTGTCGGCAAGTCTGGCAGTGCTCGAAAAAAAGGTTCTGCTTATCGACGCCGACCCACAGGCCAATGCCACTTCAGGAACCGGGTTTGATATTAGAAACATCAAAACCAGCATTTACGAATGCCTGATTGATGAGGTAAACCCCAACGATATCATCTTGAACAGCGAAATCAAGGGTTTGGACCTGATACCATCTCATATTGACCTGGTGGGGGCTGAAATTGAGATGCTTAACCTACCGAACCGTGAAAAAATATTAAAAGAGGTGGTTGCCAAGGTAAAGGATAGCTATGATTTTATATTTATAGATTGTTCACCATCACTAGGTCTAATCACCGTTAATGCCCTTACTGCCGCTGATTCGGTGATGATTCCTGTGCAGTGCGAGTATTTTGCCCTTGAGGGTCTAGGCAAACTGCTGAACACCATTAAGATCATTCAATCCCGCCTGAACCCTGAGCTACAAATCGAGGGATTCCTGCTTACCATGTACGACCCGAGGTTAAGATTATCGAATCAGGTAGTTGAGGAGGTTCGCAAGCACTTCCAACAAATGGTTTTTGACACCATTATCCAGCGGAACATCAAGCTTAGCGAAGCCCCCAGTTATGGTAAACCTGTAATACTCTACGATGCGGCCTCTACAGGCTCGGCAAACTACATCAACCTGGCCAGGGAGCTGCTTCAGAAAAACAACCAGACTCAGATTGAGAATGAGCAAAAGATTGCCCAGGATTAACCGTTACCGCATAGGCTGGGAGATAAAACTATGACTAAAAAAATGGCATTGGGAAGGGGATTGGGAGCGCTTATTGAGGATTCAACTTTCGAATCGACCCGAAACAGCGATGTACAGACACCAAGGCATGCTATCTCCGAACTCGTCCAGGAGGTTGACATTGAGCTGATTGACCCAAACCCTTTTCAACCGAGAACCAATTTTGATGATGAATCCCTGAGCGAGCTGGCCGAGTCCATTTCCAAACTCGGAATAATCCAACCTATTACAGTTCGCTTGTTGGATGGACGGTACCAGCTTATTTCGGGAGAACGACGCTTTAGAGCTGCCAAACTTGCCGGTTTGAAAACCCTTCCTGCCTTTATCAGAACTGCTGATGATCAGGGAATGCTCGAAATGTCGCTCGTTGAGAACATTCAACGCGAAGACCTCAACGCCATTGAGGTGGCCATTAGCTACCAGCGCCTCATTGATGAATGCAGTCTAACCCAGGATGCCCTTTCGGAAAGGGTTGGTAAAAAACGCGCAACCATATCCAACTACCTCAGGCTGCTCAAGCTTCCTGCCGAAATCCAGCTGGGTATCATCAACTCAATAATCAGCATGGGCCATGCCCGTGCTCTCATAAGCATTGACGATGCCTCGCTTCAGCTCAAGCTTTACAAGAAGGTTATTTCTGACGATCTGTCGGTTCGTCAAACCGAGGAGCTGGTTAGAAATACCGTTTCTGAACCCCAAATCAAGCAGTCCAGGTCTAAAGTCATGCCCGACCTTGCCGGGCCTGAGCTGGCTTTGAGGGAACACCTCACCAACAGGCTCGGACTACGTGCAGATGTAAAGCCAGGCGGAAAGGGCGATGGCAAAATTGTCATTTCCTACAACAACCCTGATGAGCTTAGCGTTATTATTGATAAGTTTACCAAAATTGAAGAGTAAAGGCAGAAAGCAGCAAGACGGAAATAATATTGCAACGTTGAGAACAAAGGCTATTTCCATGATTTATGGCCGACATGCTCGCTTGACTAGGTCGGCTATTCTGTTTTTAGCCCTTACATGTATTGGCAAAGTAGCAGGGGCTCAGGAAAATATTAAGCCGGCGATCCCTGCTAAAGATTTTACCACCCGCATCTGGCTTGGCTCACAGCTGCTGCCCGGTTACGGGCAAATTGCTAACCGCCAGTACTGGAAGCTACCGGTTCTATATGGAGGCATGGGCAGCATGATTTACCTTGGGGTAAAGGCCAACCAAACCTACCTAAGCAGGCTTTCGGCCTATAATAGTTTGACCTCCACAGACCCCAACCGTGAATTATATAAAGAGCGAATGGTGAAGCAAAGGCAAACCCGCAACCTCTATATTGCCGCTGCCGGGGCATTCTATGTGGCAGGAGCCATGGATGCCGTGCTGGTTTACAACAATAGCAAGCACTCACCTGCAGCTGCTACCATTCTTTCCACTCTGGTACCGGGAATGGGGCAAGCCTACAACCAAAAGTACTGGAAAATTCCTGTAGTTTACGGCGGCTTGGCGACACTTTACTACCTCGTCAGCTGGAATGACAGGTACTACAGCCGCTTTAAAACCGCTTTAAAGCTGAATATTGATGGTGATGACACCACGGTGGATGAATTTGGTGGTGCTAGAACTGCTGATGAGCTGCGATACTATATGGATAGCTACCGCCGGAATAGGGATCTCAGCATTCTTGGCCTTACCGCCATCTACATCATCAACATTCTGGACGCCAACGTGGATGGATTCCTTCACGATTGGAATGTTGACGACAACCTGAGCTTTAGGGTTGAGCCTGCAATTGTTAACCCTGCCCTTACCGCAACCGCTGATACCCATTCAGCACTTGGACTTTCGTGCCGGGTTACATTTTGACTATACTACTTTCCACAAGCCAGGGCATACACAGGCGTATAGCTATGGCCTAAATGGATCCCTCTGTGCTTTCCTTATTTCATTGAACAACCACAAGCTGGCCAATGCACTTGTACATCCCGTTCATTTTTTGCTAGTAGCCGTTTTGTGCTACTAGTGGTTATTCATTTTTCACCCCGCAATTCATGTTGGTAGGGGTAATATGCTTGTGTTGCACTAAATAAATTTCAGCTTTCCCTTTGTATAGTAAGATTTTAAGGCTAATTTAGCCCCATAAAATCATTTATTAATCCGTTGATTCATAACCACATAACATTATAACCCGGAATGAGAAAATGGCGCATTGAGGATTCAGCCGAGCTTTACAACATAAACGGCTGGGGGGTGAATTACTTTTCAATCAACAGTAACGGCAATGTAGTGGTAACACCTAAGAATAATGGGGTAGAGATTGATCTGCGCGAGTTGGTTGATGAGCTGCAGGTTCGGGATGTTTCTGCGCCAATGCTCATCCGGTTCACCGATATTCTGGACAACCGAATTGAGGATATGTCCCGCTCGTTTGAGGTGGCTGCCCAGGAATATGGTTACAAAGGGCAAAACTTCATCATCTACCCCATAAAGGTGAACCAGATGCGGCCGGTGGTTGAGGAGATAATCAACCATGGCAAGAAGTTTAACATTGGGCTCGAGGCTGGTTCAAAACCCGAGCTTCATGCCGTTATTGCCAGCAATCCCGACAATGAGTCGCTTATAATTTGCAACGGCTATAAGGACGAGGACTACATTGAGCTGGCCCTGCTGGCCCAGAAGATGGGGAAAAAGATCTTCATCGTGATTGAAAAGCAAAACGAGCTTAAGCTGGTGGCTAGGGTTTCGCAACGTTTAAAGATTAAGCCCAACCTGGGAATTCGGATTAAGCTGGCAAGCGTAGGGAGCGGTAAATGGGAGGACTCCGGCGGCGATGTGAGCAAGTTTGGGCTTACCTCCAGTGAGCTGATTCAGGCGTTGGAGTTTCTGGAAGGTAACGGTATGAAAGATTCCCTCAAGCTAGTTCATTTCCACATTGGTAGCCAGGTTACCAAGATTCGTCGCATTAAACTTGCCCTTCGGGAAGCCTCCCAGTTTTATGTGCAGCTGTATCTTCAGGGTTTCAACATCGAATTTGTGGATATTGGTGGGGGCCTTGGGGTTGACTACGATGGAACCCGCTCATCGAACAGCGAAAGCAGCATAAACTACAGCCTTCAGGAGTACGTGAACGATTCCGTATCCACCATAGTTGATGTCAGCGATAAGAATAACATTCCCCATCCCAACATTATAACCGAATCGGGACGGTCGCTAACCGCCCATCACTCGGTTCTCATCTTCGATGTTCTTGAAACCGCCTCGCTACCAAGCTGGGAGGAGAACGAGGATATTGGCGAAAACCCGCACGAGCTGGTTAGCGAGCTATACGAAATCTGGGACAAGCTAAACCAGTCTAAAATGCTGGAGAGCTGGCACGATGCCCAGCAAATAAGGGAAGAGGCCCTCGACCTTTTTAGCCTGGGGCTGCTCGACCTAAAAACCCGGGCACAGGTGGAGAGGCTATTCTGGTCTATTGCCCGGGATATCAACCAGATGACTGCCGACATTAAGCACGTTCCCGACGAGTTCCGGTCGCTTCCCAAGTTGTTGGCCGATAAATACTTTTGCAACTTTTCCCTTTTCCAGTCCCTTCCCGACACCTGGGCTATTGACCAAATATTCCCGATTATGCCCATTCAGCGACTTAACGAAAAGCCCGATCGGGCTGCTACCCTTCAGGATGTTACATGCGATTCCGACGGTAAGATTGACAACTTTATTTCTACCCGTAATATTTCCTACTACCTGCCGGTTCATACCGTAAAACCTAATGAGTCATACTATATAGGTGCATTTTTGGTTGGCGCATACCAGGAAATTCTGGGTGATCTGCACAACCTTTTTGGCGATACCAATGCTGTCCACGTATCGGTTAACGATAAGGGCTACGAGATTGATCAAATTATTGATGGCGAGACGGTGGCCGAGGTGCTGGAGTACGTTCAATATAACCCCAAGAAAATGGTGCGAACGCTCGAAACCTGGGTTACTACGTCGGTGAAAGCCGGTATCATTTCTGCCAAGGAGGGTAAGGAGTTTCTATCGAACTACCGCTCAGGCCTTTATGGTTACACCTACCTGGAGTAGCCGGTTCGGGTTGACGCCCTTCGGGGAGATTTAGCCAAATATATTGGTTTTATAAACAGATAGCAGGGTTGCTACTGCTGTTTACAGGATATTGCCTGCTATTGTTATTCACCGTAAAGTTTTCGTAACGTGGCATGTAGCTGGGCAGCCGACGTGGGTCGCGACAGTATGCGGAGCGAGTTGTCAACCAGAAACATTTTTGGCGTTCCGTCAACGTTGTAGTACTCCGGTATGGGGCTGTTGGAGCTAAAAGGCACCTGGGTGTTGTGCCATTGCAAACTGTTGTTGCTTGTAAACTCCTTCCATGGCTCCTGTTCCTCATCAATGTTAACAGCCACCACGTCAAATCCTTTATGCCTGAACTCTTCATAGATACTTCTGATTTTGGGCAGGGTTTCAACGCAGTGGGGACACCAAACCGACCAGAAAACAATAAGTTCATACCGGGATACACTCCTAGACAGCTTAAATTTTTCACCTTCCATGAGCTTAGCTGTAAAATCGTGAGCTTTACTCCCTACCATCAGGGGACGCTCAAGTTCCAGCCTTGTTTTAAAATCGGGATTATCAAAAACCGTTGCGGCTGCTTTACCGCCAGCGTGCGCTAGGTAGTCTATTACTTCGAAGTAGTCGGTTTCGGCAAATCCGTCGGCTAGTGTTTCGGCAAACTTGTTACGGATTTCCTCTGAAAGGGGAAGGGCGAATAACTTTTGGATGTAGTGCACAAAAATGGAATCCTGCTCCTCCATACCGAGTTCATCCTCGCAAAGCAGGCTTTCAATGTAGCTCCAGAGCCGGGGAATAAGTATAGGTGTGTTCAGCAGCCTGTTATCCAGCAGGTTAACCCCATTCCACCATATATCGGCTTTCATCCTTCTGCTGTTGCAATCACTTTTTGTTCCTGTAGCTTGCAGCTTAGTATCCAGGTTGATGTAGCTTGAAACGAATAGAGATGGGTACGCTTGCGCCAGCTCCGACGCCCTGCTATCAAAAGAATCCGTTAGGCGACGCTGTTCGTCAACCAACTTTTCATAAACATCATCACCGGAAGTGTGGTATTGTAGCAGCGATTTAATAAGCCAATGCTGTTGTTCGGATGTTTTCTTGAGTTTGATGTAATCAAAAAAAACTTTGTTTTCATCCGAGTCAATAACCCTTAGGCTATCCTCAACGGCAAAGGCAACCGTTTGGAGCGCTACATGCTTTTCGCCCGAAACGATTAGGTCAAATGACCCCGATTTGCCTACGGTTAGTTTGTAGAGCCCAGGAGGAGCCGTTTCTGGCAGGTTGAAACGGTAAATCCCCTCAATGGTGGGGCGGCATGAATCAACGGTAACATATTCTTTACCAGTATAAACCGACAGTTTGGAAGTAGAGCCTATTGATTCTTTTACCCTAAGCTCTATGGTAACCTGTGCCGCATTTTTTTCGAGGGAAAAAAATGATAGGCTAGAAACAGCTGCAAAGAAAACAATAAACCTTCGCATACAAATCCTACACTTTAGAAAGATAAAATAGAACCTTTTTTTTCAAATCGGCGGGTTTGAAGGGTTTTAGAATAAAATCGTTCATGCCGATGCTGAAAATTTTTCGTTTCACATCGAGCATTGCCGATGCGCTCAGGGCGATTATGGGAACCGAATTGTTGGTTTTTCCTTTTAACCTTCGCAAGGCTTTTGTAGCCTCATAGCCGTTCATTTCGGGCATTTCCAGGTCCATAAGCACCAGGTCGTAGCGGTTATTTTTAGCCATTTCGAGCGCAACCACTCCATTCGCAGCGTGGTGGTTGTTAATTCCCCATCCGGTAAGAAATCGCTGAACAATAAGGGTGTTCAACTCGTTATCCTCCACCACAAGAACCAGGTAGCTTCTGGTGGGGTCAAGCTTGATTTCGGGTGCTTCAGCGGGCTCTGGCGTTTCATGGTAGGGTTCCAAATCAAGTTTTATGCTGAAGTAGAAAGTAGAACCCTTACCGAATACGCTTTTTAGCCTGATTTGCCCGCCCATAAGATTTACCAAACGGTTTGATATGGCAAGGCCTAGCCCTGTGCCACCGTACTTGCCTACCTGGTCGTGAACCTGGGTGAACTCGGTAAAAATTTTCTTCTGCTTATCCTTAGGTATTCCAATGCCCGTATCGGTTACTGTAAACTTAACCCAAACCGATTTTTTAAGCTGCCGTTGAAGCGAAATACTTAAGTCAACGCCTCCATTGGAGGTGAACTTAATGGCGTTACCAACCAGGTTGGTGAGTATTTGGTTAAGGCGTACCCTATCGGCTAAAAGCTTATGCGGTATTAAGGGGCTGATGCTACCGGTTAGCTTAATGCCCTTTTGAGCCGCCAGCTGCGCATAAGAGCTCAATATTCCGGCGTGAAGCGAGTGAATGTCGGTTTCATTTATAAGGAGATCTACCCGTTCTGCCTCTATCTTGCTGAAATCCAGTATGTCGTTTAAAAGGGTAAGGAGGTTTTCGGCAGAAAATTTAAGGGCGTTCAGGTTTACCAGCTGGCTGGTTGCAGGATTTTCCTCCAGCAGGATGTTGGTCATCCCAATAATGGCGTTCATGGGTGTTCGTATCTCATGACTCATGGTCGAAAGAAACCGCTCCTTGGCACGGCCTGCCGCTTCAGCTTGCTCCTTAGCCTTAAGCAGTTCGGCTTCCTGTTGCTTTTGCATGGTTATGTCAACCATCACGCCAATATACCTGTACTTGCTTTTGCTGAGCTTTACTCGTCGAACATGGGTTAGGGTGGGGAAGGTGGTTTTATCACGGCGTTGAGCAAGCAGCTCGGCCGACTGCTGCTGCCCATTTTGGGCCGATTTGGCCAGGTGGTTTGTTAGCTTGTCATGCTCGGAGGCCATAAATAGGTCGTGAATTTTGAGGCTAGCCGGCAGTTTCCGCTTGCTGAATCCGAATGCTTCAAGAAGGTTGTTGTTGGTAAAAACTATTACCTGCCTGTCGTTAGCTTCGAAAACCATTTCGGGCAGCAGCTCGGAGAATGTCCGGAAACGCTGTTCGCTCTCCAGAAGCTTGCTCTCCTTGCTTTGCCCCTCAAGTGCTGCGGTTAGTATTGATGAAAACGTAAGCATGAACTCCCTGTTGTTGCCGGTAGTCTGAGGGTTGTAGCTGGAGTACTCAACTCCTATAAAACCTATACAGCAACCCTCGCTGATGAGCGGATAGATGAATAGATTTTTTGCAGACAGGGCTTTGCTAAGCGAATTCACCGACGGTTCTTCGGTGGAGCAAATGTCAGCTACCAGTTGGCTGGTTTGGTTTAAATGGTCGAAAATTGCAGGAGAATACTTATCAAGTGAGCTAATCAGCGCATCCTGGTCTAAGTTGGCTGTGCTGTCGTGCCACTCGAAAACCTTTGGGGAAGGCGTGGTTGAATGAATACGTTCAACAATAAAAGCCCGTTTGAGTTTTAGCAACCCGGAAACCTTTTGCAGGGATTGGTTTAATTTGGTCTCGAACTTTACGCCGGTGTTGAACAGGTATGAAATTTCGGTTAGGAATTTTTGTCGTTCCAGATTTTGCTCAATTTGCAGCCTAATCAGCTTTTGATCGGTAATTATTCGGGCTAAGCCAGTAGTGGCAATCACTTCATTCTCCGCGTTAATAACGGGGGTAACAAAGTGCTCCCACCACTCTTCCTGCAGGTCGTTTTTTTCAAAAGCCTCCCACGATAATGATTTTTTAGCTTTAGCTGCTTCCACCTCATGCTTTCGGAGATTGGCTGAGTGGGCTTTAGCCCAGAAATCGCCATGTTTTTTCCCGAGAACCCTACCCTCGTCGGTGTTAAAGAAACTGGTAAAAGATTTGTTTACCAGGAGGTAGCGACCTTTGTTGTCGGCGAGCCAGGCAATGAATGGCAGGTTATCGAGTATTCCCTTTAGCTGTATCCTGCTGTTGGTTATTTCCTCCTCCATCCGCTTGCGCTCGGTGATGTCGTTCATGGCAATCATGATGCAGTCATTTTCCTGAATGCTGATAACCTCGGCCGAAAGCAGCAGGGTTAACTCCTCGCCCCTTTGGTTACTAATGCCAACTTCCACATTGTTTACCTTACCCTTTTCCCTGATCTGTGCCAAGAGCTGGTTAAGCCTATTTACATCAGAGTATATTTTTTGATCGTGTAGGGATTGGCCAATCACCTCATCGCGTTTAAGTCCTGTTTTTTGGAGGAAAGCTTCATTAACATCCAGGTATGTTCCGCCATCCATGGTGCATATAGCCATCATAACGGCACCGGTGTTGAAAGCTTTCGAGAACTTTTCCTCCGATGCTTTCACCTCGCGTTCGGCCTCAATACGGGGGGTGATATCCTGGGCAATGGCAAATATGGAAGCCTTTCTTTTCCACATTCCTTTAACCATTCTAACCTCAACTGGAATTCTATACCCGCTTTTAGCCAGCAGGAAGGATGAGTAGGAGCAGTGGGTGCCAGCAAATACTCCTAAAAGTAAACTCCTAACAGTTGACCTATCGCTTGGAGCATGAAGGTTTACAAATGATTCGAGCAAGAGCTCATGTTCCTGGTATCCAAGCCTGTCAATCACCGCCCTATTTGCCTGAATGATGTTGTGGTTGTGGTTGAGAACAAAAATAAAATCGCCAAATGTGTTTGCAAGTATGCCGAAATTCTGCTCCAGATCGGCAAGGTTTTCCTCGGCCTCCTTTTGCTGGGTGATGTCGTAGCTGGTGCATAGCAGCGCCGATTTTCCTTCCCACGCTATTAGCGAGATATGCGACTTTATCCACCTCAGCTCGTTGTCGCGGGTGAGAATTCTAAGAGTGAAGCTGTTCGACTTGTGCTGCCTGATTTCCTGAAAATCGTTCTGGAATAATATTTTGATTAGCTTTCTATCCTTGGGATGGACAATGTCCAGGAATAGTATTTCCTTTACCTCCTGTTCGGTGTAGCCCGTTAAGTCGGAAAAACTTTGATTACAAAAGACTACACGGAAGCTCTGAACCACGTATATGCTGCTCTCGTTCTGAAGAACCAAGCTTTTCAGCTTGTCGAATTCAACCACTCCTTGCTCCTCGCCGAGAGCGGAGTCCCTAGCTATACTTTTGGTTTTTGAGGCTTTTTCAACCATTTAGTGGTTACTAAAAAATTGCCAAAAGGTATTAAAAAGTTTGCCAATAGTAAAGAGCAATTCCTACATGATCTGAAATTTTTTGATATACTAGGAAAATAGCTTGTTCCTGCGTTCGTATGTTGAAATTCCAAAAAGGTATATTTGTAATGTGGAAATGTTACATTTCAACCCGCGTTCTTATCATCAAATTGGATTCCTATTGCAGAATTATACGTTTTTTCAACGAAATGATTTGTCTCCCTGTTTGCAACATGTTTCGAATGTGAAAGTTTAACTATAAATATTCAACTTTTTGATACTTGGTAGTGTAACCTTTAGGTGAATTTGATTGGTATGAAAAGATTACTATTCATTTCCTTGCTGCTTGCAACAGCTGTAGTAGATGTTAAGGCGCAGTATAGCCGTGCTTCATTGTGGACTAGCGACATGGAGAGGTTTGCCAGGGAAGATTCTACCCATGGTTGTAAGGCCAACTGTGTGCTATTTGTGGGCAGCTCCACTTTTACCCGATGGACAACCGCTGTAGCCGATTTTCCCGAATCGAACATTCTTAACCGGGCATTTGGTGGCTCTACTTTGACCGATTTGATTTACTATTTCGACCAGATAGTTTTACCCTACAATCCCTTGCAGGTGGTAATCTATGAAGGCGACAACGATTTGGCCGAAACTTCAAAAAGTGTTGGTGAATTTATAGATGATGTTACTACAATAACTCGCTTGGTAAATATTCATTTTCCCCGGGCACAAATACTGCTGGTATCTATTAAGCTAAGCCCCTCGCGTAAGGAGTATTTTAGTAAGTATCTTAAGGCTAACGAGCTGATGAAACAAATGGCCGACTCTTCAGAATACATAGACTTTGTAGATACCTGCACCCCCATGCTGAACCCTGATGGCTCTCCCAACGAGGATTTTTTTGGATCCGATTTGCTCCATCTTAACGAAAAGGGTTACTTGCTTTGGAAATCGTTGCTTTACCCTCGGCTTATGAAAGCCGGCCAAAGAGAATAGCTCCTGTTTACAGTGCTCCCCAAAAATCTGCCGCTTGGCAGAGATTGCCATATTACCAAAGTGTCAATAGCTTAAAACCGGACATGATTTTGTTGAATAGAGGATGCTGGTGCTGACATTTTTCACCTGTGCGCTTTCTCCTTCTCGCCTTGGTGTCAACATGGCAGACAAAGTTGACACCATTCGGTCAAAATGGCGCTTTTTCGTCTTGGCATTCAAGTTGATAGTTAGGTATCAGAGTTTAAAAATTGAATGTCTAACTTAAAGTATGGAGGGTAAAGCTATGATGCCGATGATGAGACGTAGAAGCACACTGCCAAGTATCGTTGATGAGTTTTTTGGCGACGACCTGTGGAACAGGTTCTTTGACGATACCGAAAGTGTTACCGTGCCTTCCGTAAATATTAAGGAAGGTAAAGATGAGTACGCCATAGAGGTTGCTGCTCCTGGCTTTGACAAAAAGGATTTCCGTATTGACCTGAACAACAACGTTCTTGAAATTTCCAGCGAAAAGGAAGTAAAAGAGGAAAACAAGGACGAAAAGGTAATGCGTCGGGAGTTTAGGTACTCCTCGTTCAAAAGGACTTTCACCTTGCCCGATACGGTTGATACCGAAAAAATTAAAGCTTCATACAAGGATGGAATTTTAAGCATAAGCGTTCCTAAGAAAGATGAAGCAAAAGTTAAACCCACCAAGCAGATAGCCATTTCGTAACCTCTGTTGGCAACAAAAAAACCCGGCTCTAAGTCCGGGTTTTTTTGTTATTTACCCACCCTTTTTCCTACCAGCTTATAGTAGCATGTTTTAGCTTCGACTCCCTTCCATCGGCACTATTCATTCATTATAGTTCCAGCCATTAAGGCATAGCAAAAGGCTATAAATGAGTAGGGTAACAATCTCACCTAAAGTTGCTATATTCGCATCGGGACCGAAAGCTAATACCACATGTCGGAGGAAAATTCAGAGCAATCGTACCTGAACAGCTACCAGCTCGATGTGTACGACACATCGTTCGATAAGCTGATGCAAAAGCGAATTTACAAGGTGCTGATTATTTGCAGCAGCTACGATGCCTTTATGCTGGAGGAGGATGGACGAATAGACGAGCAGATTTTTAACGAGTACGTTTCTCTTAACCTTAGGTACCCGCCGGTGTTCATACAGGCCAATACGGCCAGGGAGGCCTTGCGGGTACTCCAGGAAGAGAAAATAGACCTTATCATATCCATGCTCAACGTTGGGGAGATTGATCCCTTTAGGCTGGCCAAAATACTTAAGGGGAAATACCCGAACGTACCCATTGTTCTCCTTACCCCCTTTTCGCGCGAGGTTTCCCTTCAAATCCAGAAGGAGGATTTAAGCTCCATTGATTACGTTTTCTGCTGGCTGGGCAATGCCGATATTATGCTGGCCATAATTAAGCTTATAGAGGACAAAATGAATGCCGACCACGACATACTCGAAATTGGCGTTCAGGCAATAATTCTGGTGGAGGATTCCATTCGCTACTACTCCTCATTTTTGCCAAACATCTATAAAATTGTGTTCAGGCAGTCGCGCAGCTTTATGAAGGAAGCGTTAAATGAGCACCACCGAATGCTGCGAATGCGTGGTCGGCCTAAAATCCTGATGGCCACCAACTATAACGATGCTATTGCACTTTACAACCGGTACCGAAACAACGTGCTGGGTATCATTTCCGACATTAGCTACAAGGTTGACAACAAGCGTGACCACCTGGCCAAGTCGGGATTAAGGTTATGCAGGGTTATTCGTGAGAACGATCCCAACATTCCCTTCCTGCTGCAATCATCGGACAGGAACAATAAGGTTTATGCCGATGAAATGGGAGTTGGTTTCCTGCATAAGTACTCGAAAACCTTCAGCATAGACCTGCGGAACTACATGATTAATAACTTCGGTTTTGGGGATTTTGTTTTTCGTGACCCCGACACCCTAGCCGAGGTGGCCCGGGCTTCCGACCTAAGTCAGCTCCAGCAGCTCATCCTAACCGTTCCCGACAGGGTGCTGGTTTACCACACCAGCCGTAACGAAATATCGCGGTGGCTTTACGCACGTGCCATTTTTACCATTGCCGAGCTATTTAAACCGATGACCCTCAAGGACTTTAACTCCATTGATGATGTTCGCAGCTTTCTTTACAAGGCCATTTCAGCCTACCGACTCAGCAAGGGAAGGAGCCTGATTGCCAACTTCGACAGGAACACCTTCGATGAGTACAAATTTTTTACCCGAATTGGAGAGGGTTCAATTGGCGGAAAGGCTCGCGGGCTTGCATTTATTAACCAGGTCATTCGCAAACATAGGCTTTTTAACAAGTATGAAGGGATTATCATAAGCATACCCCGTACAGTGGTGGTTAGCACCGAAATCTTCGACGAGTTCATGGAGTCCAACAATCTCTACGATACAGCTCTTCAGGATATCTCGGACGAAAACGTTTTAAAAGCTTTTCTGAACGCCCGGCTACCCGAACGGCTTAAGGTTGACCTCCGAAAGGTTATATCGGTTTTCACACGGCCATTGGCTGTAAGATCTTCGAGCAAACTCGAGGATTCCCACTACCAACCCTTTGCTGGCATTTACTCCACCTATATGGTGCCGCGATCCTCCGATTCCGAAAAAATGCTTTACATGGTTTGCCAGGCCATTAAAGCGGTGTATGCCTCGGTATTTTACCGCTCAAGTAAGGCATACATGAACGCCACGCAGAACGTAATTGACGAGGAAAAGATGGGCATTGTTATCCAGGAAATTTGTGGCAACGAATACGGCAGCTGGTATCTCCCAACGCTTTCGGGAGTAGCCCGCAGCATCAATTTCTACCCGGTTGGGTCGGAGCAGCCGTTCGATGGAATTGCAAGCATAGGTTTTGGGCTAGGGAAGCTCATAGTTGACGGAGGAGTTGCCCTAAGATTTTCACCGAAATACCCCAAAAAAATTCTTCAGCTTGCCTCCCCCGAAACAGCTATTAGGCAAACCCAAAAATACTTTTACGCCCTAAACACCGATCCGGATACCTTCGAACCCATGGTGGACGATGGAATGAACCTCCTCAAGCTCGAAATTAAAGACGCCTACTCAATTCCCGACCTCAGGCACACTGTCTCAACCTACGACATGCAGAGCGGCATGTTACGCGATGGGTTCTACGACGAGGGCCTTAAGCTGGTTACCTTTGCCCCCATTCTGAAGCATGGAATTTTCCCCCTTGCCGAGATTCTTACCGACCTGCTCAGCATCGGGCAAAAGGAGATGAATAACCACATCGAAATAGAGTTTGCCCTCAACATGAGCCCCCGAGGAGGCACTCCAAAAATGTTCAACTTCCTCCAAATTCGCCCCATCGTGGATACCGATCAATCGGAGAAATTCAACTGGGAAGAGGTTGACTTTTCCAAGGCAATAATCTTCTCAAATTCCGCTCTTGGGCATGGGTTGGTGAAAAATATTCAGGATTTTGTTTACGTAAAACCCGACCGGTTTAACCCGGCTAAAACTATAGAGATTGCCCGTGAGGTGGAGGAAATCAACAATAAATTCATCGAGTTGCAACGAAACTACGTGCTGGTGGGCCCGGGCAGGTGGGGCAGCAGCGACCCTTGGCTGGGTATTCCAATAAAATGGTCACAAATATCGGAAGCCAGGGTTATTGTTGAATCCGGCCTCGACAGCTTCAGGGTTGATCCCAGCCAGGGAACACATTTCTTCCAGAACCTTACCTCTTTTGGTGTTGCCTACCTCACCATTAACCCATTCCTCAATGATGGTATTTACGATATAGAGTTTCTCAACGCACAGCCAGCCTTCCTTGAAACTACCTTCTGCCGGTGGGTGAATTTTTCTAAACCCCTTACCATACAGGTTGATGCAAAAAACAACAAGGGTATCATCTTAAAATCAAATGGGAATTCGTAAGTTTTAAATGTTAACGATTTGGGTAAAAATCTGCTTAATATCATATTTTTAAACCCCTATTTCTTTTGAAATATTATTTTTTTACATCATTTTTGAAAAACTTTTAAGGGGATATAAATGATGCCCTTTCATAGATTGTTTTGAGTAGTACCTTAAAAAAATTAAGCAATGGAAGTTAGTAAACTAATGGCAGAGCTTGAGAAGAAACACCCGGGTGAGGTGGAGTACTTGCAAGCAGTTCGTGAAGTTCTGGAATCAATTGAGGAGGTTTACAACCAGAACCCCCAATTTGAGTCCGCTAAAATTATCGAGCGTTTGGTAGAGCCCGATCGTATTTTTACCTTTAAGGTTCCCTGGACAGATGACGAGGGGAAGATTCATGTAAATCTCGGTTACAGGGTTCAATTCAACAACGCCATTGGCCCCTATAAGGGTGGATTGCGCTTTCATCCAAGTGTAAACCTTTCAATTCTTAAGTTTTTAGGATTCGAGCAGATTTTTAAAAATTCTCTCACCACGCTGCCAATGGGCGGTGGTAAGGGAGGTAGCGACTTCAACCCTAAAGGTCGAAGCGATGCCGAAATTATGCGTTTTTGCCAGTCTTTCATGCTTGAGCTCTGGAAGTACATAGGCCCCGAAACCGATGTTCCAGCCGGAGACATAGGTGTTGGCGGTCGCGAAATTGGATTCCTCTACGGAATGTATAAAAAACTTGCCCATGAGAATACTGGTGTGCTCACTGGTAAAGGTCTAAACTGGGGAGGTTCGCTAATCCGTCCCGAAGCTACCGGGTTTGGTGCAATTTACTTTGTTCAGGAAATGCTTGCCACCAGGAATATCAAGTTAAATGGTAAAACTGTTGCGCTTTCAGGTTTTGGAAACGTAGCCTGGGGGGCTGCCCTAAAGGCAACCGAGTTGGGAGCTAAGGTGGTTACCATTTCTGGTCCCGATGGATATATCTACGATGAGGCCGGTGTTAGCGGTGAAAAGATTAACTACATGCTCGAGCTGCGCAACTCTAACCAGGATATTGTTGCACCCTACGCCAAGAAGTTCCCTGGCTCCAAGTTCGTGGCAGGTAAGAAGCCCTGGGAGGTAAAGGTTGACATTGCCCTTCCTTGTGCTACTCAGAATGAGCTGAATGGCGATGATGCAGCTTTAATAATCAAGAATGGCTCCATTTGCGTTGCCGAGGTTTCCAACATGGGTTGCACACCCGAGGCAGTTGAAGCCTTCACTAAGGCTAAGTTTCTTTTTGCCCCCGGTAAGGCTGTTAATGCCGGCGGTGTTGC
>DCDD01000058.1 GCA_002316235.1 Bacteroidales bacterium UBA1064
AATCTGGGCAGGTACTTTTCCTTGCGTCAATAGTTTTTATTTATTGGTTTGCTGCCGGGTAAATTCTATCATATAAACTTTTTAAAACATGCTAAAGGACTATTTAAGCAGAATTCAAGATACCATTAACAAGGGAGATGCCAGGGAGGAGAGCTACTACTCACATCTAGATAGCCTGATTAAAGAATTTGCAATAGAAAATGGCATTAAAAAGATTGATGTAACAATACTTCCCAAGAAAACAGAAGCGGGGAATCCCGATTTCCGAGTATGGGACGGGAAGAACCATATAACCGGGTATATTGAGGCAAAGGATCCTTCGGTTGACAATCTTGATAGGATTGAGGAATCGGAGCAGCTAACACGATACCGGAGCACCTTTCCCAACTTAATTCTGACGAATTTTTACGAGTTTAGGCTATACAGGGATGGCGAACTGGTAAGAAAGGTTACGATTGGCCGACAGAGGATTGCCCAAAAGTTGAAAACAGCTCCACCGGTGGAGAACGAGAAAGAATTCAACGACCTGCTTGGCACCTTCTTCTCCTTTTCCCTACCACAGGTACGTAGCGCAAAGGCGCTTGCACAGGAGCTGGCTAAACGTACGCGTTTCCTGCGCGATGAGGTGGTTAGCATTGAGCTGGCAGAGGAGGGAAGGATTGGAAAAAGGGATATTATGGGGTTCTATGAGGCTTTTAGGAAGTACTTGATAGGCACTTTAACGGAGCGGTCCTTTGCCGATCTGTAAATATCAAGGTGAATCTGAAAATGACAGAATTGAAGGGATTGCCTATGACGAACAAAAGGGAAGAATCTATATCAACAAGAATAAGTATTTTGATGGCATTACCCCTGAAGTTTGGGGTTACGAAATCGGGGGCTATCAGGTTTTGCAGAAATACCTGAAAGACAGGAAGGGAAGGAATATGGATGATTCAAAGCATTATAGCCGTGTCATTACCGCTATCAGTGCCACCATTGAGCTGCAACGGCAAATAGACGAAACATACCCATTAGTCGAAAACGAGCTGTTGGAATTTTTATCTGCATGAATTTTTTGGCTTCTTAAATTTTCTTTACCGCAAGCGCTTGCTCAGCATAAATCGTTTGGCTTCAATAATCTTTCCCTTCCCGGCTGGGTGTTTTTTTAATTTTTTATACCTTTGCAGTTCATCAAATTAATAGTTTCACCCATGGCAAGTAGAAAAGATCTTAAAAAGGATGTTGATAGCTTGGTTGGCGAGGTTGTTAACGATTGCTTCACCTATATGACGCTGCATGGCGATAAAAATCGCGACAAGGCAGAGGGAATTATCTCAAAAATTATGGAAAGCCGTAACACCGCTATTAAAAAAATCAACAATCCGGGCAAGTTGACTGACAAAAAGGCTACAAAGGCCCACTTCAAAGCCTTACAGCAGGAGTTGCTGGTTTCAGCCGATGAGTGTTTCACCGAGTTAAGCAAGCTGCCTAAGGATTTAGGATAGCAGCTTGAGTTTAATGAGCAACTATTTCCCCGGAAAAGTAGCCGGGGAATTTTTTTTATGTCCTATTGCGATAATCGCGCTGCCCGGTGTGAACAAAATTTGTCAGGAGCGGTTTATTGCAAAAGGGTTTGGGTTGTCTGGTTTATATTTTTTGCCGTAACTTTAGGTTAAAGTTTTTTCGGATGAAACCCCTAAATCGAATATTCATTTTTTTGCTTCTGCTTTTGTCTGTGGCAAAACCATCTAGTGCGGGCAGGGTGGTACCTAACTCGATTAACAGGTCATCTATCAGGGAAATTGAAGCCTCAATTCGCAATGGAGACTATGGTAAGGTTACCAGCATCGTGGTTTTAAACCGGCAAGGTGCTATTCTTTACGAAAAGTATTTTGGATTCTCCACCCGGAATTCACTTAATACCATCAGCTCGGTTACCAAGAGTATTACCTCGCTAATGGTGGGAATATGCCTCGACAAGGGCTTTATAAGTTCTATTGATTCACCTATTTACAGCTATTTCCCCGAGTATAAGGAGGTTTTTGAGAAAGATAGCACCAAAAAGCTCATCACTCTGCGCCATTTGCTTCAGCAGACTGCAGGGTTGAACTTCAAAGAGTGGCAGTTCCCCTATAACTATGCCTCTAACAGCCTTATGGCTACCATTGAGGAAAACCGGAGCTGGGTGGAGCGCTTTTTCTACCTGCCGGTTGACACGCTACCGGGTGTAAAATTTTCTTACAATAGCCTTGCCTCTCAGGTAATAGCTGAGGTGCTCTCACGTGCCTCTGGAATAGCTTACGATGAGATGGTTCGGAAATTTTTATTCAAGCCCCTGTCTATTGAAAATTTCTTGTGGGAGAGCTATGCAGGGAATAGCCTACCTGCTTGGGGAGGATTGTCCTTAACTACCTTCGATATGGCCAAAATCGGTTTGCTGGTAATTAACGGGGGTATATATGGCGGTAGGAGGTTGGTTTCCAGCGAATGGGTGGAGAGTTCAACGGTGGGCAGGGTGAGGGTTAACGATAACATATACTATGGGCTGCACTGGTGGGTAGATATTTTACCATCGGGAAAACCATTGCCATTTGCCGCCGGGTATGGCGATCAGTATGTTTTTACTGCGCCCGATAGGGGTTTGGTTGTTGCGCTTAATGCGCAGAACTTTTCTGACTTTCGCTTCTCCAAGTCGGCAATTGACCTGGCAAATATTTTACTATCATCGGTTGAAGTAGAAAATTTCCAAAATTAAAACCGTATGCCATGAATGACCTGAAAACTAGCTACATGGGAATAGAGCTTAAAAATCCGCTAATTGCGGGTGCATCGTCTCTGTCGTTAAACATTGAATCGTTAAAGGCAATTGAGGCCGCAGGTGCAGGAGCAGTTGTCTTCAAATCGCTTTTCGAGGAGCAAATTCAACTCGAAGCGCTGGAGCTTGAAAATGAGCTGGAAGAGTATAACGAGCGGCATGCCGAAATGGTTAAGCTCTTTCCCACGCTTAAACACGCAGGCCCTGCCGATCATCTGGCTAAACTTAGGAAGGCCAAGGACACGTTGAGCATTCCAGTCATTGCAAGTCTTAATGCCATGTATCCCGACACATGGGTTGAATATGCCAAGGAGATTGAGCAAACAGGGGTTGATGGTATAGAGCTGAACTTCTACACTACTCCCAAAAATTTTGAGGTAGAGGGGAAAACCATTATTCAATCGCAAGTTGACACGCTGAAAAGTGTCCTCGAAAAGGTGACCATCCCGGTTAGCGTTAAACTTAGCCCGTTTTACACCAACCCACTTGATGTTATTCGCCGCTTTGATGAGACAGGTATTCAGGGTTTCGTCCTGTTCAATCGTTTTTTTGAGCCCGACATTGATATTGAAAAGGAGGAGTTGGTACAGACCATAACCCTGAGCAATGAGGATGACCTACGTTTGCCATTGCGATTTACCGGTTTGCTTTATGGCAACATAGTAGCAGACATTTGCTCCTCAACGGGAATAATGACAGGTGCTGATGCTGTAAAGATGTTGCTTGCCGGAGCAACTACATTTCAGGTTACCAGCACTATTTATGCGAATGGTATTGAGCAAATTACCAAAATTCTGGGTGAAATTGAGGCATGGATGCATCGTAAGGGTTATAAATCCCTTCATGATTTCAGGGGTAAGCTGGCAAAGAAAAATCTGCACGATCCCTTTGCATACCTGAGAGCCCAGTACGTGGATATCCTTCTACGTTCTAACGATATCATAAAAGACTCTGCAATCTAGCCTAAAATTGATTTGGAGATTAATCGAATTTGCTCTACAGAAAAATATCTCTTCTAGCAGGTATTAATGGAGGGGTGATTGCCCAAGATATAATTATGCTGTAACTTGTTACCCAATAACTCGTTATGAAACAGTTGTAATTACTACATTCTTACCCTTGCAATTTGCTAGAGAGACCAAGTTGTTTGTAAATTCTCTACTCCACGTAAAAGTCGTTCCACTCTTTCCTTACCACCTCGTTGGTTTCAACGCTGTCCACTCTGGACCGGTCAGGCCCTTTCCAGCAAAGACCAATCAGCTCATTAAGATTCTCCTCCTGTCCCTGCGCCTCGATGTACACGCTTCTATCGGGCATATTCTTTACGAAACCCCTGATGCCTAGCCTTTTGGCGTTGCGTAGCACGAAATACCTGAACCCCACGCCTTGAACCCTACCTTTTACACTTATGGCTTTTGTTTTAGCTGTCATGGCTGGTTTTGATTATACAAATTTAGGGCTATCTTTGTTTGTATTCAATGCTGAAAGGATTTCATGGAGAAATTTTTGAAGCACTTTTGAAGTAGAACAAACTAAATGAGTGTATGGTAGTAGATTATGTCCTGATTGTTTTAGCGGCTGCCCTTGTGGTTGTTGGATTGGTTGGTTGTTTTCTACCCGTAATTCCTGGCCCTCCGTTGAGTTGGGTAGGATTACTGCTGGCCTACTTTACCAACTTTGTGAATTTTGATTGGAGCTTGCTTTTATGGACGGGGATAGCCACGCTTGTTGTAGTTATTCTCGATTATGTAATGCCGGTGTGGGTAACCAGGAAAATGGGTGGAACCAAGCGGGGAGTATGGGGCTCGGCTATTGGATTGGTGGTTGGGCTTTTTGTTTTTCCACCCCTAGGAATCATTGTTGGACCATTTGTAGGCGCATTCATCGGTGAACTCACCGCAAGGGATAAAAGCAATAACCCGCTGCTCTCGGCAACAGGTTCATTTATAGGATTTCTTGTAGGTACCGGGCTAAAATTTGCTGTTTCGGGTTATATTGCCTACCGCTTTACGGTGGAGGTTTTTTTCAGGTAGCCCAAAAGACATTATTGATTTTCCTTTTAAACTCCAAATAAACATAATGGTAAAACCACACCAACAGCACATCGAATGTTAACTGCATGGAAAAAATCGGAATTCAAACTTACCAGGAGTTGGCTTTACCTTTAAGCCCGTGGTTAGTCCTTCTGCTTTCCTTCTGTTTTTGAATCATCCTTCCTAAAGGCGTTATTCACCTTTATGTTTCTACCCTTAACCTGGGTATCGTTCAGAGCGCTGATGGCTTTTTGGCCATCCTCATCCTTTTCCATTTCAACAAAACCGTACCCCTTTGATCTTCCGGAGGTTTTGTCGGCAATAATTTTAACCGAGAGCACGTTTCCAAAAGGGGCAAATAGCTCTTTCAAGTCATCTGGCGTCATTGAGTAGGCAATGTTACCAACATAAATCATCATAAGGCATAAAGATTTGGTTATTATGCAACTAAAATTATAGCTAAAAAAATGTAAATGCAAGAAAAAAGCAGCTTTTTTAAGCTGCTTTCCCGCAAAAAAATTTAAAAGCCTAGTTGCCAAGCGTTGCCACCATTACAGCTTTAATGGTGTGCACCCTATTCTCAGCCTCATCAAAAACAATTGAGGCATCCGACTCAAAAACCTCATCGGTAACCTCCATGGATTCTAATCCGAATTTCTTGAAAATATCTTCGCCGACTGCAGTCTCGCGGTTGTGGAAGGAGGGCAGGCAGTGCATGAACTTGCAGTTTGGATTGCCGGTGAGCTCCATGGCCTTGCGGTTAACCTGGTAGGGTTTTAAGAGCTTAATTCGCTCGTCCCAAACAGAATCGGCTTCACCCATGGAAACCCAAACATCGGTGTAGAGGAAATCGCACCCTTTAACGCCCTCTTCTACCTTTTCGGTAAGGGTTATCCGGGCTCCGGTGGTTTTGGCAATCTCCATGCAGGTTTTTACCAGTTCTTCTTTTGGCCAGCAGGCCTTAGGCGCACAAGCCCTGAAATCCATTCCCATTTTAGCTGCCCCAACCATAAGCGAGTTTCCCATGTTGTTTCTGGCATCGCCCATGTAGCAGAAGGTAACTTTGCTCAGCGGTTTGCTGCTATGCTCGCGCATGGTAAGAAAATCGGCCAGAATTTGAGTTGGGTGGTACTCAGTGGTTAGGCCGTTCCATACAGGAACACCCGCATACTTGGCAAGAGTTTCGACAATTTCCTGGGAGTAGCCGCGGTACTCAATTCCGTCGTACATTCTGCCCAGCACCCTGGCGGTATCCTTCATGGATTCCTTTTTCCCCATTTGCGAACCTGAAGGTCCAAGGTAGGTTACATGGGCACCCTGATCGTAGGCTGCCACCTCGAAGGCGCACCGGGTTCGGGTTGAGTCCTTCTCAAATAGGATCACAATGTTTTTCCCCTTTAGCTGCTGCTGTTCGGTTCCGGCGTACTTTGCCTTTTTAAGGTCGGCCGATAGGTCGAGTAGAAACTGAATTTCTTTCGGAGTAAAATCAAGAAGTTTTAAAAAACTCCGATTCCTTAGGTTGAATGACATACTCTTAAGTTTTTATGTTGTTTTACAATTTATGATAAGCTTAAAATGCACTGTTGAAATCATGGTTTCAGGTTCGCCCGTTCAGCTGTATTCCTGGAGGGCTATGCCTTCTCTAAAAGTCTTATAGTTCGAACGGTATGCTTACCGGGTTAGCTTGATACCTAGTCCTCGTAGGCCATGGTTATTTTAGTTCCGTAGCTCATATCCTCCAACTTGGTGGCTTCGGTTATGACACTCATTTTGCCTCCATTCTCGATGAAGTTCAAACAGGCACGTATTTTAGGTGCCATGTTGCCCTCGCCAAACATCCCCTCCTGGAGGTATCTGGTTGCATCGGCATGGTTGAGGAATTCCAACTTCTTCTCGTTGGGTTTCTTGTAGTTGATGAACACAAATGGCACATCGGTTAGAATGTAGAACTCGTCAGCCTTGATTTCGGCAGCCATTAGCGCTGATGCGGAATCCTTGTCAATAACCGCCTCAGCAGGCCTCACATTTTTCTCCTCATCAATGTAAACAGGCACACCACCTCCTCCTGAGGCAATAACAATTATTCCCTGATTGACCAGCTGGTCTATAACCTTGATATTCAAAATCCCCTTTGGCTTTGGGGATGGAACTACCCTGCGCCAACCACTACCCGTATCCTTCACCTCTTCCTTAAAAATCCATCCTTTTTGTGAGGCCAAGGCATCGGCTTGAGCCTTGTCGTATATTCGCCCCACACGCTTGGTTGGGTTGCTAAAGGCTGGGTCGTTCTTGTCAACAATTACCGGTGTTACCAGACAGCAAACCTCCTTATCAATGCCGTGATTTTTCAGCACGTTACGGAGCATGCGTTCAATCATGTATCCAATTCCTCCCTGCGAATCGGCAACGCATACATCCAGGGGCATTTGGGGAATGCCGTATAGCTGCTCTCCCGCATCGTTCCGCATGAGGATATTGCCCACCTGAGGGCCATTTCCATGGCTAATGACAAGATTGTAGCCTTCCTTAATCAGATAAACCAGGTTCTCCAGTGTTTCGGTTGTGTTTTGCTCCTGTTCTTCTATTGTCCCAACCTGATTCCCCCTTAGGAGGGCATTACCTCCTAAAGCAACAACTGCTAATTTGCTCATATACAAATTATTAATATAATGTTGATTTAAAATTGCAAAGCTATTAAAATTTTTCAAAGGTATTTTACCCTGCCATCTTCAGGCTTGCTTAATCAATAGTTTTGCAGTATGTTTAATAACATATTTTTTACAGCTGCTTTTCATCACCTCTTTTTTAGAAAGGTTCGAGATTGTTTTCTCCGAATGCTGACTCGCTGGAAGTGAAAAAAGGGGGATTAGCCAGCTAGCTTGCCTTTTGGGACATGGCCTAGTTTATTATTGCAATAGTTGTATATATGGCGGCTATTTTACTACTTTTATGGTTTGTTAAGGATGATGCATATGAGGAAGCCAATTGCCGGTTTGGTCATTTTGTCTGCTTTTATTCTTTGTTCATGTGGCGGTAGGGTTAAAAACAATAGCATTTCAGAGGGTGTTATTACTTATGACATCACCTACGATAGCGCAATTCAGAGCCGGTATGATGCATGGCTGCTACCTTCCGAGTTGATAGTTAGGTTTAACAGCAACCATTCCATAAATTCCATTGAGGCTCTAGGGGGCGCCATTTCCATTTCAATTATTAAGAATCCTGAACGTAATGAATTTTCGACACTGCTTAAGATTTTTAATAAAAAACTTTACCACAGCGAACCCATAGAACAGGAGCGTTACCCGGCACTTTACTCCCGAATGCCCGCGGTAAAGTTGATTTCGGAGGGTGAAACATGCGAATTTTTGGGTTATAGCTGCACTAAAGTTAAAGGCTACTTTGCCGATAATCCCGATTTTCCATTCGAAATTATTTACACCAGCCAGATTCAAATCGAAAACCCAAATGCCCACACACCCTTTGAGGAGGTAAAGGGTACCCTGTTGCAGTTTAACATCAGGCTGAATAACCTTACCATGCACGCCACCGCAAGGTCGGTAAAGTCCGAGCATGTCCCGCTTGAGCTGTTTGCTCCTCCATCGGACTATGTTGTTACCGATTCACAAACGATAGCCAATTTAATCTACACGCTTCAGCAGTAAGTTTGTAAATCTACCGGTAAGAGTTGAATGTAGGTTGTTCCCCAAAAGTACATTAACCTTTGGATTTTGTCGGATTTTATTCATTACTTTTGCATCTTGTCTTAATGATGTAGGGGATAATGCAAGTTGGACAACTGCAACCAGGGTGCTTAAACCGTAAGGAGATTCTGCCAGTCGTGAATTCTGTCCTTTTGCCCCAGCTCTTGCTTTAAAAATAAACGATTCAGGGATGGCATCAGATAGCAACCGGCCAAATGTAAAGGAAAAGAACAACGCCACAAAGGAGGGGCAGGACAACGGGAAAAATAAACTTCTCCGGGACGAAAGGGTAAGGTTTACCATTGGGTTATTCTTGCTGCTACTGGGTGTTTACTTTCTTATTTCCCTGATTTCATACCTGTTCACGTGGAAAGTTGACCAGAGTCTGGAGTGGCAAAGCCTTTTTTCCAAAGCCGAATACGAGGTGAAGAACTGGACCGGGAGGTTTGGAGCGGTTATATCGGCTCAGTTTATGAACCACTGGTTTGGCCTCTCTTCGCTTGCGCTGCCATCTATTATCATAGTTTTTGGACTTAAGCTTCTTAAGCTGTACAGAAAAAATATCTGGCGGTTTATCTTTAATATCTTCATAGGAACACTACTATGCTCGCTAGTGCTGGGCTTTTTATTTGAAACCGCTAAGGGATTTCTTGGTAGCGGGCTAGGGGGAGCGCAAGGACTTTTTGTGTCGAAATGGCTGTCGGCATTGCTGGGTAAGGTTGGAACCTCTTTTTTGCTGTTACTTCTGGTTATTGCCTACACCATTTTTATCAAGCCTTCAACGCTACACTGGTTCAGAAGAACCATCAGGGGCTTACTTATTAGAATGAGGCGCCCGGTTTCCCGAAAAAATGATAAAAGGCAAAATAAAAAAGAAAAAACTGCTGAGGAGTTGGCTGGACAAGTTGATTCTGAAGTTCTACCTAATAACACCGATGCCGCTGTTGAGGTTACTTTGGAAAAGTTCATTCCCGAGCCTAATTCAGAATTGGTTGATGCTGAGCCATTCGAGCTTATCGAAGAGGAGACAGCTGGCACTAACAGTTCAAATGCAGAAAATACTCCCGAAAAATCCGATGTGGAGTTCACCATTGAAAAAATCAACGAGGTGGAGCTAAACCCGGTTGAGGTGAACGGACAGGAGCTATACGACCCCACTTTAGAGCTCTCCCGCTACCAGCGTCCGCTGCTGGAGCTGCTGGAGGATTACAAAAACACCACCTCGCCCGTATCAAACGAAACGCTTATTGAAAATAAGAACCGAATTGTAGAAACCCTGTCGCACTACAAGATACAGATTGATAAGATAAAGGCAACCATAGGCCCCACCGTTACGCTTTACGAAATTGTTCCTGCACCTGGAATCCGCATCAGCAAAATTAAAAGTCTGGAGGACGATATTGCCCTTAGCTTGGCTGCCCTGGGCATAAGAATTATTGCGCCAATTCCCGGTAAGGGAACAATAGGTATTGAGGTGCCAAATCAGAACCCCGAAATTGTTTCGATGCACTCCATCATCAAATCACAGAAGTTTCAGGAGTGCAAGTATGAATTGGCCATAGCTTTAGGAAAAACCATATCGAATGAGATATTCATGCTCGATTTGGCCAAGCTACCCCACTTGCTGGTTGCCGGAGCAACAGGCCAGGGTAAATCGGTTGGGCTGAACGCCATAATCACCTCGTTGCTTTACAAAAAGCATCCGGCGGAAATCAAGTTTGTGCTGGTTGACCCCAAAAAGGTTGAGCTTACCCTTTACAGCAAGCTGGAAAGGCATTTCCTGGCCGAACTTCCAGGTTCGGAAGAACCCATTATTACCGATACGCAAAAGGTAATCAGCACCCTCAACTCCCTTTGCATCGAGATGGATAACCGCTACGAGCTGCTGAAGCTGGCCCAGGTGAGGAATATCAAGGAGTATAACGAAAAATTTGTTGAGCGTAGGTTGAACCCCAACAAGGGGCACCGGTTTCTGCCCTACATCATTCTGATAATTGATGAGTTTGCTGATTTGATTATGACTGCCGGGCGGGAGGTAGAAACACCCCTGGCCCGTTTAGCCCAGCTGGCCAGAGCTATTGGCATTCACCTGATTATTGCCACGCAACGGCCGTCAACCAACATCATTACCGGCGTTATAAAGGCCAACTTCCCAGCACGTATAGCCTTCAGAGTCCCTTCCATGATAGATTCCCGCACAATTCTTGACCACCCGGGGGCCAATAACCTGGTTGGCCGTGGCGATATGCTCGTTTCTGCCGGAAGCGACATGGTGAGGGTGCAGTGTGCTTTTATCGATATCCCTGAAATTGAACGAATAACCGATTTTATTGGTAACCAGCAGGGCTACCCCGAAGCCTACCAGCTCCCCGACTATGCACCCGAAGGGCAGGACGGCTTTAGGGAGATAGACCTGAATAAGCGTGATGAGCTTTTTGAGGAGGCTGCTCGCATGGTGGTTCAAACGCAAATTGGCTCCACCTCCCTAATTCAACGTAAGCTCTCGATTGGCTATAACCGAGCCGGACGAATAGTTGACCAGCTCGAAGCAGCCGGTATCGTTGGCCCGTTTGAAGGAAGCAAGGCCCGGCAGGTGCTGATTGCCGACGAGCTGTCTTTGGAACAAATATTGAGGGGTTTATCTAACCAGTGAGCCACACCAGCTGTACACCTTGATGGCTGCTAAATGGCGATATTTCGTTTAATAATTAGGCTATGAGAAGTTTAATGCTGTTTGTTTTCGCCCTATTATCGGTAAACCTCGTTGCGCAGGAATCCCAGGATGTACCACAAACTTTTTGGGATTTTAGCAGTAAAATGCTGGAAGCCAGTAGTATAAATGCCACTTTTTCACTTACCATCGAGAACCGCCAGGAAAATGTTGCCAACACCCAGCAGGGTGAAATTCTGATTAAGGGCAACAAGTACCTGCTGAAGATTATGGGCATGGAGGTTTATTTTGATGGCTCAACCAAGTGGCAGTACATTGGCGAGGCCAACGAGGTTACCATTTCCACTTCCGGTGGGGAGTTGGGCAGCCCTCTTGATGACCCCGCTGGCATTTTTAGAGATTATGAATCCAGGTTTAAGGTGAGATTTATATCGGAAACCACGGTGAAAAACCGCACGCTGGTCGAAATGGACTTCTACCCAAAAGCCCTTGACTCTCCCTACGTTTCGGTTAAGCTGAGATTTGACAAGGTTTCGCTCGAACCGGTTTTTATCAGATACCATGGAAAGGATGGGACAAGCTACATCGTCAACATTAGTCAATTTAAAACCAACGTCCCTGCTCCCGATGGCACCTTTACATTCGATATTTCAACCCGTAAGGGCATAGAGGTTATAGATTTACGGTAGGTTGGAATTTTTTTTCCTGTACTCATTAGCATTACATAGTTATTCCCTTATGACTAGCTGTACACCTGCAACAATTTGGCTAACAGGACTACCCTCGTCGGGTAAATCAACAATAGGGTTGGGCTTAGGCCGGATGCTCGATGGTATTGGCGTAGGATATGTGCTTCTGGATGGTGATGAGGTTCGCAGCGGCGTATGCTCCGACCTGGGCTTTTCCGATGACGACCGAAAGGAGAATATCCGGCGGGTTGCCCATATTGCCAAGCTGCTCAATTCCCAAGGATTAGTGGCAATTTGCTGCCTGGTATCACCGCTTCAATCCATGAGGGATTTGGCCAGATCAATTGTGGGCAGTAGGTTTTTCTACGAAGTATTCGTAAATGCCAGCCTCGAAACCTGCATGAAGCGTGATGTTAAAGGACTTTACGCCAAGGCTGAACAAGGACAGCTAAATAACCTCACAGGTTTTTCGGCAGCGTATGAGAATCCAACCGATCCAAATCTTGTCATATTCAACAATTCAATCGGGGTAGAGGAGGCGGTAAATATGCTGTTTACCCATGTGGTTGACTGGCTGGAGATTCCATGGTAGGTTGAACCCTTTTGTCTGTTTGAGTGTTAAGGTTATAGGTTGTAAGTGAGCATGAGCTGCGCAATCGTTGTTATATTTGTGCTGAAAATTTTAAAGGAGAAGTAAGTCGTTGATATGAGTAAATTCAAGCTAAATCATTTACGGGAGCTGGAGTCCGAGTCAATTTACGTGATTCGAGAGGTTGTTTCGCAGTTTGAGAATCCCGTTATGCTGTTCAGTGGGGGTAAGGATTCCATCGTGATGTTTCACCTTGCCCGCAAGGCCTTTTATCCGGCCAAAGTACCGTTTCCTCTTTTGCATATTGATACGGGTCATAATTTCCCCGAAACCCTGGAGTTTCGCGACTGGCTGGTTAAGGAAACAGGGGTGCAGCTTATTGTTCGTTACGTTCAGGATTCCATTGACAGGGGTAGGGTTGCCGAGGAAAAAGGCTACAATGCCAGCCGTAACAAGCTTCAAACCGTTACCCTGCTCGATGCCATTGAGGAGTTGAAGGTTGATTGCGCCATGGGAGGGGGACGTCGCGACGAGGAGAAAGCACGGGCAAAGGAGCGATTCTTTTCGCACCGCGATGAGTTTGGACAGTGGGACCCCAAGAACCAGCGGCCGGAACTTTGGAACCTATTCAACGGGCGAAAGAATCTGGGCGAGCATTTTAGAGTTTTCCCCATAAGCAACTGGACCGAAATGGACGTTTGGCAGTACGTGCTAATGGAACAGATTGCCCTGCCCTCACTGTACTTTTCACACGAACGCGACGTATTCATGCGCGACGGGGTCCTCTATGCCAAAACCCCATTCCTGCCGATGAAAGATGACGAGGTGGCTGAAAAGCGTATTGTGCGGTTCAGAACCATAGGCGATGCAACCTGTACCGGTGCGGTGGAGTCTGCGGCCAGCACGCTTGAGGAGATTATCCGCGAGGTGGCTGCCACCCGAACCACCGAGCGCGGTGGTCGTGCCGATGATAAGCGCTCGGAAGCGGCCATGGAAGACAGGAAAATAGAGGGTTATTTTTAAACACCTTACTATTTACGGAAACTTACATTCGCAAGAATTGTTTCATGGCAGTAAGATTAAGCCAATACAGGTTTCAAAATATTTAACTTGATAATCTTTTTACTAAAAATTGATGGAACAGGAAATTACCAGTAGCGCGTACCTCGACATGGAGTTGCTACGTTTTACCACGGCAGGAAGCGTTGACGATGGGAAAAGTACACTGATTGGGCGCCTGCTCTATGATTCCAAGGCTATCTTTCAGGATCAGCTGGAGGCTATTGAGCGGGCAAGCATTAAAAAAGGTGAGGATTCCTTAGACTTGGCGCTGCTTACCGATGGGCTGCGTGCCGAGAGGGAGCAGGGTATTACCATCGATGTGGCCTACAGGTACTTTCATACCCCTAAGAGAAAGTTCATCATTGCCGATACCCCTGGCCATACTCAGTACACGCGTAACATGGTTACAGGGGCATCAACCGCAAATGCTGCTGTAATTCTGGTTGATGCCAGGCACGGTATTGTTGAGCAGACCATTCGTCATGCCTACATTGCCTCGCTTCTCAGAATACCCCATGTGATTGTATGTGTGAACAAGATGGACATGGTGGACTACGCTCAGGAATCCTTTGAGGCCATTCAGCGTAGGTTCCTGGAATTTTCAAGTTTTCTTGACTTATACGATTTGCGGTTTATTCCGATAAGCGCGCTTTTGGGCGATAACGTGGTGGAGCGTTCAAAGCACATGGATTGGTATCAGGGGCCAACGTTGATGTACTTGCTCGAGAATCTCTACATTTCGAACGACTACAACCAGCTGGATGCCCGTTTTCCTGTTCAGTATGTTATTCGCCCACAGTCTGCGGAATTTCCCGATTACCGGGGCTATGCCGGGCGCATGGCTAGCGGAACGTTTAGGGTTGGAGACAGGGTGAAGGTGCTACCCTCGGGGTTTAGCTCCGTGATTAAGGGCATCGACTTCTGGACAGACAGCCTCGACTCCATTACCGCCCCGCAATCCGGAACCATTCTTCTGGATGATGACCTTGACATATCGCGTGGTGGCCTCATCATTCCCGAGGAGAATGGCATCAAGCAGGGGCAGGAGGTGGATCTGATGATTTGCTGGTTTTCCGAAAAACCACTCGTGGTGGGAGGTAAGTATGCCGTTAAGCACACCACCAATGACCTGAGGTGTCTGATTAAGGAGGTAAAGTACAAGGTAAACATCAACACCCTGGAGAAGGATTACCATGAAAAGAGCATTGGAATGAACGATATAGCCTGCATTACAATTAAAACCACCAAGCCGCTTTTCTACGATTCATACCGGCAAAACAGGATAACCGGCAGCCTGATAATTATTGACGAAGCCACAAACGTTACTGTTGGCGCTGGAATGATTGTGTAGCTAAATACCAATGTTGCTTAGAGCCTTCTCAAGTATTTCGGCATGGTCGAATGCCAGCGGTGGAAGATTATTAAGGGGAAACCAGCTAGCAGTAGCGGCATCGTCTCCAGCATTTGGCAAAGGGCTATCAGCAGAGGCAAATCCTAAGTAGGCAACAGAAATGTTGCGGTCGCGGGGATCTCTATCCACCCTGTCGAAAGCCCCTACCTGCTTCAACGTTATTCCGTCAAGCCCAGTTTCTTCCTTTAATTCACGGGCTGCTGCGTCCGAAAGCAGCTCATTCATCTCTGGAAATCCCCCGGGCAATGCGTAGCAACCTTTATAGGGTTCGTTTTTCCTTTCTATGAGCAGCAAGTCAACAGGGTGGCCTTGAGTATCGGTCCTGAAGATCACTGCGTCAACTGTTACCAGCATTCGGGGATATTCGTAGCAGTACATTTTTCAGCTTATTACATGGACAACTCATCATTATTTTCATCGTCATCTCCCTGATTGCGCCGCTTATCCCTTATTTTAAAGGCAATCCAGACTGCAATAAGGATGATGACAAAGACGATGACTATCTGATTTTTCAGCATGGATTTCTTTTTGGTAAATATAGGCCTTTGGAAAAAGATTATCAATCAAAAATTACTCTTCGGATAATTCTTAGCTTATGGGTGTAGCGGTGGGCTTCGATGTTAAATATGCCTTGGTGATCGAACCTGTCCACACGTACAAATCCCGAGCAATGGATAATGGTGGCATTTTCGGCAACAATACCGACATGGGTGATAACCCCATTTTCATCGTCGAAAAATGCCAGATCTCCAGGTTTTGCTTCATTCGCAAATTCTATGGTTTGGCCAATGCCAGCCTGATCGCGGGCATCACGGGGCAGCATAGTTCCGGCTATCTCGAAAACCACCTGCACAAGGCCGGAGCAGTCAACTCCGAAAAGTGATCGGCCACCCCATAGGTAGGGCGCATCCATGAAGGTGGTGGACAGCGCAAGAATTTTTTCGCGTGGGTTGTCGGGCAACTTGGCGAATGGGGTGTCCATGCACACAAAGCTGGAGCTGCCATTTCTGAAGGTTTTTCCATCAAAGGAGTGCAGCTGCGATCCTGGACAAAGGTAGGTTGTGAATCCACTTGCAGCTTTCGCCCTGAAGAGCCGACTGGCAATTTTAGGTTTGTCGGTAAAGATTGGCGAGTTGTCTGGTAGCTGTAGCGATAGCCTTTCGTCCATCCATCCTGAATACCCGTCGGTATGGCCTTTAACTTTTAACCATCCACCCTGGCGCTCAACCATGTCGAAGGTCTCTCCAAAAAGCAGCTGGTTCACCATTTCGCTGGTGTGGGTTGGTTCGCGACGTAACGCTGCCATACTTTTTGAAACTACTCCCTTTTCCATACCTAGAAAATTTTGGTAAAAATAGAAAAATATTGGTCGGCTTTGTAAAGCAGTATCGGGATAGATTGAATCGTTTATAACCGTCTAAAGCAAAAGGGTTTAAAAAGCACCCTAAGGGATGGTTCTTCAAGCTATATGCTGGCAATGCCTTTGTCCGTTTAAAGTATGAATATGAGCATTATTGCATATCGCAATTCGACTAATTAGGATTACTTTTGCTGAAAATTTTTTTATTGCAACACCTACACGAGCTATATAAGCTTTACCTAAAGCATCCTTCGCTGAAGCAGCTTTTGGATGCTGGTCAGAATCTGGAGGGCGGTTTTTTCCTTAAAGGCCTTGCCGGGTCTGCGGTTGCATTTGTACTGTCCGGTTACGTTGAGCAGAGGCGACGGCCATCGCTGGTTGTGGTAAACGATAAGGAGGAAGCAGCTTATCTTTTTAGTGATTTGTCGTGTCTGCTGCCCGAAAATCAAGTGTACTTTTTCCCATCGTCCTACAAGCGTTCGGTTCAGTATGGGCAAACTCTCCCCGATGCTATTGTTCAGCGGACTGACGTTGTAGCGCTCCTTCCAGCTCTCAACGAAAATGACGAAAGGCCTGTTGTAGTTGTTACCTATCCCGATGCCCTATTTGAAAAGGTGGTGAGCCTGGATACGCTCAGCCGTAACAGCATAAAAATCCAGAAGGGCGAAAAAGTTTCTCCCGACTTCATTTGCGATACACTTACAGAGTACGGCTTTCAGCGTTCCGATTTTGTTTATGAACCTGGACAGTTCTCCGTAAGGGGGAGCATTGTGGATGTTTTCTCATACTCTGCTTCCACTCCCTATAGGCTTGATTTCTTTGGTGATGAGGTGGAAACTATTAGGTCGTTTGACGTGGAAGACCAGCTATCGAAGGAGCTGCTCAGCGAAGTAGTTATTATTCCCAACCTGCAATCGCCCGAGGACAACCCTTCAAGGATTCTGCTGACCGATTTGCTGCCTCCAAGCACCACGCTCTGGGTAAAAAATCCGGAATTGGTGCTGAACCGGATGGATGAGCTAAGCCGTATTGTTTCCACAGCAACCCAGCTTAACGCCAGTAACTTTGCTTCCCGAGACATTTTTTCCAACAGCCTGCTCACCCGGTCAACCCTATACTTTGGTATTAAACCGTTGTCCGTGCAGCTACCCACCTTCGATTTTGGCACATCTCCCCAACCCGCATTTGGGAAAAATTTTGAACTTCTTGTTCAAAAAATCAACGAGGATGCCGGGAGGGGCTATCAAACTTTTATTCTGTCCGACAACAGCGCTCAGCTGGAGCGGCTCGATGGAATAATGCACGGTATTGCCCCCGACATTGCCTACAACCCGGTGGAAGGGACCATCTCGGAAGGTTTTGTTGACCATAACCTCCGAATTAACCTGTACACCGACCACCAGATATTTGAAAGGTACCACCGGTACAAACTGAAACACGAGTTTAACCGTCGGGATGCCATAACCATGCAGGAGTTGGTAGATCTACAGCCGGGAGACTACGTGGTGCATATAGACCATGGAATTGGAATTTTCGGAGGTCTTGTTTCAACTGAGATTAACGGAAAAAAGCAGGAGGCTATCAGGCTGGTGTATCAGGATAACGATACCCTGCTGGTAAGCATTCATAACCTGCATAAGATTTCAAAGTACCGTGGAAAGGATGCCGAATCTCCTAAAATCTATAAGCTGGGTTCGGGTGCATGGCAGCGGCTTAAGCAGAACACCAAAAGAAAAATCAAGGATATTGCCCGGGAGTTGATTGCCCTGTACTCCCAGCGAAGGTCGCAGCCCGGTTTCAGCTTTTCGCCCGACACCTATATGCAGCAGGAGCTTGAAGCCTCTTTTGTTTTTGAGGATACTCCCGACCAGCTTTCTGCCACTAAGGCAGTTAAGGAAGACATGGAGGCTGAAAGGCCAATGGATAGGCTGATATGCGGTGATGTAGGATTTGGAAAAACAGAAGTTGCCATTAGGGCAGCCTTTAAAGCGGTTGCCGATAGCAAGCAGGTTGCCGTGCTGGTGCCAACAACCATTCTTGCCCTTCAGCATTACCAAACATTCACCAGTAGGCTCAAGGGGTTCCCCTGTACAGTTGAGTTTCTCAATCGCATGAAAACTCCCGCACAGCAACGCGAGATACGCCAAAGGGCATCCGAGGGCAAAATTGATATTCTGATTGGAACCCATGCCCTACTCAACAGCACGCTGAAGTTTAAAGATTTGGGGTTACTCGTTGTGGATGAGGAGCAAAAATTCGGTGTTGCAGCAAAGGAAAAGCTTAAGCAGCTAAAGCTGAATGTTGATACCCTCACCCTAACCGCTACTCCAATTCCACGCACCCTTCAATTTTCACTCATGGGTGCTCGCGATCTCTCCATAATCAATACTCCGCCTGCCAACCGCCACCCCATACTAACCGAGGTGCATACCTTCAGCACAGCAATTATAAAGGAAGCCATTGATTATGAAATGGATAGGGGCGGACAGGTGTTCTTCGTGCATAACCGTATTCAAAATATAGCCGAAGTGGAGCTCATGGTGAATAAGATTTGCCCAAAAGCCAAAACCGCTGTAGCCCACGGCCAGATGGAGCCCTCGAAACTAGAGAAAATTATGCTAGGCTTCATAAGCGGTGACTACGATGTGCTTATATCAACCTCTATAATTGAGTCAGGATTGGATATTTCGAATGCCAATACCATGATTATTAACAATGCCCAGATGTTTGGGCTAAGCGATTTGCACCAGCTTAGGGGCAGGGTAGGGCGTTCAAATAAAAAGGCCTTTTGCTACCTGCTTGCCCCACCGTTGGAAACTTTAACAGCAGATGCTCGTCGTAGGTTGAGGGCTATTGAGGAGTTTTCCGAACTCGGCAGTGGATTTAGCATTGCCATGCAGGATTTGGATATACGAGGAGCTGGTAACATTCTTGGGGCGGAGCAAAGCGGGTTTATAACCGAAATCGGTTTTGAGGCCTACCAGCGTATTTTGGATGAAGCACTCGAGGAGTTGAGGGAATCGGAGTTTGTTACCATTCAAACTCAGGCCGAACATGAGACCCAAAGGGAATGGAAGCCTTCCTATGCCGATTGCCACGTGGAAACTGACATGGAAATACTTCTACCCGACAGCTACATCACCAACACCACCGAGCGGATTAAGCTCTACCGTGAAATTGATAGCCTCCATAATGCCGAGGAGCTAGAAAGGTTCAGGAATGAAATTCGGGATAGGTTTGGACCACTGCCCCGGCAGGTGGAAGATCTCTTAAGCGTTGTAAGACTTAGGTGGATAGCCGTTGAGCTGGGCTTTGAAAAGCTAATACTGGGTAACGGCCAGCTGATGGCTCATTTCATCTCCAACCAGCTTTCGCCGTACTACCGTTCTTCTACTTTTGAGGGTATAATTCGTTTCATCCAGCAACATCCCGAGCGCTTTAAGCTCAAGGAGGGAAAGGATAAGCTGACAATCCGTATAGCCGGAGTAGGTGAAATTAGTGAGGCAATTGAAACGTTGCAGAAGCTTCATGAAACCTTGCCCGTAAAATGACCCATAAATTTACACATCCGCCAATATATTCCTGTTATGTATGAACTTAATTATTGATGTTGGAAATACGCAGGTAAAGGTTGCCCTCATGGAGCAGGGCGAGATTGTCTTTCTGAAAAGTTTCTCCACCCTCAGCGCTGGGAGCATGGAAGAAATTTTATCTACCTACCTGCCCCATAAGGCTATAGTCTCGGTTGTTGGAAATTTTCAGCCCGAAATATTAAGCTACCTCAGCCAAAAACTTATGGTACACGTGCTTGGGTCTAAGTCAAAACTTCCTTTAAAAAACACCTATGAAACCCCGCTGACTCTCGGTTACGACCGGATTGCGGTTGCCGTGGGAGCTATTACCCTTTACCCAAATCAAAACGTGCTGGTTGTTGACTGTGGAACGGCCATTACCTACGATGTGGTGACTAGCGACGAAATCTACCTGGGTGGTGGTATTTCACCCGGAATATCGCTACGCTTCAAATCGTTGAATGACTACACCGCAAAGCTACCCCTACTAAGCATTTCCAATACCTTCAGCCTGATTGGTCGGAACACAGACGACTGCATACTTTCCGGTGTGCTAAATGGCGTGGTTGCTGAGGTTGACGCGTATATCGAGAAATTTAACCTAATTTATAGCAACAGCAGGGTAGTTTTAACAGGTGGGGATTCCAGCTTCTTTGTAGATAAGTTAAAAAATAGCATATTTGTAAACCCAAATTTAATCTATACCGGGTTAAACCGAATTTTGGAACTCAATGCAGAATAGTAGAAAAATTTTACTTTTAGTGGGCTTTACGCTAGCAGCTCTAGAAGTTTTTTCACAAAATATCTATACCTATTCGCCCTACTCCAGGTTTGGAATTGGCATTATACCAACTCATGGGTTTAGCCAAACCAGGGCAATGGGAGGCGTTTCGCAATCGGTAAGAAGCCCCTACATGATAAACTACCTGAACCCAGCCTCTTATGCTGCTCAGGATTCCATGTCGTTCACGTTTGATTTTGGTTTGGAGAGCAACAATTCATCGTTCAGCGGTTATGACCAGTACCTGAATAAGGTATCGGCCTCAAGCAGCGCAGGGGGCATTCACCATATTGCCATTGCTTTTCCGGTGTCGAAAAAAATTGGAATGGCTGCTGGCATTGCCCCATATAGCAGCGTGGGCTACAGGCTAATTCGTTTTGAAACCGATCCATATATTCTTAGCACTATTGGAAGAATTAAGTACGAGCATGCCGGCAAAGGAGGCATTAACCAGCTGTTTGTTGGTGCAGGTTACGCTCCTTTTAAAAACTTCTCAATTGGCGCTAATTTCATCTACTACTTTGGAAGCCTCGACTACAACAACAACATAATCTTTCCGTCCTCGTCCTATTCCTACACTAATGCCAGTGTGGGCTCAAGCATTATGGTCAGCGATGTATCGTTTAACGTGGGGTTCCAGTACAGGCTTTTCCTAGACGAGGATAAAAACAACTCGTTGGGGTTTGGCGTTACCGTGGATGCGGGTTCGGATATCAACATGAAGTATAAGTGGCTAACCAAGCTCGAAGGGTCAACCTACGTTGATTCCCTGATACCACATCCCCAATCTAAAAGTAAATTCAAACTTCCTACAGGTGTTAACTCAGGTATTTCCTACACGTTTAAGGATAAGCTCTTTGCAACAGCCGAATATTACTATCAGGATTGGACTAAAACGGAAGCTTTTAACACCACCCTTCAGATGGGAAAAATGGAAGCCTTCCGTTTGGGGGTTGAGTTCACCCCTAACCGTAGCGATTTGAAGAGCTACCTTAAAAAAATCAGCTATCGGGCAGGGGGATTTTACAATAAGACTAACCTTATTATCAACTCTAGGCAGATTGAAGAATATGGAATTTCCCTTGGGTTTGGCTTACCCTTTAGGAATAATACCAGCTTTAACCTGTCGGCCGAACTTGGTAGGCGGGGGACAAATGAAAACTATCTTATTAAGGAGTCGTTCTTTGTCCTGAACCTGGGCATTACCTTTCACGATTCACCATGGTTCTTTAAGCGTAAGTACTACTAGCAGGTAAACTCTTTAGCTATGCACATCACACTATTTAAGGGTTACAGGTACATACTGCCAGGCATTGCCATAGTGGGTACTACTTTCTTTTTCGGCTGCAAGACCGATACTGAAGCCATCCAGTACTTTTCGGATAAGAAAAGTATACCTGGCGTTACCGCCTACAACTCGGAACTTGAGTACACCGAAAATGGGGTGGTTAAAATTATGGTGAAGGCCCCTATTACCATCTACTACCAGTTTTCCGAAGAACCCTACACCGAATTTCCCGAGGGTATTACCGTATATACCTATGATGATACCCTGGGTGTAGAGTCGAATCTGACTGCTAAATACGCCATTTACTACGAAAAAAAAATGCTTTGGCATGCAAAGAATAACGTTGTGGCACGAAACCGGAAAGGGGAGGTGCTTAACACCGAGGAGCTCTACTGGGACCAAGGCAAACATCTGATTTATACGGATGTGAATGTAAAAATTAACAGCGTGAATGGCAACATTTACGGGAAGGGGCTTGTATCCGACGAAAAGTTTGACAGCTGGGAGGTTAAAGAACCCTATGATGGAACTATTCTGCTTGAATAGCAGATAGCTGGATTACCCCATGGTTATTAGGATTTCTCCTCAAATATTCTTTCACCCAGCATTGTTTATCCTCGTCAATGCCAGTATCAAGTTGCTTGTTGTACCTATGTAATTTTTTTCCCGGGAATTACCCAGTAGAACTCGGAAAACTAAACATTCGGCTGCCATATTTTTCAAGGAGGCATACTGTAACAATTTATCATTCAGTTTAGACTAGAAAGGCGATGGGTAATTTTGTCCAACATCGGGCAATGCTTTTTAAGCTTAAATTTGTAACTTTATGCAGAAAAAAATACATAGCATCCTAGAAACTAAGTTGGTGAATTATCTCTATAGCTGTGAAAGGATTTGCCTACATACTTGAAATGATTTGGCTACTGCTCACTGTTTTCCTAGTTGCGCTGGGGATTTATGAAACCGTTCGAAACGGTTTTGCCTCCAGCTATATACTTTTTTTACTAGCCCTACTAGCCGGCCTTATGTATTTTATAAGACGAAGACGAAGGGAAAAGCCGGAAGAGTAAACAGGTAAAACATGGGTACCACAATAATCATCATACTCATTTCACTTTTTTTCTCATTCTTTTTTGCTGGAATGGAAATAGCCTACCTTTCGGCCAATAAGCTTAAGCTGGAGCTCGATAAAAAAAAAGGTGGATTTACATCGCACGTTATAGCGGTTTTAGCAGGTAATAAGGAACAGTACATTGCCACCATGCTGGTTGGCAACAACATTGCGCTGGTTATCTACGGTATTGAAATCGCCGTTCTGCTTACCCCTGCATTGGGTAAGTTGATTCAGATTCCTTCCCTTTTACTCCTGGTGCAAACCCTGATAAGCACCATAATAGTTTTGGTTACCGCAGAGTTTCTACCCAAGTCAATTTTTAGGTTGCACCCTAACGCCTTCCTTAGGTTTTTTGCTTTGCCTGTTTACATCCTGTACATTATTTTTTACCCCATCAGCAAGTTCACTTCCTGGCTTTCCTACTGGATTATTAGGTTGGTATTTAGGATAAAGGTAAAGCACGATGGCTCTAAGCCTATCTTTAACAAGGTTGACCTCGATTTTCTTGTTGACCAGGCCTCATCGGCCGACGATGGGGAAGGAGACCACACCCAGGAGCTGAAAATATTTCAAAACGCACTCGATTTTTCCGAAGTACGTCTCCGCGATTGTATGATACCCAGAACCGATATTGAAGCCATTGATGTGAATGCCACTGTTGATGAGCTCAGGGCCAAGTTTGCCGAAACCAACTACTCCCGGTTACCCGTTTACAGCAACTCAATTGATAATATTGTCGGCTACGTTAATTCTAAAGTTCTCTTCATTAATCCCCAAAGCATAAAATCAAAGCTCATCAACATCGACTTTGTCCCCGAAACCATGCCGGCCAATAAAATGCTAACTCGTTTTATAAAGGAGCATAAAAGTATTGCCATTGTTGTTGATGAATTTGGCGGAACAGCTGGCCTGGTTACTATTGAGGATATCATGGAGGAAATATTCGGTGAAATTGATGATGAGCACGACCGCAACGAGTTTGTCGAGAAGAAGCTTAGCGACAACGAGTATATTTTTTCAGGACGGCTTGAGGTGAAACATCTCAACGAAAACTACCAGCTTGATATTCCTGAGTCCGACGATTACGAAACACTTGCCGGCTTTATCCTGTTTAAGCACCAGAACATACCCAAACTAAACGAAACCATCGAGTTTGAGGGTTTTATCATTAAAATCCTCAGGGTAAACGAAACCCGCATTGAGCTGGTGAGGTTGACAAGGATAAAGGGTAAAGGGTAAGATAGTTCAAGAAATTGCCCGCC
>DCDD01000053.1 GCA_002316235.1 Bacteroidales bacterium UBA1064
ATGGATTAAGCGTAAAATTTCCTTATTCAACATTTAAAAGTTTCCGGGTTGATTTCTCTTCGACTTCCTGTTTGTAGGGTTTCTAAAAATTATGTAGGTTTGAATTTGCTAAACATACCTGTTGATGAGGCGCAACTCCTTCCTATACGCGTTAACTTTTTCTGTTATTTGCTATGCGTGCGGTAGCAAGGAACGTAACGTCACCTCCGAGCAACAGGTTTTTAGGTATAACGAAAGTAAAGGGATATCCACTCTCGATCCTGCATTTGCCAGAAATCTTGCGCTAATTTGGCCGGTAACCCAGCTGTTCAACGGGCTTGTGCAGCTTTCTGACTCGCTAGCTGTTGAACCCTGCGTTGCAAAGCAATGGCATGTTTCAGATGATGGGTTGCAGTACACCTTTTTACTCAGGGACGATGTTTACTTTCATGATTCTGAGGTTTTTCCAAATGGTTTGGGAAGGAGGGTAACCGCTTCTGACTTTGTTTACTCCTTTAGTCGGTTACTTAACCCTAAACTTGCTTCTCCCGGATCGTGGGTGCTATCGATGCTCGACCGGAACTTTGCGGGATTTACCAATGGGTGTAAGGCTTTAAATGATACCATACTGATAATCAGGCTTTCCAAACCTTTTCCTGCATTTCTGGGCTTGGTGAGCATGCCCTACTGCTTTGTTGTTCCTCATGAGGCCATTGAACATTATGGTGGTGAATTTGGCCGAAGGCCTGTTGGAACAGGCCCTTTCTACATGAAGTACTGGCGCGATGGTGAAAAATTGGTGCTTCGTCGTAATGCCCACTACTTTGAGCTTGACAATGAAGGGAAACGACTACCTTACCTGGAATCGGTAGTGGTAACTTTTGTGGTGGATAAACAGTCAGAATTTATAGAGTTTATTAGCGGAAACATCGATATGCTTTCCGGCGTTCATGCCTCCTCAAAGGACGAGCTGCTAACCCGAACCGGCAACCTTAATCCGAAGTATAGGGAAAAGGTACTAATGCTCACCGGCCCCTATCTGAATACAGAGTATCTGGGAGTGCTCCTCGACTCCATTGGGCTGGAGAGCCTAGAAAATAGTGCGCTGCACGATTTACGGGTTAGAAAAGCTTTAGGTTATGGCTTTGACAGGAATGCCATGATGCTTTACCTCCGGGGAAATTTAGGATTTCCGGCAACCAGGGGGATTGTACCTCCTGCTATGCCCGGTTTTGAAACTTCAACAGAGGGTTTTTACTACAACCCCGATAAATCAAGGCAGCTACTAGCCGAAGCTGGCTATCCCAACGGAAATGGGCTCCCACCAATTACCATCTCAACAACAGACGATTACCTTGACGTGTGTGAGTTTATCCAGCACCAGCTTGGCGAGGTTGGCTTTGATATTAGGATTGATGTGCTCCCGGGGGCTGCCTACCGTGACATGATGGCTAATTCCAAACTATCCCTGTTTAGAGCCTCTTGGGTTGCCGATTATGCCGACCCCGAAAACTACCTGGCCCTTTTTGTGAGTAGCAATTTTTCACCCCTTGGACCTAATTACACCCATTTTTCTTCATCGGAATACGATCAACTTTATCGTAAAGCATTAGCTGAACCCTTGTATGATAATCGCTTGCCATACTACCGGGCAATGGATTCCTTAGTAATTGCCAATGCTGCTGTTATACCCCTGTACTACGATAAGGTGGTACGATTTATTTCTAAGGATGTTGAGGGTATCACCTTAAATCCTATGAATTTGCTTGAGCTAAAACGGGTCAGGAAGTCATACTCGGGTCTTGCCCCTAGCTGATTTTTTATGGTATTAATTCTAATTCACAGATAAAATGATTGTTGTTGCCGATAGCGGGGCCACAAAAACCGACTGGCGAATTATTATGGAAGATTTTTCTTCAGCATCGTTTGAAACCGTTGGCCTTAGTCCCTACTTTAACACCGAGCTGGATTTTAACGACGCCTTGACGCATGGATTTCCTAAAGGATTGAATCCTAATGAGGTTTCTAAAGTTTTTTTCTACGGTGCCGGGTGCGGAACCCAGGAGCGCGGCAGCAGAGTTGAGAGCTACCTTCACTCCTTTTTTCCTGCAGCAGAAATATTTGCTTGGTCCGATGCGCTGGGTGCCGCCCATGCGCTACTTCACAACGATCAGGGTATCATAGTAATACTGGGGACTGGGTCAAACATCTCGTACTACGACGGAGCTAAGCTGGAGGCTAAAACGCCATCGCTTGGCTTCATCCTGGGTGATGAGGGTAGCGGAGCACACATGGGAAGGCTGCTGCTCAGGGATTTTTTTTATGGCCGCATGGACAGTGTTTTGGGAAAAAGGTTGTCTTCTATTTATGACATGGATTTAGCACATGTTTTAAATATGATTTACGATAGCCCTAAGCCTTCGGCCTATTTAGCTTCGTTTGTTCCTTTTCTGCTCAATAATGTAGAAAACCCATACATATCGGATTTAATAACCCGATCGTTTGAGGAGATGTACCAGCTGCACCTGAGCTGCTATCCCAATATACGAAGCATTAAAATTGGTGTAACCGGATCAGTAGGGTGTTTGTTTAGCAGCATTCTCGATAGGGTGGCTAGTCAGCATGGGTTTAAGGTTTACAAATACGTTCGCTACCCAATCAGCTCTCTTGTTGATTACCACGTCAACCTATACCATTCGGGGAGGTAAACCCTGAGCATTTCCAGAGTGTTTCAGCGTATTCCCTGCATAACATCGCCTGTTTTTCCTCTCTCATTTCCGAAAGCACTCGGGCTAAGCCATTCATCAGCTTCATTTCAACAAGTTTGTAGCCTGCAATCCCGCTCAGCTCAATGGCATTCCTGATGCACTGATGGGCCATAGTAAGGTTTTGGGTATGAAAGTAGCTGGCAGCCCTACCAACTTCGCCTGCAATTACTTGCGGGAAGCTTCGAATAGGGTTGAGCTGTTGGTATATTTGCTGAATTTGGCAGTCTTCTTCGGCTGAGAAGTGGTTTTTACCGCTGAGTATTTCAAAGAGTTTTCTGTTGAAGTAGTTAACAACCTGGTAATGCGATCCTGCAATGGAGCTGATGTCTTCAAGATAGTTCTCAACCGCCGGGTGTTGCCCTAGGAGAAGCAGGGTTGGAACAATAAGTTCCGAAAATTCTGCCCGCTCGGCATAAGAGGTAAATTTTCTGTAGTATGAAGTGGCGCGTTCAACTATCGGGGTGGTATTATTGCCATTGCCCATGATTATTTCGGCAAAGAGCTGGTTTGAAAACCACGCTCCTGCCACTAGCGGTGAAACATCTGCGGGTGGCTTAACATTACGTGTTGCCTCGTGGTTAGGTTGTGCTAGCATTCCGTTTAGGGTTATGAACCCATTGAATGCAAGAAGAGTTTGGGCAAAAAAGAGTTCGGAAATGTCGGTAGTGTTGGACAAATAGTGCTTAAGCACAGTGGTAAAATAACCGTTAAGGTGGTTTAGGTCAATGTTTTGCTCCACCAGGAGCTGCCGCCCTAATCGTGTTTTGGTATATTCGGGCATGAGGACGTTCAATAGGTAGCTGCTATTCCTGAGCGTAGCGCAGATCTCCCTTAATAGCTGGCCATGGGTGTAGGCGTTTGGACAAAGTTCAAAAAATTTTACGAGAACTTTTTCGTTTCGGTCTCTGCTGCCGGTGTAGTAGAGAGTTCCCTGCACGAGAGGGTAGAGCTCGGTACCTGCAAATTTTTCTTCTACCTGCCGAAAGGTTTCTTCAGTGATGCCTCCGGTTGAGTTAACAATATCCTGGACAATAAGCAGCCCTGTTAGTTGAGGGCTTGTGATGTGAACGTACTTAAAATACCGGCCGGTTGATTCAACAACCTGTTCTTCGGTGATAATGCCGTAGGACAGGAGTTCATGGTATGCTGTAAAGTAGTTACCCGAAAGTTTAAGATGTATAGGGTAACTTCGCTTAATGTCTTCCTTCAAAACACGATGGCCATTGCCCAGCCTGATTATTTCCGTTAGGATATCAACTTTTTCGTCGGGCAGTGTAGAAAAGTAAATTTTACTCTTAAGAAACTCTAAGAGTATTTCGTGCTGGTTATTGAGCAAATTCTGCTTCTCAGGGGTGTAAACCTGAATAAACAGCTGAAGAAAGTAAGGATAGCTAAGCGTTTGCCTTAAATCGGGATGAAGTTCAAAAATAAGCAAACGCTGGTTGAATCTTAGGTTTATGGTTTGGTCAAGGATTTGCTGAACTTCGTCGGGCGAAAGCGGAGGAATATTGGCTCCTTCGTGGGTTAGCAGCTCAGAATCGGAGAAATACCAAAGCAGTGGGTGCGTAATGTATGGCTTTAGCTGAGTCCAAGTTGACAGTCGGGTCGAAATAACCAGCTTAAACCTGTTTGTTTGGGCGAAAGCCTCAGCCAGGTCGGCAAGAGCTTCGAGTATCTTGTTGAACCTGGCTCCTACCGACACTACCTCGTCCAGAGCATCAAAGATGAAGACTATTCTACCAGGAAGATCTTTTACAAGTAGGCTTTCTAACGATTTTTGCCCAAGAAGCTGTGCCAGCCAATGGCCGATAAAAGTGTTGGAGCTTGCGTAATGGTCGAGCATGGTCGCCGGTGCCAGTAGGAATACGTCGTTCATGTTAGCCTTTAAATCTCTGTGTATCTGGTACCAATGGGCGAGCAGGATTGATTTACCGTAGCCTCCGGGAGCTATAATAGCTGTAGCAGGGTTGTTGCTGTTCAAAAATTGGTCAAGGCGCTCTTCCACCTGCCGTCGGTGGACTGTCTCTTCAAACCTAATGCCTGATAAATGCATGATATGGTTGAGTGTTTTACTGCTGACCGCTTTGGCATGTTCAGCGGCTTGCTCCCAATCTTCATCAGCTGACCGAATGATTCCTTCAGGAATTTTGCTCTTTTTGTGACTGACAAAATCATCCCAACCCGTATATCCTGCATATCGCGAGAGAATATCAAGGGTTACATGCGATGGATTAGAATTCGTAGCTAAAAGACCGAACAGCCTTCGTAGGGTTGCCGGGCTCAGATACTCCCTACATGTATCCATTATACTGATAGAGAGGGAGATACAGTCTTTCTGGCAGCTTATTTTCCTGCCAAACCTACTTTCAACCTCCTGAGTCAGCAGCTCAACCATGGTATGGTACTATGTTTATTAAGCTAACTGAAATGTATAAATACCGTTAACTATGCAAAGATATGTGATTGTTTAGATAGCAAATCTGGAAATTTCTAAAACTTGACAGCTTTGACACTTTTCCTGGTAATCTGAAATGGGGTAAATTTGAACTGGCAAACATTTCATATGTAATAAGTGGGGGTAAGCAAACCAATCAAAATGAAATGTACTTGCGGGGAGTAAACCAGGGTTAGTGTTTAAGCAAAGATAAGTTATGAAGAAGGAAAATTCCATAAGGGAGAAAATAACGCTGAAGTTTAAGGATGATGCCGGGGTGTTTACCATTTTTTTTTTGGTAACCCTGCTTTTTGTATATGCGCTTATTAAGGCGCTAACACTTTGATGTTAACAGACTAAAAAAACTTACGGTTATGCTATCACAAGTATGGGAACAATGCCACGCATCAGTTTGTAGCCTTCACTTCATTAATGAAAGGGGAATGGTTATTGATTCTCTTTCCGGATTCAAGGTTAACAGTTCGTTGATAACCAGCGAGTACGCATTTTACATAAACAATGCCCAAAAGGTGGAGATTTCCTTTGTTGAAGGCGATGCCAATACTCCAACGGCAACCATGAGGATTGGCTACAACGAATTTATTAACGATTTACGAATTGGCTACACCAATAACCAGTCCGATTACGCAGTTTTCAACATAAATTTTTCTGAATTTGAAAAAATACCCGGTTTAACCCTGTGCGAGTGTAGAAATTTTCAAATTGGAAAACAAGTGGCTACATTGGGTTTCAACTTTGGTGAAAACAACCTGTCGATAAAATCCGCTGTTATTTCTTCGGCATTTTCAAGTAAAAATGGGATTAGATGTCTTGAACTGGATGGGCTTACTTGCTTTGGAAATAGCGGTTCGCCGGTTATTGACCCCGATAGCATGCAGGTTATAGCAATAATCTCACGAAGAAACACTCCCGCATTTAAGTCGTACATGGAGCTAAACAGGTGCATTGTTTCAAACATTGAGGAGTTAAGAAAGCTGGAGGGGAAGCTGAAAATTGATACGATTGACCCGGTTCAGGTGCTAATTGCCAACCAAAACCAAATACGGCTGTTGGCATCTAATCTTTACAAGTACACGGCTACAGGCTCATCAAAGGCCATTATGCTCGACCGGATACTTTCCTATTTCAACGAGCAGGCCATCACAGAGCAGGCACAAATCTCTTCTTTAGAACAAAAGGTTGGTTATGGTCTTATCGATTAATGGTTAGTTGGTTGGTGAGTGCTTGCTAAAGGCGTCCCGTAAGGGATGCCTTTTTTCCTCCTATAAGGTAGAAAAATATCCGTTTCTCATTAAGTACAACGGGTATTAATGGCTTTTGCAGTATAATTCAGCTGAACGAATTTCTGCTTTTCCTGTTTTATTAGCTAACATTTAGTAAATTGCACTAATTCGTGGTAAAACACCTTTGTAAATTTTAAATTATAGCACAATGAATACCAACCAGATGATAGAATTTTTAAAAAAGATTGAGCTTTTCCGGGGCCTTAACGAAAAGGAACTTGAAAGCTTAGTTAACATGATGGAGGTGATTGAGTTTAAGCCTGGCGAATTGCTGTTTAGGGAGAATAGCCAGCGGGTGGGGATCATGGTAATTTATGAGGGCGAAGTGGAGCTTTTTAGGAGCAACCCCTTTGGGGTGGAGCTTAAACTTACCTACTTTACCCCCGGCGATTTTCTTGGCGAGGGTTCTTGGGCAAGCAATTCGCCTCACTCCACCTCAGCCAAGGCCCTAAAACCAACAAAAGTATTCGTGCTGAAGGATAATGTGCTTAGCCAGCATGCGGAAATCGGGTTGAAAATTCTCATCAACATAACGCGTGTAATACAACGTCGTATGCACAATGCCAACAACCGGATGGTAGATGCAGCTTCGCAGTATGAATCGGGCAGCACCAGGGTTGAGCATGACCTGCTAGGCGAACGGGATGTCCCTGCGGAGTTTTACTATGGAGTGCAAACCCTTCGTGCCCTCGAAAACTTTAACATTTCGGGGGTAACCCTGAACTTTTACCCTGATCTGATTGATTCTCTGGCCAATGTTAAACAGGCTGCTGCCGAGGCCAACTTTGAGCTGGGACTTATTGACGAAAAGGTTAGGGATGCCATTGTTGCTGCCTGTAAGGAAATTACTAACGGTAAGCTGCACAATCATTTTGTGGTTGATATGATACAGGGAGGGGCGGGCACATCAACCAATATGAATGCTAACGAGGTGATTGCCAACAGGGCACTCGAATTAATGGGCTACTCCAAAGGTGAGTACCAGCATTGCCACCCGTTGAATCATGTTAACCTGTCGCAGTCAACCAACGATGCCTACCCCACGGCGGTTAAGCTGGCTATAGTGCGCTCCAACGCCAAGCTGATTAAAGTGCTTGAATCCCTCATCGAGTCGTTTCGTAGGAAGGGACAAGAGTTTGCCCACGTCATCAAAATGGGGCGAACCCAGCTTCAGGATGCTGTCCCCATGACTTTAGGGCAGGAATTCGAAGCCTATGCCGTAACCCTGGGGGAGGAAATTGAACGGCTAACACAGAACGCAAAGCTATTTCTTGAAATAAACATGGGCGCAACTGCTATTGGCACCGGCATTAACTCCGATCCGGAGTACCCGCAAAAAGTGCTGAAGCACCTTAGGAGCATTACGGGGCTGGAGCTGGTTTTGGCCGCAAACCTGGTTGAGGCAACTCAGGATACAGGTGCATTTGTGATGTACTCCTCTGCTGTGAAAAGGCTGGCTGTTAAGCTTTCAAAAATTTGTAACGATCTTCGGCTGTTATCATCGGGACCAAGAACCGGGTTAAGCGAGATTAACCTTCCCCCCATGCAACCCGGTTCGTCTATTATGCCCGGAAAAGTTAACCCCGTCATTCCCGAAGTGGTTAATCAGATTGCTTTTAGGGTGATAGGCAATGATTTAACCGTTACCATGGCTGCCGAGGGCGGACAACTCGAGCTGAATGTTTTTGAACCGGTCATCGTGCACAGCATTTTTGAATCGGTCGAAATGCTGAAAAATGGTATGAATACGCTAAAATATCGCTGTATAGATGGGATTACTGCCAACGAGGAACGGTGCAGGAGCATGGTTCACAACAGTATTGGGTTGGTTACTGCTCTTAACCCCTATATTGGCTATGAGGCCTCTACCCAGCTTGCAAAAGAAGCGCTTTCATCTAACCGAAGTGTTTACCAGCTGGTGCTGGAAAAAGGGTTGCTTACACGGGAGCAGCTCGATCGGATTTTAGCACCTGAGAATATGATAAAACCGGGCAAAATGAAACTCTAAATTCCTGGAGCTGATGGGGGATTTTGATACTTGACTGCTTAATGCTAAGGCGATTGTGTACAATTTTCTCCAGGCATGTTTAGTTTTCCTTTTAAAGTAAATAGTCAATAGTTTTTTATTCTACATTTGTGGGGTAAATGTAGGTTTTCTAATAATTTGCATTCCATGAGCGAAAGTAATAGCTTTCAATTTCGGTATAACCGGTTGAGGGGCAAAGAAGAGTTAGCTCCCAACGAAAGAGAACTGGTTGACAGGGCTGTTGCTGCCCTGTCGTCGAGCTACTCACCCTACTCACACTTTCGGGTAGGGGCAGCCGTGCTACTTGAGAATGGGGAGATTATCACGGGCAGCAACCAGGAGAATGGTGCTTACCCTTCGGGGCTATGTGCAGAGAGGGTTGCGTTGTTCTATGCCGGTGCTCGATATCCGGGAATTCCTGTAGTTTCAATGGCTGTTGTGGCAAGTTCGGGAGATGGACTTACGGAGAATCCAGTAACCCCATGCGGAGCATGCCGGCAGGTTATGAGCGAGTACAGGGTAGTTTCAGGGAAACCGTTTGCCATTCTAATGGTTGGGAGTAACGAAATTGTCAGGGTTGAGGATGTAGAGCAGCTGCTTCCCTTTAGTTTTTCACTCTCCAATGGGATGAAGCGGAAGTAAGGCCTTTGCTGAAGGTTAGAAGGAGGCCACTATTTTCCTGAAGGAGGAGTTGGGTATTAGCCCAAGTTCATCCTCGGAGTACTCGGGTTTTATGCGCTCCACAAAGTACATTTCAATTTCACCCAGGTTTTTTGCGGGAACCTTTCCCCGCGAAGTGCAAACGAAGTAATCCTTAATGTAGGAATATGTGGTTTGCGAAATATTAACTTTTCCGGGTTCGCTGGCAGTCTCCATTCGGCTGGCTATGTTCACCGTGTCGCCCCAAATATCATAGGCGAATTTGCGTTTTCCGATTACTCCTGCAATTACACTTCCGGTGTGAATGCCAATACGGAGGTTCCATACCGGTTTACCTTCCATTGCAGCCTGTACAGCCTTATCATGAATAAATCGCTGAATCTCAATGGCAGCAAGTACAGTGTCGAATGGGTGGCTACGGTTTACTCTGGGGAGTCCTCCTACACACATATAGCTATCGCCAATTGTTTTAATTTTCTCGATGAAACGCTGGGAGGTTATCTCGTCGAATACCTCAAAGAAACCACCCAAAACACTGAGGAACTCGTCTATATCACCATAGTTGCTGCTGATTTTTGAGAACCCAACAAAATCGGTGAACATTACCGAAACCTCCTTGAACTTCTTGGGTTTGTATGATCCCTTTTTCTGAAGGGCATATGCAACCTCCCATGGAAGGATGTTTTTCAGTAAATTTTCAGATTTTTGTTTCTCCTCCTCGAGCTGTAGGGCTTGTTTCTGAATTTTTTCCTGATGCTCTGCCAGCACGGCATTAACGCTCTCCAAGTTTTCGGTGATGGTAAGCAGGTGTTCATGCTTTTCCTCCAGGTCTTTTTCAATGGCTTTCAGGTCGGAGATGTCGGTTTCGATGGCGATTATTTGGCTTAAGTTCTGGAGGCTATCAAAAATCGGCGTAAGCGATGTTTGAATGAATTTCTCCTTGCCCTGAGGGGTAACCCATTTGCTCTCATAAACAACATACTCGCCATTTTTCCGGCATTTGTCAAGTGCCTCTCGTGTAACCGGGTTTGTTGAGGAATCAAATAGGTTGTCACCGAAAATGGATACAAAGTAGTCGAGCGGGCATTCGTATAACCGTTTAAACCCTTCGTTAACCCAGGTAATTTTACCCAGGTGGTTGATAACAATCATGGAGTTACCAGCCTTGCTAATGGCATCAGTAATGCTGTTGAACTGCCGGGATTGCTCTTTTAGTTTTTTCAGCATTCTTCCCCGTTGAATGCCTATCATGGTCCGTTGAATAAGCTCAGCAGCAGCAAGAGGCTGGCTAATAAAGTCGTCTGCACCGGCAATGAAAAGGGCTTGGATTCTCTCAGGTTGTAAGAAATCGGCTATGGCCAGTATGGGTACCGATTCGGTTTTTATATCGTTTTTAATAATGGTGAGCAGATCTGGCGCTGCATACTCCGAATAGGAAACATCAAAAAGAACAATATCGGGGTTGAGCTGCGTTAGGTTGGTGATGATATTCGTGTCGTCAATAACGAAGTGCAAATCAAAATCAAATTCGGCAATTCCCACGATGCTCTTAATTTCACGGGAGAGCCTTTCAGACCCACAAATTGCAACTATGCTGTAAGCCATAATGCTCTATTCAACCTATATGCAAATAAAGTTAAATTTTTGAAATATTCTTCAGGGTTTTGCCTGGAAGTTTATAGGAGTAGTTTAGGACAGAGAGAAGGGTAAAAATATCATTAACAATTTTTTGATAGAACTATTTGTAGATGTTGATGAAGGGGTACACATTGTCCAACAGTCATAAAGGGCGAATGAGGCTTGGGCAGCTCTTTTAGCTATCCTCTTCAAAATCGCTTATGATTTTTTGTATTTCCTCCTCGGTAGCCCGGAGCTTGGTTTTGCAGAATTTGAGCAGCTCAGAGGCCCTTCTTATCTTTTCGGTCAGGTCGTCCACGTCCAGCTCGTTGTTTTCAATTTCTGTGATGATTTGCTCAATTTCGTTAATGGCATCAATATACCTTTGTGGCTTTTTGGTCATAGTTCTAATTATTTGAGGGTAATGAAATGGTGAATGTTGTTCCAAGTCCCGGTGTGCTGCTTACCTCAATAGTTCCATGGTTCAACTCAACGAATTCCTTACAGAGTATTAGCCCCAATCCTGTTCCGTTTTCCTGATTAGTACCCTTGGTGGTGAACCCGTCAACCCTGAAAAGTTTGGCCTGATTCTCAGGATCAATGCCAACGCCTGTATCGGTAATAGCGATTTCAACCATGCTGTTACTTGAATTTTTTGCTGATATTCCGATTGATCCACCCTGCGGGGTGAATTTAATGGCGTTGCTCACCAAATTCCTGATAACGGTTTGGAGGGTATCGAAATCGGCAAAAACCGTTAGGTTGGCGGGAATGCTTTCCCGAAGTTTGATTTTCTTTTCCTGTGCAGGAATCGCAGCTACCGAAAAAACCTGGTTGGTAAGGTCCTTGAGATTAATTGGTTTTGGCGAGAGCTCAATTTTTCCGGTTTGGCTTCTTGCCCAGCTTAGAAGGTTCTCAGTCAGGTTGAGCACCTCGGTTGCCGAGCGGTGGATGTGGTGGCTGAACTCACGAATCTCATCGGGCGAAAGGCTCTCCAGGTTTGTTGCCATTACCTCCGATAGTCCAACTAAGGCGGTAAATGGGCTCCGCAAGTCATGGGCAATGATTGAAAATAGCTTATCCTTAGTTTTAATGGTTTGACGCAGCTCGCTCTCAGACTGGTTGAGCCTTTCGTTTACCAGCCTGATTTCCTCAATTTTCTCCTCAAGTAGCTTGGCATAACGCCGTTTCTGAATAAGGCTGTAGAAAGCTATGCTGGCCGCAGTTACGACAAGTAGGATTATGGCAATTAGCGAGTTGCGGAATAATCTTTGCTTCTCGATTATGGCTTTATCCAGAGCAGTCTTCTGTCTGAGCGCTTCCACCTCTGCTTCCATAACCTTAATCTCGGTTTTTGTTTGGTCGAGCTCCAGGTCTATCTGAGCCTCTAGGTTCGCCTCGTTTCTTTTAACGCTCTCTAGGCTGTCGCGAATGCCTATATGCTTTATGTAGCTTTCCAGGGCTTTATCGAAAAGGCCTTGTGCGCGGTATAGCTCACTTTGAGCTAGATAGCCGTATGATAGAAGGTATTTGTTGTCTGATTGTTTCCCAATTTCAATTGAGCTGTTGATGTTTTTTCTTGCCTCATCCAGCTGTTTTTGCCCAACCTGAATTTCTCCGATTTTTCTTAGGCAAAGGGCAACTCCCTCGTTGTTATTAAGAGCTTTATAGTTTTCAATGGCTGTGTGGTAATGCTTGATTGCCATGCCAGGATTTTTAGCCTGTCGTTCAACATTACCCAGCTCGTTGTATAGATCTGCAATATCGCTGGTGCTATGTGTTCGGGTTACCAACTTGAGGGCTTGTGAAATTGATGTACGAGCTTGGTCGGGTTGGCTGCTTTTAAGCTGGGCCTGGGCAATGTTCTTTAAAATTTTAGCAGCGCCTATGCTATCGCCGCTTTTTTCTTTAAGAGTCAGGGCTTCCTTATATGTGGCAATTGCCTTGTCGGGGGAGTTGAGGTCAAGGTAGATATGCCCCAGGTTTTGTAGGATGTATGCAGCATCATTCATGCTACCCTTCATGTCCTGAATTATTTCCCTTGCCTGTTCAAGGTATTTAAGGGCGCTTTTATACATTCCCAACCTTCGGTAGGTAAGGCCAATGCTGGTGAGCGATTTGGCAATATCCTCATCCTGCCCGTAGGTTTGCCGAAGTTTTAACGCCATTAGGTAGTGACGCAGCGCTTCGGCTATATTGCCCTGCTGCAGGTTAAGGTTACCTATTTCTGTTAGGGTTGATGCCTCTGCCAGCGGGTCAACAACTTGTTCCTGAAGGGCCAAAGCTTCATTGAGGTGTTCGATGGCCTGTTTATACATTGATTTTTGCAAGTAGGCACGGGCCATATTGCTATGCGTTGAAATGGCCGACCGAAGTAATCCCAGTTTTTCCCTTATTTGCAGGCTTTGTTCGTATTGCTTTAGTGCGTCGTCAACCTGGTTGAATTTAAAATACAGACTTCCAATAATGTTGAGTATGGCTGCCTCTTCCGTATAGTTGTTACTACTATCCGACAGTTTTAAGGCTCTGTTGAGGTAGGTAAGCGATTTCTCAAACTGGCCAAGATCGCGGTAGGATATGCCTACACCCTTCAGGGCGGCTAGCATCCCGATAGTATCGTTGATATCCTCGAAGAGAATCAGCGATTTAAAGTAGCTCTCGAGTGCTTCGTTGAAGCGTCCTTGTTGCCAGTATGAGCTTGCGATGTTTTGCTGGCATTCAGCCTGACACTTTTTGCAACCAGCTTTACTAGATTGGTCAAGGGCAATTTCCCTCATCCTGTTTGCCTCTGCCAGGTTTCCCTTTTGCTGGTAAAGCCCGGCCTGGAGCAGGAGAAACTTTACACCCAGGTCAGGCCTTTTATTTTTGATAGCTTGGCTGTATGCTTTTTGTAGCATTTTGAGAGCGGCATCGCTGCCCGAAACCTTAACCTCCAGGTTGCTTCTAAGATCTACTAAATCGGCTTCGAGATTCAAATCGTTGAGTTTTTGGACAAAAAGCGAAGCCGAATCAATTTTCTCGCTGGCGTTGTTCCAAAGCGACATGGCAATTAAGGCCTGGGCATTTGCCATGAGCGATAGCGCTTTATCACGACTATTTCCTGATTTAGATGATTCCTGCCTGCACAGGTTGGCAAGCCTGCTGGCTTCCTGTGGATTTTCGTCGGCTATTGCCAGCACTCTTTGGTATAGGCTATCCACCTTACTGCTGCTTGGTGAACCTGCCTGAGCAGCTATAAGGCTGTAAGCGGTAAGCAGTAGGGCTACACCCCATTTTTGAATAACCAGCTTCATGTTTTGTGTTCAGAAAAATCGGTAAAAAATACAAAATTATACTGGACTAGAAATGGGTTGGCTGATTAAAAAATTATGATAAAATTAGGAGGGGTGTGCGTGAGCTTATTTTGCTGGAAGGGTGAAGAAAAAGGTGCTGCCCTTTCCCTTTTCACTTTCCACCCAGATTTTACCGTTGTTTTTTTCAACAAACTCCTTACAAAGCAGTAGTCCCAAACCGGTACCCGATTCGTTGGATGTTCCTTTTGTTGTGAATGAGCCATCAAGCATGAAAATCCTGTCAAGGTCATTATCGTTTATTCCAATTCCCGAATCGCTTACAGATGTTTCAACCATTTGATCCTTATAGCGTGCGGCTATCTCTATGTGGCCACCCAAATCGGTGAACTTAATGGCGTTGCTAAGCAGGTTGCGGATTATAGTAGCGGTTGTGTTCTTATCGGCAAACACGCTAATGTTCTCGTCAATGTTAACGGTAATGCTGATTTTTTTCTTCTCGGAGTTCAGGTTGACGTTGGTTATCTCCTGCTTAACGAGAGGAAGAAGCTTGAAGTTTTCGGGTATGTAGGTTATTGTTCCGGTCTGAGTTCTGGTCCATTGCAGCAGGTTATCAAGCAGCTTATAAAGCGATTGGGTGGAATCATTTATAACTCCAATGTACTCAATACGCTCCTCATCGGAGAGGAAGTTGTAGTTGCGCTCAAGGATATCGCTAAATCCCAGCAGCGCATTGAAGGGATTTTTCAGGTCATGAGCGATTATAGAGAATAGCTTGTCCTTGGTGGCATTTAGCTCCCTTAAGTTAACTTCTGTTTCGGCCATTTTTTTATTCGCTTCTTCCAGCGCCCTGTTCTTTTCGGCAAGCAGCAAGTTCTTTTTTCTGATGATGCGTGAAATGTATATGGTAACCGCAATTGCTATGGCCAGTAGGATGGTGATGAACGTTAGAATGTTTTGAAAATTTCGCTGCTTCTCAAACTCAAGCTGCTTTATTTCGTTGTCCTTTTTTAAGAGCTGTATCTCACGTTCCTTTGCTTCAGTTTCGAACCTGGTTTGAGTTTCGAGTATGTTTCGGACCTGTTGCTGGTTGTATATGCTGTCGTTGTATGCCAGCTGCAGCGACTTAAACTCGAATGCCTTTTTGTAGTTTCCACGCTTGGCATACAGCTCACTGAGCAGCTGGTAGGTTTCCTGAATGTAGGCCAGCTCGGTTATACTTTTAAGATTGCCAAGAACTATATTCAGGTACTCCTCACACTTGTCTAGCATTCCTGCTTTAAGGTAAACCGAGGCAACATTATTGCAAGTATTAAGGTACGACTCAATTTCGCCTATTTGCCTTGATATAGCCATAGATTTCAGGTAGGCGTTGATGCCTCGCTCCAGCTGGTTGAGCTTCACGTATATAAACCCAATATTGTTGTAGGCTGTAGAAATACCTATAGAATCGTTAAGTTGTATGGCAATATCCAGCGAGCGGTTGTAGTTTTCAAGGGCCTTTTCGTAGTTCCCCTTCTCGTCGTAAATTATTCCCAGGTTGTTTAAAGCAGATGAAATACCGGATAGGTTATTCGCTTTTGACCAAATTTCATAAGCTTTAAGATAGTAATCCTCTGCCAAATCGAAATTCTTAAGGTCTTTATGCAGGTTTCCAATAAAGTTGTAGCATCGGGCCAGGGGTTGAGTGATGTCATGCTCCAGAAAAATATTTATTGCCAAAATGGCGTTTTCAAGAGCCCTGTTAAGGTCGTTGAGCTGGCGGTAAACCTGGGCAATGTCAAGGTATGAAATTCCCTCAAAGAGGTAATTCTTAGCATCACTGTAATATTTTGCTGCCTGCCTGTAGCTGCTGATGGACTCGCTGTATCGCTTGAGATCTCGTAACGATAGTCCGAGGTTGCTATATGAGTGGCCTACCTTTGTCCAGTCACCGCTCTTCTCACGGTAGTCTTTCGATTTAAGGTAGTAGGTAATGGCCGTTTCGTTCTCATGCTTTGATGAGTAAGCATTACCCATACTGTTGTATGCATCGCCCAGCGCTTCGTTGCTTTTGTCTCGTTGGGCTTCAACCAAGGCCAGGTTGGAGTAGTATAGCGATGAGTCAGGATTTTTCTCCCAGTAGTACCTTGAAATTTTATCAAGCGCGGTTATCTTCCTAATGCCGGTTGTTTGTTTGGCCTCGGTAAGTAGGCTGTCAAGCAGATGCACAGAAGAGCTGTTTTGTGCAAGGAGGATGTTGCCGGTATGAAAAGAAAAAACCGAAGCAAGTAATAGTATATGTCGAATTTTTTTCAAGTGCCAGAGCTTTGTTGGATGGTTGTCTGCTTTAAACATCAAATTCTAAATTTACTATTTTTTATTGTTAAGAAGCAACTTTTTGCTTGCTTTTATTTTTGTAATGTTACTTTCTATGCTCCCATTCCAAAATTGAGTGGTAATCACATCGTTGACGTTTAAATTGTTCAGATTTTTTACAATTTTCCCGTTGGAATAGGTTATCGTAAAGCCGCGATGAAGGATGCTGTCGGGGTGCAGGTTCTTCAGTGTGCTAAAGTGGTGCTCAATTTTTATTTTTTCGTTTTGCAGTAGCTTATGCGGCATGCTTTTGAGCAAACCAGCATAAGCGTTTAGCTTAACATAGTTGGCCTTTATTCTGGAAATGGGAATCGAAAGCCTTATATTCAAACTTTTAAGCTCATCAGCATGCAGCACCTGAACTAGTTTTGCCATATGAGGTAGTGAGCTGGTTAGCTGTTGAAGGTATAGCTTGTTTTGGGCGACTTTTTGGTTTAGAATAGCTTGTAGCTCTACTTGATTGCTGGTTAGGCTTTCCTTCATGTCGGCAAGTAATTTTCCTGCGAGTTGGGAAACACTCCCGGCAAGGTTGTTTGCAACAGCTTCAGCATCACGGAATTTATCAATAAGGAATTCTGCCACAGCGGTAGGTGTTTTAAGTGATGTGTGGGAAACCATGTCGGCAACCGTAACGTCCCTATCGTGCCCAATTCCTGTGATAACCGGAATGGGAAACTGGGCAATGTTTGAGGCAAGAGCATACGAATCGAAGCATGAGAGGTCGGTTTGAGCACCACCACCGCGAACAATGGTTACGAGGTCGAAGCAGGCCAGCTTGTCGTAAATTTTGCCCAGGGCGTTTATGATAGACAGCTCTGCTTCATCGCCTTGCATTAGTGCTGGAAATAACTCGTAGGTAAAGGCGTAGCCATGGGGGTTATGGGTAAGTTGTTTTACAAAATCCTGAAACCCCGCAGCATTTGCCGATGAGATCACCGCAACCCGTTGGGGAAGCATGTCCAGCTCCAGCTCCTTGTTCATGTTCATCACGCCATCGGATATCAACCTGGCAATAACCTCACGACGTTTCAGCTCGATATCGCCCAACGTGTATTCAGGTTCAATGTCGAGTACGGTTAGGCTGTAGCCGTAGTACTCATGGAATACAACCTGTGCGTTGACCAGAATTTTCATTCCCCTGGAAAGTGGCCGATTGGTGGTTGACTCAAAGTAGGGTTTCAGCATTCGGTAGGTGTAGCCCCAAATGTTTGCCCTTGCTTTTGCTCTTATGGTATCCGTGTCATCTCCCTTTTGCACAAGTTCCATGTAGCAGTGGCCGGATGGATGTTCGGTAATCTCGCTAATTTCGCCAACCACCCAGTAGCTGCCGGCAAGCGACTTGGCCAAAGTCTCTTTTACCAGCAGGTTTAGCTCCAGAAGGGTTAAGCGGGTACTGCCGTTGCTCATCGGGGTTAATCTTTAATAGCTTTCAAATTGAACGCTTGGTTACCGGCAGCGATATGGAAAATATAGAGGCCTTTTGGTAGGCTCTCCGGAATGTTAATACGTAAAACCCCATTTTCGGTAATCTGCCTACACATATAGAGCGTTAGGCCGCTCGGGGTTAGCAGCTGGCAGCTTACAGCTTCGTCAATCTCCAGCGGAAGATATATTTGCACTTGGCTGCTAAACGGATTTGGAATGATTCTGATGTTTGGCTTGTAGCTGTAGGTTACAACCGACAGGGCCAGGGCAAAGTCAGGAATGCCGTACCCGATTTCATTATTAGGGGAATTGAATGAACTTGAGGCTGAAACTACCGATTCCATTAGCTCGTTGACTGTTAGGTTAGGTTTTGCCTGCCATAGGCAAGCCATCATGCCCGAGATTAGTGGAGCGGAAAAGGACGTGCCGTTTCCGCTGCCCACCAGCCCATCGGTAGTAGCAATAATCGTTCCAACACCCATTGCGCATAAGTCTGGCTTTACACGTTCATCGGCTGTTGGGCCAAAGGAGCTGAAAGCAGCCTTGTTCCTATTGCCATCCACTGCACCAACGGTTAGCACCTTGGGCGAGTCGGCTGGTGCTGAAATGTAGTACCATGGAGATGTACCATCGTTCCCGGCACTCACCACCACCAGCATACCCTTTGATGCCGCCATGTTAGCTGCCTGGGTAATCACTGTCGTTTGCCCGTCAAGGTTGCTGTAGGTATGGCTTTGAGAAGGCACATCAAAAGTGGTGTATCCCAGGGAGGTGTTAATGATGTCGGCACCTGCGCTATCGGCAAACTCAGCGCCTGCCGCCCAGTTGTACTCTTCAACCAGCTGTTCGGAGCTGGCATCCTCAGTCCTGATGAGCCAGTAGCGGGCGTGAGGTGCTGTGCCAACAAGCTGTCCATTGGCATATCCCCCCATGATGGACAGCACCATCATACCATGAGCATGTTCGTTATAGATGTTAGAGGTGGGATTAACAAAATCTTTTGTTCCCAGTATCCGTTTGTTCATCCAAAGGCTGTCGAAAACCGGATGTGAGTCAACGTTGTAAAACCCGGCGTCAAGTACGGCAATCTCAATCCCTTCTCCCAAAAAGCCATTACCATGCAGTATATGCCCGTTAAGCATATTTACCTGTGTGGCCGATATCCCGTAGTTTGGTGCGTCCTTGTCAGGTTTAGAAAATGGTTGGGATTGTGGTTCTTCTATTGTGAATTTCGAGCTTTTATGCTCCTTGGTTGGTGTATATATCTCTTTAATTCCGGAGACAAAGGGAATATTCTGAATTTGCGTCAGCTGGTCGGGAGTTGAAATTGTAGCCACAACCCCGTTCATCCACCGAAGCGGGAAATGAATTGTAATACCCATATTTGCAAGCGTATCAAGGTAGCTGGGGTTAACGGGTAAATCGGATTCTGTTAATGCCAAATTTTGCCTTGTTCTACGCTCAATAGACCTTATAGATAGGAACTGTTCGGGGTTCGAAATGGTGTATGGGGAGTTGGCCTTATCGGTGAAGCCAATAAAGTACTTGCTTTGAGGTTTTGCTGCGCTGGATAAACCAACCAGCTGGATGATTAGTAGTATTCGAAAGCTGTACTTCATGGGTAGTTGGATTAGGGGTAGTTAGATCCGTATGACATTTCATCAAAATCGGGTTCTTTTATCCTACCCGCATTCTGCATGAGCGAGTCCAGCAAATGGGTTTCCCTTTCGAGAAGCTCGTTGTAGTTTTCGGGGACACCCTTAACATACCTTATCCGCTGGGTGATTTTACCGTTTTCTCCGTAGAATATCCATTCCCCTTCTTTCAGCCCATTGGCATATTTTCCCTCCAAACGTTTTCTCCCGGAAGGGTAAAAGACCTTCAGGTCGCCATCCTGAATTCCATTGTTGAAGTTGACTACCGACTTATTTAAGCCTTCAGGAAAGAACTGGATAACAGCTCCATGAAGCTTACCGTTGGTGAATGGGGCAGATTCAAGCAGCTTACCATCCGGATAGTACTGCCTGCAACGTCCGTTTTTTAGGCCGTTTTGGTAGTACTCGTCGTAGTTTATGGTGCCATCCGGGTTGTAGTAGCGCCAAAGGCTATCCTTCTGTTGTCCAACGAATTTCCCCTCGGCGATTTTGTTCCCCTTAGGGCTGAAAAACACAGCCCAGGCCGTACTATCCTGTCGGTAGCTGAGTATCACCTTCAAACTTCCATTTTCGTGGAATCGCTTAAACTCTCCGGTGGGCTTGTTATCCTTAAACCAACCCTCGTATGCTTTTACCCCGGTGGAGTAGTATTTTCGCCAGAGGCCCTGCTTCAATCCCTGCTCATCGGTGCGGTTGAAAACCGTATCGCTTTGTGCTTGAATAAAAGATGGGAGCAGGGCGGCTATTACCAAAATGTGGATTTTTTTCATCATGCTG
>DCDD01000009.1 GCA_002316235.1 Bacteroidales bacterium UBA1064
AGATGGAAGGTGTACTTCATCAACCATAAATCTATCGGCGAACCTCTTTCCCTGAATTTTGACATGACCAGCATGTCGTCCTACGAGGGCAATTTTGGTATTCGTAGGCTAGGGGTCAGGATGGGGGTGTCGGCCCAGACGGAGAACAACCTAATAGGTAAGTTTTACCGCTGGGGCGGGTACTTGGGATTTAAGAACATGCTACTACGGCTACAGAGTTCCAAGATGTCGGGCGACCTGGAATGGTCGGGAGCGCTGCCTCCTGGTTACTATGCCAATAGGGAATTTTCCAACAAGTACTTCAACATAGATCTTTTAAAGACTGCTAAAGGGGGTTCGGCGTTTAACGAAGTTGGAGGGTACTGGGGTGTTGGCTATACCTCAATGGGTTATCCGGTAGAGATTAGCACCCTGGTTACCGAAGGCGGAAGGGAGAACCAGAAGTTTGGAATGCCTGCTTATGATACGCTCTACTCCATTAAATCGTATAATATTTGTTTCGGATTTGACTTGCTTCGACAGCTTTGCCTTACAGGAGGACTTGAAGGTTTTGCTCCGGGAAGACGCGCCATGCGTTTTGCCATGTATGCCTCCACGCAGGATAAGGTTGGTTTTGGGCCGGCCAAAATATCCGATTACGGAGTTTCTATGGCCGAAGCGCTTAACCCGGGTAGAACTGCAGTTACCAGTAAGTTTTTCAATGTAATGGTTCATTACTCCCTCTCCTTGGGGTTGCGCTACTACATTCATCCCGGGCCAACGGTAGTAATTTTTGCTCTGGGATACGACTTTGAAGGCGCCATGAATGCGCCCTTTAAAGGAGCAGCCGATAACGCCGAGGATTTAGGTTTCGACTTTTTGAACTACTACCTGAACCATGGTGTTTCGTTTAAGATATACCTGGCATGGAACAGGGACTGGCAGCAGAAAAATCAGTAACTACCTGTTTACCTCACCTCCAGTATCGTGCGGGTGGCTTCTACCTTTCCTGCTGTAAGCTTAACGATGTAAGTTGCAGCAGGCATTCCTACTTCTGCTGCCGAAAAGTAGTGGGTTTTTTGTCCCGCATCCTCAATACCGTTCACCAAAACGCTAACAAGCTTGCCCGTAATGTCATACACCGCAAGGTTTACTTTGCAGCTTTCGGGGAGGGTGTAGGTAATGGCAACCTTGCCCTTATAGGGATTTGGAAATGTTGTAAACCTCAGCAGGTTATCCGACACCTTGTCCACATCGCTTGGTTGACTTACAACATTGCCGTTGAAGGCTGCCTTGGTTTGTGTTGAAGGTTTCCCGTTTGCCGGAGTGTAGGTGCTTTTTATTAGCGATAGTACCGGAAAACGGTGGTTGGCCACATACCAGCGATAGGTAACATCCTCAATGTTAATCAGGCTGTTGTTGATGGTTTGCGTGGTGAGCTTCACCTCCTTAACCCGTAAAACTCCACTTAGCTCTCTTCCACCGGGTAAAATCAGCTTACCGTAGCCATCGCCCTCCACCCGGTAGGTTCCTGAAATGGTGCCAACAGGCACTTTGTTAACAAGGTAATCACCCTTAAAATCTCCGGAAAAGCTGCTGTTAAAACCAAACGGGTAGCGCATTTTGACAAATGGCTTGCTGTATGTTATTTCGGTGCTTCCTGTAGATGACTGAAAACCAAGTTGCTCCAGTGAGTTGGCTGTCATATTGAAGATAAACCTATTGCCGAACTCTTCAAGCACCACGTTGCCACCCTGGTTTGAGGGGTAATCCTTGAGGGTGTAAACCTCTTTTAGGCTGCCCTGGAAGTTCTCCGAAGTTTCCAGCATGCTGAAGTTCCACACCACGTTTTTACCAGCTGGGCCGGGTTCTACGTAGCTTGTAAGCAGCATTGGGTTATTGTCATTAGGAATGAATCCGTGGTTTTGGCTGGTAATAATAGTTTGCCCGAATAAACTTAGGGTAAGAACCAGCTGAGGGCTGAGCAGTAATAATTTCTTCATGACGGCCTCCTTTTAGGTTTAGCTATGCCCAAATATAGCTCAACTTCGAAATGAAATCAATACGTTGTGCGGTTAATTTTTTGTTAACTTCTTTAAGGGCAGCTCCATAAGCAAAGAGGTTGGGTTTAGTGAGTTGAAAAGTTAACAGAATGCTTTTCTCAGGCTGGTAGAAGAGTCTTGGATGTGAAGCAATGTGGCGTTTGGTGATGGTATGGCAAAAAAAGTTGTACTTTGGTGTGGGTGGTCAGCAGCAACGGCAAACAGCTATATCTGCCCCTATTACCTTTGGAGCATGCCGCTTACATTGTGATTTACAGGTAAAATGAGGTTGTGGGCGGGTAGTTCGGGCCAATTAGTTTCCCATTTCGGAAAGGAACTTAATCCGCATAAGCCTGATTTCCTCCTCGGTGTAATCCTCATCGCCAAGGGCAACAAGAGCTTCCTCGAGGCTTTCGGTTTCGGCCTCATTGCGGAAGTAGTCGAATATTTCCTCCTGCTTATCCTCGTCAATAACCTGGTTGATGTAGTAGTCAAGGTTGATTTTGGTACCCGAGTTGACAATTGCCTCAATTTCGTTCAGCAGCTCATCCATTTCGAGATTTTTTGCGTTGGCTATGTCTTCGAGGTCCATTTTCCGGTCGATGCTCTGAATGATGTACACCTTGAGAAGCGATTTGGTGGCAACCGATTTAACCACCATGTCCTGGGGTCGGATAATATCCTTATCCTCAACGTATGCCTTAATCAGCTCAACAAACTCCTGTCCGAAGCGCTTGGCTTTTCCGGCGCCAACTCCGGTAATACTATGCAGCTCCTCAATGGTAATGGGGTACTGGATGGCCATATCCTCCAGCGATGGGTCTTGAAAGATTACAAAGGGGGGAAGGTTTTTCTTTTTGGCCATTTTCTTTCGCAGGTCTTTCAGCATTGCAAGCAGCTCGTCATCAACAGCGCCCGACCTGTCCATGGGCATTCCAATAGATTCATCGTCATCGGCTTCCTCGTACTCGTGGTCCAGGGTAAAGAGCACGTCGGTGGGTTTGTCGATAAATTCCTGACCTTTAGGCGTAATAAATAGCAGCCCGTAGTTTTCGATGTCCTTGTCCAGGAACTTCATCACCAGGGCCTGACGGATTATGGAGTTCCAGAACCGGGAGTCCTTTTCGGCGCCCTCGCCGAAGGTATCGAGCTGGTTATGCTTGTACGATTTAACCGCTGCGGTAACGTTGCCAAGCAGGATGTTGACTATGTGGTCAGCTTTAAACTTTTGGTTGACTGCCAGCACCGTTTCCAGCACCATTTGAAGCTCCTCTTTCCCCTCAAACTGTGTTTTGGGGTGTAGGCAGTTGTCGCACGAGTTGCAGTTTTCCTCATCATACTCCTCCCCGAAGTAGTTCAGAAGAGTTTTCCGACGGCACATGGATGACTCGGCGTACGACACGGTTTCGAGCAGCAGCTGCTTGCCAATTTCCTGTTCCGACACCGGTTTCCCCTGCATAAACTTTTCAAGTTTTTGAATGTCCTTGTAGCTGTAAAAGGTTATGCATTGACCTTCGCCCCCATCCCGGCCAGCCCGACCGGTTTCCTGGTAGTATCCCTCAAGGCTCTTGGGAATGTCGTAGTGGATAACAAACCTAACGTCGGGCTTGTCGATACCCATTCCAAAGGCTATTGTTGCCACAATTACATCAACCTCCTCCATCAGGAATTTATCCTGATTTTCCGAGCGGGTGGCGGCATCCATCCCCGCATGGTAGGGCAACGCCTTAATTCCGTTGATTTTGAGAATTTCGGCCATCTCCTCAACCTTCTTCCGGCTAAGGCAGTAAATGATTCCCGACTTGCCCTGGTTGGACTTTATGTACTTGATGATTTCCTTAACTGCATTCACCTTGGGGCGTACCTCGTAGTACAGGTTGGGCCTGTTGAACGACGATTTGAAAACACTGGCGTTGAGCATGCCGAGGTTTTTCTGGATGTCGTGCTGAACCTTGGGGGTTGCCGTAGCGGTCAGGGCAATTATAGGAGCTGTGCCTATCTCGTTAATTATGGGGCGAATTCTTCGGTACTCCGGACGGAAGTCGTGCCCCCATTCCGAAATACAGTGCGCCTCGTCAATTGCGTAGAATGAAATTTTGATTTGCTTTAGAAACTGTATGTTTTCCTCTTTGGTAAGCGATTCGGGTGCTACATACAGCATTTTGGTAACACCGTTGGTAACATCCTGTCTTACCTTTTGAAGTTGGGTTTTATTAAGCGAGGAGTTCATAAAGTGGGCAATGCCCTCCTCCAGAACAAATGCGCGCATTGAGTCAACCTGGTTCTTCATAAGGGCGATGAGGGGCGATATGATGATGGCGGTTCCATCAAGTATTAGGGCGGGCAGCTGGTAGCATAGCGATTTGCCTCCACCGGTGGGCATAAGAACAAACGTGTCGTTCCCTGTAAGAACATTGTGAATAATTGCCTCCTGGTTGCCCTTAAAGGTGTTGAACCCGAAATACTTGTTAAGATACTCCTTTAATGATAGTTCAGATGTGTTAACGTTCATGATTTAAGTTTCCGACTCCTAATTTTAAACTGTTTAACTGTTGCTTTCCACCCTACATTACGTTACGTGGATAAAAAATAGATACTTTTGCTTTTATAAATATACGCCATATTTTTTTTAGTGGTTCAAATTTAAAGTCATTTAACAAAAGGATGACAAAAGTAGCAAATGAAAGGGAAAAAATGAATAATGATGCCATCAGAAAACTAGCTGTTGAAACAATCCGAACCGAAGCAGATGCCATTGAAAAACTCGCCGGGTTTATTGATGATGATTTTGTTATGGCAGTAAACCTGATTTTTAACGGAAAAGGTAGGGTAATTGTTACGGGGATTGGAAAAAGCGCGATTGTGGCTGAAAAAATTGTAGCCACCTTCAACTCAACGGGAACGCCAGCCATATTCATGCACGCTGCCGATGCCATTCACGGCGATTTAGGGATTATTCAGCCCGATGATGTTGTTGTTTGCCTCTCAAAGAGCGGCAGTACTCCCGAAATAAAGGTTTTGGTCCCACTAATCAGAAATTTGGGCAATAAGATAATTGCGGTTGTTTCGAACACCGATTCCTACCTGGCCCGTTCATCCGATTTTGTGCTTAAGGCAACAGTTGACCGGGAGGCATGTCCTAACAACCTGGCCCCCACATCCAGCACTACAGCCCAAATGGTTATCGGCGATGCCCTGGCAGTTTGCCTACTCAAACTTCGCGGCTTTACCCCGGCCGATTTTGCTCGCTTTCACCCGGGTGGAGCCCTTGGTAAGAAACTCTACATGCGTGTTTCAGACATTTTCACCTCTACCGATGTTCCAAAAGTTCGCCCCGACGATCGAATTCGATCGGTTATACTCGAAATATCCTCAAAGCGCTTAGGCGCCACCGCGGTGGTTGACTCCAACGACAGGGTTGTTGGCATTATCACCGACGGTGATTTACGCCGAATGCTCCAGAAGAATCAGAGCATCGAAGGCCTTGCCGCCGCCGATATTATGACCGTTAACCCAAAAACAATTGACAGGGAGGAGTTGGCAATTACGGCTTTCAACCTTATGGAGCAGAATAAAATCACCCAGCTGCTCGTTACCCATGAGGACCGATACGAAGGGGTGATACACATTCACGATATTCTCAGAGAAGGTATAGTCTAATTTCCTTAAGGTGATGGCTGGAAAAGCATCGAAACATAATGAAATGACTTTCTGGCAGCACCTGGGTGAATTGAGGAATATTTTTATCCGCTGCATGTTGGCAGTTGTTGTGCTTTCAATTGTGGCATTTTGCTTAAAGGACATTATTTTCCAGCAGGTTGTACTTCGCCCTCGAATGCCCGAGTTTGTTACCAACCGGTTGTTATGCCGGTTGGCTGAGCAGTGGAACTCTCCGGTTCTTTGCATCAACTCAACTATTTTACCGCTTATCAACATTGAACTTGCTGGGCAGTTTACTGTTCATTTAAGGGTGGCTTTCTGGAGCGGGGTAATTATGGCTTTTCCGTATATTATGTATGAACTTGCCAAATTTTTCAGACCGGCGCTTAAGCAGGGGGAATCAGCTATGCTTAGAGGTGTAGCATTAATGTTTACCCTTTGCTTTGCAATTGGCGCTGCTTTTGGGTACTTCATAATAGCACCCATATCCATTCATTTTTTAGGAACCTACTCGGTGAGTGCGCAGGTAGTCAACCAAATCACTCTGGGTTCATACCTGTCAACCGTTTTAGGCCTCATTTTTGCAGGTGGCGCAGCCTTTGAGATGCCGGTAGTTGTGCTGTACCTTAGCCGTTTAGGAGTGGTGAAACCCCAATTCCTATCCCGATATAGAAAAGTTGCCATTGTAGTTATCCTGGTTATTTCGGCCGTGATAACACCTCCCGATGTGTTCAGCATGACCATTGTTGCCATCCCGCTTTTGCTTCTCTACGAGGTGAGCGTTTTGCTGGCCCGAATGGAGTTTAAGGATTGATTTTTATGATTATGAGGAGATTGTTGTTTTTTCTAGCACTTCAGCTGGCATTTGTTTCATCCATTTTTGCCCAGGGGCAGATAACCAAAATCAGGGGTAGGGTTATTGACGCTCAAACCAGGGAGCCTATAGCCTACGTGAACATTGCTTTTAGGGGACTTCCCATTGGAACTATTACCTCCGAAAAAGGTGAGTTTTTCCTCGAAACAAGAACTACGGGCGACTCACTTACCTTTTCTTATGTTGGGTACCAGTCGAAAACCGTAGCGGTTAAAAAGGGGTATTTTCAGGAGATTAACGTGGAACTTCAGCCCGAGGCTATTGAGCTTGCCAGCATTGTAGTAAAACCAGGCGAATATCAGGCAAACCGTATTGTGAAAAACATTATCAGGAATAAGGATAAAAACAACCCGGCCAACCTCAGCTACTTCTGCCATAGCTACAATAAAATTCAGGTTGACCTGAACAATGTAAACCTTGAAGCTTCGCAACGTAAGTTTTTGAATCAGTTTAAATTTATTTGGGACTACGTGGACACCAATGCCATAACCGGAAAACCCTACCTTCCGATTTTCATCACCGAGTCGCTTTCCGACTACTACTACCGTTCAAGCCCAAAAATGGAGAAGGAAATTATTAAGGCTACCAAAATTTCAGGTGTTAACAACGAGAGCGTTGCGCAGTTTACGGGTATGATATACCAGAACGTGAACATTTACGATAACTACATCAATATTTTCGATCAGGGTTTGGTTAGCCCGATAGCCAATGCAGGCTTAATCTACTACAAGTACATTCTGGTTGATAGCGCCTTTGTGGGAAATCGCTGGTGCTACCAGATTTCGTTTAAGCCCCGTCGGAAAATGGAGCCTACATTTACCGGCGATTTTTGGGTGAACGACACCACCTGGGCTGTGGTGAAAGCCCAGTTCCGCCTTTCCGATATGGTTAACCTTAACTTTGTAAACGACATGGTTACCACCTCGGAGTACGTCCCAATTAACGATACCCTCTGGTTCCCGAAGCAGCTAACCATGTTTGTTGATTTTAACCTTACCGATAAGGAGGCCGGTTTTTTTGGGCACAAAACAGTTACCTACAGCGATGTTACCCTTAATCCCGACTTCCCAAGCGAGATTACCGAGCAGCCAACCAGCCTTAAGGTTATGGAGGGTGCGCTAAATCAGGATAAAGAGTACTGGAATAAGACGCGACCTTTTGAGCTGACGCCCAAGGAGGCCAACATTTACGCCATGGTGGACTCGGTGCAGCAGGTTCCTCTATACAAAACTTTTGTTGACATAATCAACATGATTGTGAACTACTACTACGTTGTGGGGTACGTTGAGATTGGCCCCTACTACCAAACATACAGCTTCAACGAAATTGAGGGTAACCGCTTTAAGGTGTCGGGACGAACAAGTAACGAGTTTAGCACTAAAGTTATGCTATCGGGTTTTCTGGCCTATGGCGACAAGGACAACCGATTCAAGTGGGGTGTTGGTTCCATGTACATGATAGGAAAGAATCCGCGCCAGGTGTTAAGCCTTGACTACAAAAGCGACATCGAGCAAATGGGACAAAGCCCAAATGCCCTTACCGAGGACAACATCCTCACCTCGTTTCTTCGCCGAAACCCTAACTACAAGCTAACCATGGTGAAGGATTTTAGCGTGTCGTATGAAAAGGAGTGGTTCACCGGATTGTCCAATACAATTTATTTCAGCAACAGGATAATGTACCCCACGGAGTACATCCCATTTCTCCCGGTTGGCGGAGGTTTGCAGCTGAAAAATATCACCACCTCGGCAGTAACCCTTAACACCCGCTGGGTAAAAGATGAAACTTTTGTTCAGGGTGAATTCACCCGGGTAAGCATGGGCAGTAAATGGCCTGAGGTGAACTTCGACATTACCAAGGGTATAAAAGGCGTGCTGGGTAGCGATTACAGCTACTGGAAGCTGCACCTGAACTACTACCACAAGTTTAACGTTAATCCTTTTGGCTACGCCCGGGTTATTGCCGATGCTGGTAAAACATTTGGAGAAGTACCCTACCCGTTACTTCAGCTTCACGAGGGTAACGAAACCTATGCTTTCGACAGGTATGCATTCAACATGATGAACTACTACGAATTTGCCTCCGATCAGTATGCCAGCTTGTACCTTGAGCACCACTTCCAGGGTTTTTTCCTGAACCGATTTCCCCTGTTGCGCAGGCTTAAGCTTCGCGAGGTGGCCACCGCCAAGGGACTCATCGGCTCCATCAGCAATTCCAACATGAATGTGCTTCAGTTTCCAGAGGGGCTGGGCTCCGTATCAAAACCCTACGTTGAGGTTGGGGTGGGAGTGGAGAATATTCTCAAGGTTATTAGGATTGATGCCATTTGGCGCCTTACCCATCTGGATAATCCTGATATTTCGCCTTTTGGAATACGGGTGGGGCTACAAATTATTTTCTGAGTAGCAACAATTTGTTTACTTTTGGAGCTTAAATAATGCAAGCTAGCTATGCGTTTATTTACTGAAAACCTGGTAAAACGGTATAAAACCCGAACTGTTGTTAAGGGCGTAAGCGTTGAGGTGAGCCAGGGTGAAATTGTCGGGCTGCTTGGGCCCAATGGCGCCGGAAAAACAACAACCTTCTACATGATTGTTGGGCTGGTTAAACCCAACGAGGGGAAAATTTTTGTTGATGATGTTGAAATCACCGGCGAACCGGTTTACAAGCGCGCCCAGCGCGGTATAAGCTACCTGGCCCAGGAGGCTTCGGTTTTCAGGCACCTTAGCGTGGAGGATAACCTAAAAGCTGTTCTGGAGATGACCAAGTTCAGCAAGGAGTACCAGATGGAAAAGGTGGAGTCGCTTCTCACTGAATTTGGGCTGCAGAAAATAAGAAAGAGTAAGGGAATTCAACTTTCCGGCGGTGAACGGAGAAGAACCGAAATTGCACGTGCACTGGCGCTCAGTCCTAAGTTTATTCTTCTCGACGAGCCATTTGCCGGGGTTGACCCTATTGCCGTAGAGGATATTCAGAATATTGTTGCCCACCTTAAGGATAAGAACATCGGTATTCTTATTACCGATCACAACGTTCATGAAACGCTTTCAATTACCGACAGAGCATATTTGCTATACGACGGGGAAATACTTAAATCGGGAACATCCGAGGAGCTGGCCGACGACGAACAAGTTCGAAAGCTCTACCTTGGCCAGAACTTCGAGCTTCGTAAATAATTTTTCCTTTTAAGGCTACTCCCGGTTGGCTGCTTAAAAAAATCAGCTAACTTTGCCAAAAATTATGCGGATATGGCGTAATTGGTAGCCGCGCTAGACTTAGGATCTAGTGCCGTAAGGCGTGTGGGTTCGAGTCCCTCTATCCGCACTTGACCCGGAAAAGTTCCGGGTTTTTTGTTTTGCTACCAGCCTTAATAGTTCCTCTCCCCTCAAATCCGCTATTTGTAGTCATAATAGCCCTTAACTCCATTGCCATTGTGGGGGGATTGGTGGTGAAGGTGTAAGCAATTCATTTTCCCGATTTACTGGCATTCAAAATTTTTACCTACTATTGTACGATTAAAGTTTTGCTACTACTTACAGCTAAATCTGCCATCACATGAGCAAGGTTGCGCTTTTCCCGGGTTCGTTCGACCCTATTACAGTGGGACATGAATCGCTTGTGCTGCGCGCACTATCCATTTTCGACAGGATAGTTGTTGCCATTGGCAACAATTCCAGCAAAAAATCGTACTTCGATATTGATTTACGCAAGGCCATGATTGAAAAGGTTTTTGCAAACGAACCCAGGGTTGAAATTATTTGCTATGACGGTTTAACGGTTGATATCTGCAACAAGCTGAATATAAACCACATCCTTCGTGGGCTTAGAACTGCAGCTGATTTTGAATTTGAACGGGCCATAGCCCAGGTAAACAGGGCCATGTATCCCCATATTGATACTATTTTCCTACTTACCGCTCCTGAGCATACTTTTGTAAATTCCTCAGTTATCAGAGATATACTTCAGCACCACGGCGATGCCACTAAGTTTATTCCTGCCTCCATCAACATATACGACTATATGGGCTAAAACCCTGCAAAAACCCAAGGGTGGTTTACCTGCTTAGGCAGGATATTTGTTTACTCCACCGGTTAAAGCAATATTACCTAACATTCTAGCAAGGCTGAAAATGAGAAATTTGGTGCTTTCCCTGTTGGTGTTTATTACTCTTGGAGTTACGGGAGTATTGGCTCAACAAGCCTTAGTTTACGGCACTGCGGCCGATTATGCCGGTACTGAGCTGGTTTTTTACACCTACTCCGACTACATCACGCTTACAGAAGTTGAAATTGGCAGATGCAGGGTAAAGGCAAATGGTAACTTTGAGGGGAGCGTTAAGGTTTTGGAAACAACCTACGTATTCAGCCATTTAGGGATTTACCGTATTTACTTTTTTGCCGAACCTGGTAAGCGTTACCAGCTGGTGCTTCCTGCAAGGGAGGAGAAGACAGAAGCTCAAAGGTTATCGCCATTTTTTAGGGAAACCGACTTGCAGGTTGGAGTTGCTAACATCAGCCAATCCGATATTAACTTTCTGGTTAATGCCTTTGATATTCGCTTTAATGCCCATTTTGACCAAATTGTAGCGGATACCTACCGGGGTAAGTCCCAGAATGTAGATTCGCTTATTAACGTGATGGAGGAAAAGTTTAAGAATGAGCCAAATTCCTACTTCAAGGCTTACCGCGAGTACCGGTATGGTCTGCTTCGGCAGGTTACCCTCAGCCGGAAATCGTCTGGAATTTCTAACGAGCTGTTTCTTAACAAGCCAATCCTTTACTCCAACCCCTCGTATATGGAGCTATTCAACCTGGTTTACGATAAGTACTTCATGTTCTTCTCACGTACCAGTACCGGGAATGCCATTTTCAGCACCATATCGCAGGAGAAAAGCCTAACCCAGCTAAAAAAACTCCTCGCCACCAATACAGTGCTCAGCAACGACACCCTAATGGAGCTGGTTATCCTCAAGTCGCTCTACGATGAGTTTTTTAGCAGTAACTTTTCGCGCTCGGCTCTGCTAACCCTTCTCGACTCGGTTTATCGCACAACTCAAATCCCCGAACATGCCATAATTGCCGAAAATATCCGAAGCCGAATTACCAAGTTGCTCCCCGGATTTGTGCCAAGTCCTTTCAAGCTGAAGGATGTAAACGGCCATGAAGTTACGCTCGACCAGCTTGAGGGAAAATACGTTTATCTGAACTTCTGCACCACTACCAGCTACACATGCCTTCAGGATTTTTCCTTGCTGGAAAAAATCTACCGGAAGTATAGAAAAAAATTAGAAATTGTTACCATTTCGGCGGATATGGAGAAAAAGGATTTGGAAAGTTTTCTTAAGACTACCGGGTACAGCTGGACATTCCTGCACTTTGGAGAAAAACCCGACGTGATTAAGGATTTTGATGTGAGGGCTTACCCCACCTACTTCCTGATTGGCCCCGATAGAAAAATTATACTTTCTCCCGCTCCTTCGCCAAGGGAAGGGTTCGAGCAGCGATTTTTTGAGCTGCTCCGGAGCAGGGGCGAAATCTAGCTTCGTAAACTCGCAAATACCATCCGGATAGATGGGTAGGAGTCTTTCAAACGGTTTTCAACCCCATCTGCATCAACCCATTCAGCTATTTCAATATCTTCCTCAACCTGAGGCTTCAGGCTGAGAGTGCCCCTAACCTGCATCAAAAACCAGTGGGTTTGCTTGAGCATAGTGTTTCCCTTCTCCTCGTAGGTGTGGTAGGTGCATGTAAGCGGGCGGACAACCGTTAGACCTGAAATTCCTGTTTCCTCCTCCACTTCGCGCAAGCCTGCCTCAACAGGGGTTTCTGAAGGTTCGACCTTCCCCTTTGGTAGATCCCATTTTCCGCGTCGGTATATCATCAGATACTGTCCAGCGTTATTCCGCACCAACCCTCCGGCAGCTGCAAGGAACTTAAACTGAGAGGTAAACCAGGAGAAGAGCTTATCCACGCTGCCGTTACCAACAAAAACATTACAAATTGCCGGGTGACTTTGAAAAATTTTGACTAACTTTGGAATGTCGTAGCTGGAGGCATGTCCCAAAAAATACCCTTTTTCGTTGCCAACGAAGTAACCAGCCAAATCCGATGTGATGGTAAACCTCCTATCGTTGAAAAATATGACGTACTCTGAAGCCATAAATGCTGAATCAATCGCTGCAAATTTACTAAAAATTAAGGCAATTCGTTTAAGTCCGACAGCTCCTTTTACCTGGGCTTCGGGTCTTAAATCGCCAATATACTGCGATAACCGAATAACCCTTTCCTATCCGGATGTTCGAAACCGGATATGCAACGCCTTTGTGGAGCTTGTTCGTCGGTTGTATCCCGACGTCGAGCTGGTTGCGGGAGTGGCTACCGGTGCAATAGCCCACGGAATGCTTGTTGCCGACAGGCTTAACCTGCCGTTCGTTTATGTTAGATCGTCACCCAAATCGCATGGGCTAGCCAACAGGATTGAAGGGGAATACCGTCGTGAGCAAAAAGTGGTGGTAATTGAAGACCTCATTTCAACCGGTCAGAGCAGCATTGCGGCGGTTGAAGCCCTAAAGGAAGCTGGCTGTAATGTGCTGGGGCTTTTGGCTATATTCAGCTACCAGCTTGAACAAGCTGATGAAAATTTTACCAGCGCCGGTGTTGAGCTTACCACTCTTACGAACTATAGCGAACTTATAGGGGTGGCTGTCAGTACAGGCGTTGTGAATGCCAGCCAGCTGCAGCTCCTGATGTCGTGGCACGAAAACCCTGAATCATGGGGAAATATAACCTTGTAGGCTGAATTTCTCTTTGGCGGGCATAAATATATTTCGTTCATTTTATTACCTTTAGCCTAATTTTCAACTAAACGGGTGCTAGCATGCCCATCATTGGCACGAAATACAGACTCTTCATATTTGTTGTTGAGAGCAACCCCGATTGTGTTGCCAGGTTGATGCAAGGCCTGGAAGTTCCTGAACAATCCCTAATAAAGGCATTCTCGAGCGGAGAGAGTTTTATTGATTTTTTCCCCAAGTCCAAAATCCCCAAAAGAAAGCTAATTCTGATTTTTTTGGGCTATACCTTTTCCGATGAGGCCAACCAAAACATGATGAACGGTATCGAAATTCTAGAAACCGTTAAAATGCTTAACCCTGCTGTTCATGTTGTAATGCTAACCCACAACGGCGAGCAGGAGTACGGTGGTCATGCAAAAAGCATGGGGGCCAACAGCTGCATTATGAAGGACGAAAGCATGGTAATCAGAGCCAACAGCCTTATCAGGTTACTTCTAAGCGAAAAGAAATTGGGCAATAGGCGACGTCAGCTTAAAGTTGCAGCGGTTAGCTGGTTAGTTGCGCTGGTTTGCTTTTTACTCTCCGTTGGTGTTTGCTGCTTTTCCTAGCCAACCTGCCAAAATTGCGCCTACCGTGTCCGCTTGGCAGTTGTATTAAGAATCACCCGACAAAGTGTAATTATCAATAAATCAACATGATGATAATCATTTTCTATGCCCTACCCGGTGGTAAATTTTGTATGGCATTCAACTTGCAGGTAGAGGCTGGAAAAAATTTGTTAAACCTTTAAATGTGGATGCAATGCAAACGGGTAAAATTGGGGTAACAACGGAGAATATTTTCCCGATCATCAAAAAGTTTCTCTATTCCGAGCACGAGATATTTCTGAGGGAGCTCATATCGAATGCCGTTGATGCTACACAGAAGTTGAAAACGCTGGCATCGGTGGGCGATTACAAGGGCGAGGTGGGCGATACAACCATCAGGGTTAAGCTCGATAAAAAAGCTGGAACCCTCACCATCAGCGATAGCGGGGTGGGCATGACAGCCGACGAGATTGATAAGTACATCAACCAGATTGCCTTCTCGGGCGCCGAGGAGTTTATGGAGAAGTACAAGAATCAGGCCAACGGCATCATCGGACACTTTGGCCTTGGGTTTTACTCATCATTCATGGTGAGCGACAAGGTGGAAATTGTAACCAAATCGTGGCGCGACGATGCCGGAGCAGTTAAATGGTCATGTGACGGCTCACCCGAGTTTGCCATTGAGGAGGCAACCCGCAGCTCGCGTGGAACCGATGTTATTCTTCACATCAGCGATGAGTCGAAGGAATTTCTTGAGGAGTCGCGCATTAGCGAGTTGCTGCTCAAGTACTGTCGTTTTCTACCCATTCCCATTGCCTTTGGCACCATCAAAGAGTGGAAGGATGGCAAGGAGGTTGACACCGGCAAGGAAAAAATCATCAACGAAACCAACCCACTTTGGGTGCGTAAGCCGGTTGACCTCACCGAGGAGGACTACATGAACTTTTACCGCAATCTCTATCCAACGCAGGAGGACCCTCTATTTTATATCCACCTGAACGTGGATTACCCTTTCCACCTCACCGGAATTCTCTACTTCCCACGCATAAAAACCAACTTCGACATTCAAAAAAACAGGATACAGCTCTACTCCAACCAGGTTTACGTTACCGATTCGGTTGAAGGTATTGTGCCCGAATTTCTAACCCTGCTGCACGGGGTGATAGACTCCCCCGATATTCCCCTTAACGTTTCGCGAAGCTACCTGCAAAGCGATTCCAACGTAAAGAAAATATCGAGCCATATCACCAAAAAGGTGGCCGACAGGCTGCAGGAAATTTTTAAGAACGACCGCGAGCAGTTCGAGAAGAAGTGGGACGACCTGAAGCTGTTCATCACCTTCGGAATGATTACCGACGAGAAGTTCTACGAACGTGCCGAGAAGTTTGCCCTTCTCAAGAATGTGGATGGGAAGTACTTCACCCTTGAGGAGTACGAGAAGCTGGTTAAGGACAACCAGACCGACCGGAATAAGAATGTAATTTACCTTTATGCCAGCGATAGGGAAGCCCAGCACAGCTACATTGAGGAGGCTAAGAACCGTGGGTACGACGTTCTGCTGATAGATGGGCAGCTCGATCCGCACTTCATAAACACGCTGGAGAGCAAGCTTAAGGATACCCGTTTTGCCAGGGTTGACTCCGACGTGGTTGACAAGCTGATATCCAAGGAGGAAACCCGTGAGGTTAGCCTGTCTGCTGAAGAGCAGGATGACTTGCGGGCTGTTTTCGAGGGTGCGCTTCCCGAAGGCGACCATTACTGGGTTTCGTTTGAAGAGCTGGGCGAAACCGCTAACCCCGTTATCATTACTCATTCGGAGTTCATGCGCCGAATGAAGGATATGGCTGCCATGAGCCCAACCGCTAGCTTTTACGATAAAATGCCCGATAGCCACAACCTGGTGGTGAACACCGCACACCCGTTGGTGAAAGCCATTGTTGAAGCTAAGAATAAGCAGGTTGGCGGTAAGCTGAAGGAGCTAAACGCCGGCATTGAGCCTCTAAAGGTTAGCGTTGATGAGCTGCATAAAGCCCAGATGGAAAAGAAGGAGGAAGAAATTCCTCAGGCTCAGAAGGAGGAACTTGCCGAAAGGGAGAAGCAGCTCGAGGAGCTGAAGGAGGAGAGGCGCAATTTACTCAAGAATTTCGGACGTGAGTACAAGCTGGTTAAGGAGCTAACCGATTTGGCCATGCTGGCAAACAACATGCTTAAAGGTGAGGATTTAAGTCGGTTTGTGAAGCGCAGCCTCGAGTTGATAAAAACAGAATAACCACGTTATTCATTTTCTACCACAACCAATGGCCTAGGGGTTAGGTCTGAATTTTGAGGCCTGACCCCCTTTTTGGCTAAAAAGCCTTGATGCTGGTGAACCCCTCATCGCTTGTCCATGTTGAACGGGCAGAAGAGCAGCCGAGCGGGTTGGCTTGAAGGAAAAATTTAGCGTTTTGCCTTATGGCATAGCAGAAGCCTAACATGTAGGCATGGGGTTGTCTTTGAAGTAGATAACCCCTGGAGTTACAGTTACAATCAAATTTTTTCTACGGTTCGGGACACCCTTGTTTTCTTGCTTTCCTGCAGCATCGTATGGTAATAATTTATCATTTACTCGTACTCGATGGGCAGGAGTTTGATGCCTGTTTTTTTGATGGTAGAGCGACAGCGTTGATCATTAAAACAAGTGTTGGAGCTGCATTTGGCTTTTTCCCATTTTAAGGAGGTAGGCCCAGCTGCACGAGTACTGTAAATATTTATCCGGTGTGCATTCATAAACATGTTGCTGCTACAGCCCCGAGTTCAGCTTGCTTTTATTCCTGCCGTAAAACAGGTAGATAAGCAAACCAATGGCAAACCAGATAATCAGCCTCAGCCATGTGGCAAAGGGCAAGGCGGCCATTTGCAGAAGGCAGATACCTGCACCCAGAATTGGCACAAGCGGAACCCAGGGGGTTTTGAACGGGCGGGGAAGATCGGGACGTTTTTTCCTCAGCACGATGATGCCGATGCAGACGATAACAAACGCCAAAAGGGTACCAATTGAAACAAGCTCGCCCAGAATGCTGATGGGTAAAACGCCTGCAAGTATCATTGCCACTGCGCCGGTTATGATGGTGCTAAGGTAGGGTGTGCGGTATTTTGGATGAACCTTGGCGAATACAGGTGGAAGCAATCCATCCTTTGCCATGGTGAAGAATATTCTTGGCTGGCCAAGAAGCATGACCAGAATAACCGAGGTTAATCCGGCCAGCGCTGCAATCTTAATGATTATACGGAGCCAGCTGTACTGTTCACCCATTGCATCAACCGCAAGAGCTATAGGAGCAGGAACATTTAAGAACTTGTAGTTGACCATGCCTGTTAATACAATAGCCACTAAGATGTAGAGCACGGTTGAGATAACCAGCGAACCCAGAATACCTATCGGCATGTCGCGTTGGGGATTTTTAGCCTCCTGGGCAGCCGTTGACACCGCATCGAACCCGATGTAGGCAAAAAAGATTACCGCTGCACCCCTTAGAATGCCGCCCCAGCCAAAGTGCCCCCACTCACCAACCCTTTCGGGCACAAATGGATGCAGATTTGAACTTTTAATAAAGGCAAAGCCCAGCGCTATGAAGAGAACAATAACCGATACCTTAATGATAACCATGATGTTGTTGAAGTTGGCCGATTGCTTGATGCCCACTATCAGCAGCATGCTTATTACGGCTATGATGAACATGGCCGGAATATTGATAATAGAAGTTACCATGGGCAGCGAGCTGGCATTAACCCCCTGGTTTGCCAGGAACTCAACAAGCTCCCCGGTCTTTGGAAGCCATCCCGCATCAATACCCGGTATATTTGCAGGAACCTGCAGCAGCTCCATCCCCCTGGCTGCCGTGAACTCAGGGGGTATGTTCACCCCAATTTGGTATAGGAGGCTGACAATATACCCCGACCACCCTACCGACACGGTTGAAGCGGCAAAAAGGTACTCGAGGATTAGGTCCCATCCAATTACCCATGCCAAAAACTCACCCAGGGTTGCATAGGCATAAGTGTAAGCGCTTCCCGAGATTGGAATCATGGAGGAAAACTCGGCGTAGCATAAACCCGCAAATGCACAGGCCAAACCCGATATGATGAACGAGATTACGATGGCCGGGCCTGCATACTGGGCAGCCGCCTGACCCGTTAGCACAAAAATTCCTGCACCAATTATGGCACCTATGCCTAGAGTGGTGAGATTCATCGGGCCAAGGGTTTTCTTAAACCCATGTTCGCCGTCTCCAGCTTCGCCAAGTATCTTTTGAATGGGTTTGGTTTTAAAAAAGTTAGAGCTCATCCTCTTAATGTTTTAAATAAAACCTATAATGCCCTTCTTTCGTGCTATTGGCACGATTGGCAGGCCATCCTGCTATGGCTATTTATTGCTGTTGTATGGTAGATTGTTTTAGCTTAGGCAAATGTTGTAAAAAAAATCATACGTTGAAAAAAAAATGCGGAATATGTAAAGCTAAACCTGAAGATATTTAGAAAAGTCTAGTTTAATTAGGTTACAAGCCCACACCCGTGGAAAAATCAACAAGTGTTTTTTCAAATTTTAAACACGCTTTCCAGCTATTGAAAATGATCAAAGTTTTGTATATCCCCCTGCTAGCTGTTGCGTCTGGTTTACTAATCGTAGTGTTACAGAAACTTGTTATTCAGCATGCACCTATCGCTTGTTTAAAGGGTTACCTATAAATGATGGAGCTAGCCTGGCATACAACATGGCAACCTAAAAATAAAAATACCGCCGCTGGAAATAGTAGCATAACCAACGGCGGTTTTATCCTGGGGCATTCTTAATGCGCTAACCTGCTTGCAACCTCGGCAGCATGTAAATAAGCCTGTGAAGCAGGGTTCATTTTTTTACTGCTGAAACTCGTTAACTTCAAAGGCCAGCTTCATCACCTTGAAAACTTTACCATCAACATCTCTTACAGGAATGTAGGTTTCGAGTAGTTCAATACTTCGGCCACCAGACGTTATGGTTGTTCGCAACTTCTTACTTACGCCCGCCTTCAGGTTTTCCCAGAAAGTCCCATACTCCTTTTTCTGCTTATCGTTCAGTATCAGGTTTTGTGTATGATGTGAACCGATTATTTGCTCCCGGGGGACACCAACAAGCCTGATGTAGGAATCGTTTACGTTGATAACATTTCCGCCCAGATCGTACTCTACAACATAAGCCGTGCTATTGATGGAGTTCATAAACTCTTCAATTTCGCCCGATTTACGGCTGACTTCCTCCTGTGTGGCTTGTAGCTCCTCCATGTTCTGACGCATTTCTTCCTCCTGCGCCTTCATCTCTTCGGCTTGCATTTGCGACTGTTCCAGCAGCATTTTGGTACGTGCGTTTATCTTCACCGAAAGGATGGTGGAAGCAATGCTTTCGGCAACCTTTTCTATAAACTCAACCTCATGCTTCTCGAGCACTTTAAAGGAGGCCATTTCAACAACACCTACCACTTCATCCTCATGTTTAAGCGGTACAAGAATGACACATCGAGGGTTAGCCTCGCCTAGCCCGGAGGTAATGTTCACGTAATCATCGGGAACTTCGGTAAGGAATATGGTTTCCTTTTCCATGGCACAAGCGCCAACAAGTCCTTCTCCCAGCTCTATCTGCTTGGTCATGTATTTTTTTCTATCCCACGCATAGGCTGAAATGAGCTCGAAGAATGGATGCATCTTATCATCATCGTTGAGCAGGAAAATGCCACCCTGGTTAGCTCCAACATACTTAACCAGCGAGATGATGACGTTGTCGCACAATTTTTGCAAATCGTTGTTGTTTTGCCGGAGTATTTCCCCAAAATGTGCATGTCCCTCGTTGGCCCACGAGCGCTTCTGGTCCTCCAACTTCCTGTTCTCTTCCTCCTTTGCGGCATTTTTTAAGCTATCGCGCATGGTTATCAGCGATTTGCCCAGCACATCCGCCTCGCTCAGCAGCTCGAGCTGTGTAGCGTAGTTCCCTTTTCCAATATCGTTGGCAAATAGGGTTTTATGGTGAAGTCCTGACAGTGAGGTGTTGAAGGCAACTGCCATTTCTTCAATTTCATCGCCTGAATTAATGCTAACCATCAGCTCTTCCGAAATTTCTCCCCGTGCAAGCCTTTTCAACGCTTCGGTAATCTTTTTGATTGGTCTGGTGAGATTTCCGGATACAAATAGCAGTACAAGTGTAATGGCTATCAGGCCAAGCAGGCTAACAATTATTGAAACCCAAAGGGTATGCCTGGCCTGTGCCATGATAACATCAACAGGTGTTGAAAGCACTAGAGCCCAGGGGGTTTTTACCTTTCCTGCCACAATAGGTGAATAGCAAATCAGGTGTTCCCGACCCGAAGAATCCTTTATGGTATAGTTGAACTTTTCTCCTTTGGCAATGCGCTCGGTAAGCTGGTATTTTTTTTCATCAGCTGGATATGCATCTGCTATTTTCTTGAAAATGAACTCCTTGTTGGGATGGCCTGCAATGATTCCTGAGTTGGATACCAGGTATGCGTAGCTACCAGTAACCGGCTTAATTTTAGAAACCATTTCCTGCAGGTTATCTAGTCCAACATCGGTGGCAATAGCACCTGCAAACTCACTGTTGACATAGACTGGTGAAGCGTAGGTTATCATCAGTTTAACCTCGGCTTTACCTTTGGTAACCTGATCAACGTAGGGCTCCCAGATTGCCTCAACGCCATTACGCTTAAAAACGCCATAAATTGGGGGATCACCTTCCATGCTACGCTCGTCGTAAAGCCATTTAAGCTGGCTGCCCTCGCGCCATGTGGTAATTACAAATCGTCCAAAATCATTGGTGTACCCGGGAATGTAGTACTTATACTCCCAGCTGTCCCAAAGCGAGTATATCTGCGGATTTTCCCTGAGTACAGGCAGGTACATATCCAGAAATAGCTTGTGCCACTGCTCCTGTGGAAGTTCCTGGTACACCGTTAAGGCTTGCGAGAGGGTGCGAACCAGCGATAGCTCACGTTCAAAAATGGCCGTAACTTCCTTGGCCGATACTTCTGCAGTAAGCTGAGTTTTTTCCATCGCCTCCTTGTAGATGGTTTGCCGGGAGGTGATTAGGATATACCCGACACAGGCAATGTAGAATAACCCTGTTGCTCCCAAAATGTAAAGCAGTATTTTCTGTCGGATTTTAAGTTTGCACTTCATGGCTCTTTAAAATTTGCTTTAAACTTATACCATTTTTGAATACTATGCAACAACATCAGGAAATTTAATTGCCTAAACATGTTAAACTTAGGTCGGCGGATTTCGTCTTATGGGAAGTAACCAAAACCCAACTAGAAATGACCTGTTTTTTAAAAAAAATGACTTTATGCTCAGCGCTGGTTACCTTTTCCATGCTAGGCATGGCACAGGATTATAAATACCAGTCTGTTCCTGGCGACCCGCTAAACGCCAGAATTTATACCTTAGCTAATGGTCTTAAGGTATTCATGTCGGTAAGTAAGGATGAGCCCCGTATTCAGACCTACATTGCCGTTAGGGTGGGAAGTAAAAACGACCCTAAGGAAACAACGGGGCTTGCCCACTATTTTGAGCACATGATGTTTAAGGGAACACCCCAGTTTGGCACAGCCAACTGGGAGAGCGAGAAGGTGCTTATTGCAAAAATTGACTCCCTTTTTGAGGTGTACCGAACTAAAACCGATAGCTTGGAGCGTGCACGTATTTACCATGTAATTGACAGCATTTCCTACGAGGCGTCAAAGCTCAGCATTCCCAACGAGTACGATAAGCTTATGACGGCAATAGGCTCAATTGGCACTAATGCCGGAACGTCTAACGATTACACTATCTACATGGAGAACATACCCAGCAACCAGCTCGAGAACTGGGCAAAAATTCAGGCAGTTCGCTTTGCAAACCCTGTTTTAAGATTATTCCACACCGAGCTTGAGACAGTTTATGAGGAAAAGAACATGTCGCTTACTAACGATGGCCGAAAGGCATCCGAAACCCTCCTCAAGGGGCTTTTCCCAAACCATCCCTATGGGCAGCAGACCACCCTTGGCGAGGCGGAACACCTCAAAAATCCATCAATGAAAAACATACGCGAGTTCTACGCCAAGTACTACGTTCCCAACAACATGGCTGTTGTTATGGCGGGTGATTTCGACCCCGATGAGGCTATCAGGATTATTGACAGGAATTTTGGAAGCCTGAAACCTGGAAATGTTCCTTCCTTGGTGTATCAACCCGAGGTGCCTTTCACCCAACCAAAGGAATTTGAGGTTGTGGGGTTGGAAGCCGAAAACGTGATTATTGGCTACCGTTTCAGGGGTGCCAACTCACCCGATAACGATATGCTCGACCTTATTTCGGCAATACTTTACAACGGGCGTGCCGGATTAATCGACCTCAACATCAACAAGAAGCAGCTGACGCTTGGATGTCAAGCCTACAACAGGGCTATGGCCGACTATTCAATTCTTCAATTTTCAGGGCGTAACAAAAAGGGACAGTCGCTCGAGGAGGTTAAAAACTTACTGCTCCAGCAGGTTGAGCTGCTTAAAGAGGGCGATTTTCCCGACTGGATGCTCGAAGCTGCCGTTAACAACGTAAAGCTGCGCCAAATGTCCCAACTCGAAAGTGCACGCGGTAGGGCTAGTTTGATGTACTCAGCCTTTTTGAACAACATTGAATGGGCCGATGAGGTTGCCTACATTTCCAGATTGGAAAAAATTACCAAAGAGCAGGTGGTTCGCTTTGCCAACGATAACCTGGGTAGCAACTACGTTGTGGTTTATAAGCAACAGGGTAAGCCCGAGGAGGTTGCCAAGGTTGCCAAACCGCCCATAACCCCAATCTACATCAACCGCGATGCCGAATCGGATTTCCTGAAAATGATTAAAAACTCTACCGTTAAACCAATTGAACCAAGGTTTATTGACTACGATAAGGATATTACCAAATTCAAGCTGAACACGAACGTAGAGGTGCTTTATACCAAGAATGCCGAAAACAGCACCTTCAACCTGACTTTATACTACCCATTTGGAAGATTGGCTAATCCTTTGCTAACTCATGCAGCCGACTACATCCAGCTGCTTGGAACTTCAAAGCTTACCGCCGAACAGCTAAGCCAGGAGTTCTACAAGCTAGCTTGCAACTTCAACATTTCTGTCAGGGACGAGGAGATGCTAATTTCGTTGACGGGCCTGAGCGATAATGCCGATAAAGCCTTTGAGCTGATGGAAAACCTTCTTGCCGATTGCCAGCCCAACAGCGATGCCCTCTCTATGTACATTACCAACCAGCTAAAATCGAGAGACGATGCCAAGAAACGGCAGCAAAGTGTGTTTAGCGCATTGGTTAGCTATGCTACTTATGGAGAGGAAAACCCACAACGCTTAATTCTCTCAAATGAAGAGTTGAAGGGTCTTGCTGCCCAACCGCTGGTTGACCTAATCAGGGAGTTTACCTCATACCCGCACATCATTCTTTACTATGGACCTCAGGATGTTAAGGGGTTGAAAAAAATGCTCACCGAAAAGCATATTCAACCTAAAAAGTACAAATCGTTGCCGGTGAACAAAAAGTTTGAGGAGACTTCAACAACTACCGAAAGGGTGCTCTTTGTAAACTACGATGCCAAGCAATCGTACCTTCAAACCATTAGTAAGGGCGAGCTTTACAGCGACAACCTTTATCCTGTGGTAACCCTTTACAACGAATATTTTGGTGGTGGTATGAATGCCATTGTTTTCCAGGAAATGCGTGAGAAACGTGGCTTGGCCTACACTGCACGTTCTTTGTACAGTATTCCCGATGAGCCCAATAGGGTATTCATGAACACAAGCTTTATTGCAACGCAGAACGACAAGGTTATTGATGCTTTTAATGCTTTCAACGAGCTTTTCAACAACATGCCCGAAGCGGAAATTGGTTTTAACCTGGCAAAGGAATCGCTCATCTCCAACATACGTTCACAGCGAATCATCAGGATGGCCTTACTTTACAACTACCTAGATGCCCGTCGAATGGGCTGGAATCGCGATATGCGGCAAACCCTTTTTGAGGTTATTCCGGGAATGACCCTTAACGATGTGCGCTTATTCCAGCAAACCCATGTAAAGGGTAAGCCTAAAACCTACGTTATTCTTGGTAAGGAGTCTGACATGGATTTCAATAGACTTTCGTCGCTATTTGGACCTGTTACCAAGCTCTCGCTTGAGGATATTTTTGGCTACTAGAATGGGAAAACAAAAAAGCCGATTGTTCAATCGGCTTTTTTTACACCTAGCCTATCATGACTGCCTAAGCGCAGGGTTAGAACGGGTGTATAAGTGCAAGCTTTTTAGAATAACTTTACTAGTACATACAAATTGCGAGTATTATGTTGAAAAGGGGTAAAATGTTGCTGTTACTGGCGCTTGTTTATTTTACCGGCAGTGGCCAGGATAGGATGACAGGGCTTAACTTTGCCACCCGTTCGGAGGTGATTGCGAGTCACGGTATGGCCTGTACCAGCCAACCGTTGGCAACTCAGGTGGCCATAGATATTCTGAAAAAGGGCGGAACTGCTGTGGATGCTGCCATAGCAGCTAATGCCATGCTTGGTCTGGTTGAACCAACCGGTTCGGGCATTGGGGGTGACCTTTTCGCCATTGTATGGGATGCCAAAACGCAAAAACTCTATGGGTTAAATGCCAGCGGCCGTTCGCCCAAGTCGCTATCACTTGAGTATTTCAAGGAGCATGGAATAAAGCATATCCCTGCCATTGGCCCGCTGCCGGTATCGGTGCCTGGTTGCGTGGATGGCTGGTTTGAGCTGCACAGTAGATTTGGCAGGCTGCCCATGAAGGTAATCCTTGAACCAACAATTGGCTATGCCCGGGAGGGATTTCCTGTATCAGAGCTAATTGCCTACTACTGGAAGGGTAATGCCGAAAGGCTTAAGCAGTTCGAAGGTTTTGCTGATGTTTACCTGCCCAACGGGAAAGCGCCTGCAAAGGGGGAAATATTCAAGAATCCCTACCTGGCAAATACCTTGGAAATGATTGCAAAGAATGGTCGTGACGAATTCTACCGTGGCGGCATTGCCCGGACCATTGATGATTACATGAAGAGGAATGGTGGATTTTTGTCCTACATCGATTTAACCTCACACCGCTCGGAATGGGTTGAACCCGTTTCAACCTCATACCGGGGCTACGATGTTTGGGAGCTTCCCCCAAACGGCCAGGGCATTGCAACGCTCGAGATGCTAAACATCCTCGAAAATTTCGATATTGCCTCAATGGGCTTTGGCTCGGCTGACTACATGCACCTTTTTATTGAAGCAAAGAAACTCGCCTTCGAGGATAGGGCACGTTACTATGCCGATCCTGATTTTACTGACGTTTCATATATGAGTCTGCTTTCGAAGGACTACGCAAAAAATCGTGCTGCCCTTATTGATATGAACCGTGCAGCAAGAAGTTACGATGCGGGTGAGTTGCAAACCGGCAACACCGTTTACCTCACCGTTGCCGACAGCGAGGGAAACATGGTTTCGCTCATTCAGAGCAATTACAGGGGAATGGGTTCGGGAATGACTCCTACAGGTCTGGGTTTTGTGCTGCAGGACAGGGGTGAGCTGTTCTCGCTTGAGGAAGGACATCCCAATGTTTTCCAACCCGGGAAAAGGCCATTTCACACCATTATTCCTGGTTTTATTACAAAGAGTGGAAGGCCATGGGTAAGCTTTGGGGTTATGGGTGGCGGAATGCAACCCCAGGGGCATGTTCAAGTTATTGTTAACCTTATCGACTTTGGTATGAACTTACAAGAGGCAGGCGATGCACCGCGAATCCAGCACGAGGGTAGCTCCGAGCCAACGGGTGAGAGGATGAACGATGGCGGTAACGTTTTTCTGGAATCTGGCTTTGACTATCAGGAAATCCGTAAACTTCTCGGCAAAGGACACAGGATTTCATACAGCCTTGACGGTTACGGCGGATACCAGGCTATAATGTACGATGAACGGAATAGGGTTTACGTTGGGGCTTCGGAGTCGAGAAAAGATGGGCAAGCAGCAGGATACTAATCAAAAAAGAGGCTTAAGGCCTCTTTTTTGATTAGTGACGCAATATAACTACTTGTGAATGATAGGATCGGGGTTGCCATCGGGATCGTTGAGCACGTATCCATCGGTTCGGGGTGAGCCAAGCAGGGTTACTCCACAAGCATGAGGTGAAGCCATAGAAGTGCCGCTAAGGGTTGCGTATTTACCCGACTTGTATGTCGAGTAGATGCTTACTCCGGGAGCACAGTAGTCTATAGGCGGATTCCCATAGTTGGAGAAGTATGCAAATTTATCGGCATTATCCATTGCTGAGATGGTGAAGATGTTAGACCCATTCACCCGTGCAGGAGAGCTAAGGTTGGCATTAGCACTTTCATTACCAGCGGCTAACGAAAACTTAATCCCCTTGTTAGATGCTGCCAGCACAGCATCGTCGAGTGCCTGATAGGTGGGGCCTCCTAGGCTCATGTTGGCTACATCACCCGATTTGCCAGCAGAGGCAACATAGTTAACACCGGAAATAATGGTGGAGTAAGCTCCGCTTCCACTACGGTCGAGAACCTTTACAGCCACTACAGGCGCTCCTGCAGCAACCCCAACAACGCCAATGGTGTTATTTTTTGCAGCAACTGTCCCTGCAACATGCGAGCCATGCCCGTTATCGTCATCGGGAGTTCTTCCACGGGGTACGAATGTCTTGCTGCGAGAAACATCCACATTTAAATCGGGATGGTCTAAATCAATACCTGTGTCGATTATCCATGCCACGTTGGTTCCTGTATAGTTGGTAGCGCCTCCAACACGGGTTATACCCCATGGAGTGGTTTGGCCCTTCGCTGTGGGATCGGAGATTGACTCAACCTTGTAGTCCAGCACTATCCAGCGATCAGGTTCTATATAGGCAACTCTCGAATCCCTATAAATCGCATTTACCTGTAGCTCGTTGAGTTCGGCGGAAAAACCTTTTATGGAAGCTCCATACACCTGGTCAATCTTACCGGATGGTACAGCATAAACACTCAAAAAGGTTGATGCTTCAGCCAGCGCTTTAGCATGGCTTTCTTCATAACTTACCGGTTGCACCTTGTCAACCCTTGTGCTGAATGTATCCTGTGTAAATACCACAATAAATTTCCCCGGGATGATATCGCCATTCTTCAGCTCCTGTTCCGTTGAGAGCGGGTTGGTTTCATCCGAAAAATTTTCTTCCTTTTGGCAGGCAGTCAGTAGCAACCCGCCAAGCGCCAGAGCATAAACAGATTTTCTTAACATGGTTAAATGGTTTTAGGTTAGTATTCAGGTGCAAATTATGGCTATATTACATAAAAGTCAAGTGCTCAGAAAGTTTTAACTATTTTTTTCGGCATTTGACGGATTTAAATTTCAAATAATACGCAGCCAATCACATAGCTTTAAACCTTTAACGCCTACCGGCTCACGGCTTTCAACTCAATTTTTTTTAGCACATCCGGGTTACCTGTAAGAACAATTTCACTATCTTTTAACCATCTAAAATCCATTTTACTTAAAACGATAACAGGTTATGGTAGAGCTGGTTAAAGGAGATATTACGTTAATGGATGTGGATGCGATAGTAAATGCCGCCAACGAATCGTTGCTTGGCGGTGGAGGAGTTGATGGCGCTATCCATCGTGCTGCGGGACCGCAACTACTTGCAGAATGCCGAACGTTGGGTGGATGCCCTACTGGTGAGGCACGCATCACTAGAGGCTACAATCTTAAGGCTAGGTACATAATTCATACTGTAGGCCCTGTTTGGCATGGCGGATCGCGGGGTGAGGCTAAGCTTCTGGCCTCAGCCTATTGGAACAGCTTACAGCTTGCAGCTGATTACTCGCTGAAAAGTATTGCATTTCCTAACATTAGCACCGGTGTTTACGGGTATCCCAAAAGGGAGGCCGCCGAAATAGCCACTAGAACCGTAAACGAATTCAAACAGCAAAACCTACATCCCGAGAGGGTTGTTTTTGTCTGCTTTGATGACGATAGCTATCAAATATACAAGGAGATGCTTAAGCGTTAAATGTTGATGGAGTATTTCTCCAGCCTTCGGTCGAGCGATTGACGGGTGATGTTGAGCAGCTGTGCAGCCTCTGTTTTCTTGTAGCCTGTGCGTTCCAGGGCCTTCATAATCACAAATTTTTCAATGAGGTCCAGGTCGAATACGTCATCGCCTATGCCGGGTAGTTGGGTGCCCGCTTCTCCGGTTTGGCTTGTTAAGCCCGGAAAATTTTTCAGGCTAAGCTTGCTACCATCGCAAAGAATAATGGCACGCTCAACCATGTTGCGCAGCTCCCTGATGTTTCCGGGGAAATTGTAGCCCATCATTACCCTTTGCACCGAAGGGTCTATTTCGGAAATCCTTTTGCCCAGCTTACGGGCAAAAAACTTTACATAGTAGTCCAGAAGTACTGGAATATCCTCCCTACGTTCCCTCAGAGGTGGAATGTGGATTTCGAATGTATTTAACCGGTAGTAGAGATCGCTACGGAGCTTGCCGGTTTCGAGCTGTGTGAAAACGTTCTGGTTGGTGGCAGCAATTATGCGCACGTCAACAGGAATATCAACGCTTGAGCCAATTCTGCGAACCTTACGTTCTTCCAGCACCCTGAGTAGCTTGCTCTGCATGGCAGGAAGCATTTCAACTATTTCGTCCAGAAAGAGGGTGCCCCCGTTGGCTACCTCGAACCAACCGGCTTTGTCCTCGTTGGCACCTGTGTAGGAACCTTTTTTATGCCCAAAAAATTCACTTTCAAAAAGCGATTCGGGAATGGCCGAGCAGTTTACTGCGTAGAAGTATGAGTCCTTTCTATTGCTGAGATAATGAATTCCACGGGCAACCAGTTCTTTCCCAGCTCCGCTTTCACCGGTAATCAGCACTGAGGTATTTTCTGTTTTGGCCACCCTACCCATAAGGTTAACAACATGGCTTATGGCGGGTGATGTTCCCAGAATCTCGTTACCCACACTTTCAATCAGCTCCTTCGAAATAAGCGAGTAGGTCTGGTTGATTTCCTTAAGCTGGTTGCTGATGGTAATGTAGCGCTTGGTTCGCTGGATGGCCGCTCGCATGTCGAGTAATCGGAAAGGTTTCGGGAAAAACTCTACTGCACCCAGCCGCATGGCCTGTATTACAGCCTCCATGTCGCCATGTCCGGTAATCATAATTACTTCAATGTCGGGGTACTCCTCCTTAACACGCCGGAGGACCTCAAAGCCATCCATTTCGGGAAGTTTTATATCCAGGATCATGATGTCAACTTCCTGCTGGGTGAGCATCTCGAATGCTGCTGATGGCCTATCGGAGAGCAATACCGTGAAACCATCGTTTTCGAGGAATTCCTTTATTTCATCCCGAAAAACCTTTTCGTCGTCCAGCACTAAGATTCTTATTTCCTTCATGCCTATCTACATTTTGGGAAGTGAGATTTCAAAGCGGGTATATTCACCCTCAACGCTTTCAACTTTAATGTCACCTAGTAAATCCTTAATGAATGCATAGGATACCGAAAGCCCAAGCCCGGTTCCCCTTTCCTCGCTTTTGGTAGTGAAAAATGGGTCGAATATCTTGTCGATGATTTTGTCGGGAATGCCCATGCCGTTATCCCGAACGCTTAGGTAAACCTGATTGTTATCCTGCCATGTTTTAATCTCAATCAGTTTTGTGTACTGGTGGTTGGCGTGTTTTTTCCCTTTTTCGTCAACAGCATACTTGGCGTTGGAAAGTAGGTTAAGGATAACCTGCTCCAGCTTGTACTTGTCGGCGGTAATGCTACCGATGTTTTCGTCAAGGGTAACTTCCATTTTTACCCCGTGGTTCTCGTACTGGGTAGATACCATGAAAAGGGAGCTGTTAACCACATCGTTTATGTTGATTTGTGTGAAGGTAATAGGCTTTTGAGCTCGTGAAAAATAGCGAATATGGTCAATAATTTTTTTAATACGCTCCACATTTTCAAAAAGTGAGGCTATTTTTTCCTTCATGTACTCATCGTTGTAGCTTTTATCCTGCACCTTCAGCAGGATGTTGTCGAGCCCCATTGAAATGCCCCCCAGGGGTTGGTTTATTTCATGGGCAATGCCCGCTGCAAGCGTACCAAGGGACTCAAGTTTCGACTTTTGGGCAAGCAGTAGCTGTTGTTTTTCCTGTTTTTTTATCTCCTGAATCATCCTGCGCTCAAGCTCGCGGTTCAAATCGGTGATGCGCTGTTCCGTTTCAAGGCGTTTGGCAATTTCCTTCTGCTTAGACCGAAAGAGTATGATTAAAAGAACAATTAGGGTGATGAAAATGATGATGATGAGAATCAGTATTCGCGTTTGGTACCTGGTTTTGTTAAGCTGCAGGTTCTGAATCTCGGAATTCTGCCTCAGCAGCTCATTCTCCTTCTCTTTCTGTGAAATCTCGTAGAGAATTTGAAGTTTAGCCAGCTTCTGTCCTGTTTCCTCGAAGTAGATGGAGTCGCGTGTTTCAACCCACATTTTATAGAACTCGAGGGCATCCCTATACCTGCCCTGACCCTCGTTTAGGATGGCCAGGTACTGGTAAACGTCGGCTAACGACTGGGTGAGGTTGTTTTGCCGGGCAATTGCCAAGGCTCTATTTAGGTATTTGGAAGCGTTGGAAATATCGCCGCTGCTGAGGTAGCATCTCGAAATTTTTACCAGGGATTCGGTGATAGCGGGAATATTTTTTAACTTTTGTGCCACGGTGAGTTGCTGGTTGTAGTAGTAGAGGGCTTGAGTAGGATTTCCTGAATCGAGGTAAATATCAGCAATTCCCTGAAGGCCTTGAATCATGCCTACCGTGTCGGAAATTTTGTTGCTGATGGCGTATGAGGCTGTAAAGTAAAAGTTGGCGCTATCGGGTTTTTGTAGAAGGTAGTAGGTGAGCGCTATTTCCTGAAGTGCATTGGAGTAGCTAAGTGAATCAAAATTATTTATAGAAATTTCTGCAGCTTGTTTAAAGTTGCTTAGGCTTTCTACCAGTTCCCCCGAATTCTTTTTTACCTGTCCCAGCTTAAAGAAGGCGTCAGATTTGATTTTTTCCTTCAAAAGCACCTTTCGGCCCATCGGGTTGTCAACTATTGCCAGCACCTTGCTGTACATTTCAGCTGATTTTCTATAGTTGCCTTGTTTCTGGTAAAGTTCACCCAGCAGTTCTAGCAGGTCGATATACAGGTTTATGTTGTTGATGTTTTCGTCAGAGGCAAGCCCCCTTTCAAGGGTGGAAATGGCCAGCTCGGGATTTTTCTCAGCATCATACACCCTCCCAAGCCCAATGAGTATCTTGTACTTTGCATCGGAGTTGCCAAGTTGGTCATAAAAGTTGAGAGCCCTATTATAGTAGCGTGATGAATTTTCATACTGTCCAAGGGTAAAGTTCGACTCGGCTAAAATCAGGAGAGCTTCGATTTCAAATCGGGTATCGCCCAGCTTTTTTGCCAGCACTAGAGCCTGTAGCCCATTGTCCAATGCCTTATCTGGATTTTTGACAACATTGTCCCTTCCCTCGGATATCAGGTTGGCCAGAACTTTTTCCTCCGATTTGGAGGTAAGGCTCGAATCCGGGCTGACCTGGGCTTGAAGAGTGGGGAATTGCATAAAAAGCCAGAAGGCCAAAACAATCGTCGTATGCTTCCCGAACCGGCTCATAGGGTGGTTATTGCAGCACTAAAGATACCCAAATTTAAAAAAAATGGCTACTTTTGGATCGCATTTTTTGCCTGAGGGACGAATTCATCGGAGTACTATCGGTCTATTGCTAATGTTTTTGATCTTCCACTGTTGGTGAAGTTTTACTGTTTTTTTATTCATCCTGTTGAGTTATGTGCATTACGCACAGTAGGTTTAAAGTGAGGCAACCAGAAACGGCTTGTTTATGTGAGCATGCTTCATGTGTTCAACGGCGTTAATACGTTTTTTTAAGAAATGAGTAGGAGTAGATTGTAGGATATTTACTATTTAAAGTGTTTAATATTTGGTGCTGATGAGTACAATTCTTTCTGTCTATGGTAAAAACAATTAGGAATTATCTTTCGCTGGTTAAGTTTAGCCACACTGTATTTGCATTGCCGTTTGCAGTAATTGGATTTTTTTTGGTCTATCGGCAAACCCCGCAGAATGTTGATGTTTGGTTGTTTGTGCTGGTGTTGCTCTGTATGGTTTTTGCCCGTAATGCCGCCATGAGCTTTAACCGGCTAGTCGACCGTCGTTTCGACGCCATTAATCCAAGGACGCAAAACAGAGAAATTCCTCGCGGCATAATTACCTCCAGGGCTACAGCCGTGTTTGTTACGGTGAATGTGTTGCTCTTCATTGCAACCACCTACTTCATCAACCGCACGGTGTTTTTCCTTTCGCCAATAGCTTTGGCAATCGTGCTTCTGTACAGCTACACCAAGCGATTTACCATGTTTTGCCATTTTGTGCTTGGTCTTGGATTGGCCCTGGCGCCTATAGGTGCCTACTTGTCAGTTACCCCCAGGTTCGAGCTGTTGCCGTTACTTTACTCGGTTATCGTGCTATTCTGGGTATCCGGTTTTGATATCATGTATGCCCTGCAGGATGAAGATTTTGATAAGCGGGAAAACCTAAAGTCGTTGCCGGCAGCACTGGGCGTTAAAAAATCTCTTTTGGTGGCCAACCTTCTACATTTTGTTGCAGGAGCTGTCGTAGTTCTCATTGGTATCCTATATCACTCCGATGTATGGTACTGGGTGGGTGCAGCCCTTTTTATCGCCCTGCTGATATACCAGCATCTAATAGTTAAACCTACCGATATATCGAGGGTTAACATGGCTTTCGCTACCACAAACGGTCTGGCAAGCATTATTTATGCTACGTTTAATGTTATCAGTATTTTTTTCTAACTTGCACAAGCTAGTTTTAAAGGACATTTTCAACTAAATTTTACTCAAAATCACAGAAGTATGATGAAAAAAGTATTTTTACTCGCAGCTACAGCAGCAAGTATTCTTGCCTGCTCATGCGGAACAAAGAGCAGTTCTGACAACCAGCAGGCAAAAGCCGATTCAACAGCAGCGTCAATTGTTGAGGTTAGCATTGATTCTCTCATCTCAAACCCACAGGCATTTGCCAACCAAACCGTAAAGTTTACTGCCAAGGTTGATCATGTTTGCATGCATAGCGGCCAAAAGCTTACGCTCATGGGCAGCGATTCGGGCAGCACCTTCAAGGTAATGGCAACCGATGCCGTTCCCCAGTTCGATCAGAATCTCAACGGAACCACTGTTGAGGTTGTTGGCGTGGTGCAGGGTGCAGCACCTGAAGATGTGGAATCATGCAGCGAAGAGGAAGGTGGACAGCAGAAAGCAAAAAAACTCGACTATGCAGTTTTCTGCCAAAAAGTAAGGGCCCTCTAGCATTCTACCTTAATTAAACTATACTCCGGTGGCAATCCTTCACGCCTTATGGTGGAGGAGGATGCCTGCCGGTTTTTTTATACCAGGGAAAATATATAAGTTAATCGTTCATGAACATGCGCAAGCTGCTCAGGGTGCTGCACCGTGATTTTGGTTACTTTTTCACGGGAATGACTCTTATATACTGTGTAACCGGAATTTTGCTCAACCATACCCGCGACTGGAACCCCTACTACTCCATTGATATTCGTAAGGTGGAGTTGAATCTCCCACTCGACACATCATTAATTAACAAGGAGTTGCTGACTTCTAAGTTGGAACCTATTGGTGTACAGGGGCTAAGGTCGTTCTACTACCCTAAACCCGGAACAGTCAAGCTATTTGTTTCCGATGGAACGGTTACTTCAGATCTAGGGAGCGGTAGCGCTCTGGTAGAAAGAAGCTACCGCAGGCCTGTTCTCTACCAGCTTAACATGCTGCATAAAAATCTACCCAAGTCATGGTGGACTTGGTTCAGCGATATTTTTGCCATAGCCCTGATGGCAATTACTATATCGGGGCTTTTCCTGGTAAAAGGGAAGAATGGCATTACCCATCGTGGTGTTCTTCTCATTATTGCTGGTTTAGCACTTCCTCTTGTGGCCATAATTCTCCTCTAAACATTTTTAGCTGGGTTGATAGGAATATTTAGCTAATGTTGACTAAATTTGCTTCTACAAGTAAGCATCATATCGGCATTCAGCATAATGAATTATTGCGACCTTCATTTTAAATTTTCTGCCAAGTACGTATTCCTGAACATCAAGAACAGGGATAACTTTTTCTAATGCCGTCATTTGCATAGCCATCCCCCGGCTATGCAGCACTGTTTAAGTTATCCCTAAGTTTTAATTTTTTTACGCTAAAAAATTATCGATATGGAACTACCATTTGCAGAATCGTACAAAATCAAGATGGTTGAGCCTATACACCGGAGCACCCGAAGCGAAAGGGAGCGTTGGATTAAGGAGGCCAAGTACAACATGTTTAACCTGAAGAGCGAGCAGGTTTTTATTGATTTGCTCACCGATTCCGGAACCGGTGCCATGAGCGACAGGCAGTGGAGTGCGCTCATGATGGGTGACGAGAGCTATGCGGGAGCTTCCTCATACTACAACCTTAAAAGCGCCATCCAGAATATTCTGGGATTTGAGCACTTTTTGCCAACCCATCAGGGGAGAGCTGCCGAGAATGTCCTTTTCTCCGTGATGGTGAAAGAGGGCGACTACATTCCTGGCA
>DCDD01000178.1 GCA_002316235.1 Bacteroidales bacterium UBA1064
GGTGGGTTCTAAAAATTAACTTCGTTGAGTTCGCAAGCTTGGTTCATTTTTTTCTTTTGATTTCAAAAAAAATCGTAGAACCCATTAACAATTTTTCATAATCGGTGCATAGATAATATAAAAATTTCAATGTTGTATCTAAAAATTATCTTCGTTGAGCTCGCAAGTTTGGTTCATTTTTTTGCAAAACTTTACCTATCAATATATCTGTCTATCAACTACTTAACATTGCAATATGGTTAACCATATTTTTAGCCGTTTTTACAATCCCTATATTTTTTCTAAACTTGTACCTCTCATTGCTAAGCCAAGCGCCATGATTCACGTAGCAACGGTGCACTGGAATACCGACAGGTGGGTTGACCTTCAGCTCAACCAGCTTAACCGTTACATTCATCAGCCATTCAGGGTTTACGCCTTTCTTAGCGGAGAAGCGGCCAAGCAGAGGTCGAAGTATTTCTACAGCTCCTGTCAACCCATCACGGAGCATGCCGTAAAGCTCAACCTGCTGGCCGAAACCATCATGCTGCTGGCACAATCGGATGGCGACCCGCTTATTTTTATTGACGGTGATGCCTTTCCGGTAACACCTCTTGATGATTTTATCGGCATGCAGCTTGAGCGCTACCCTCTGGCTGCAGTGCAACGCTTGGAAAACGTGGGCGATATCCAGCCCCATCCTTCATTTTGCCTCACCACGGTCGGGTTTTGGAAAAGCATAAGTGGAGACTGGCTTAAGGGATACGAGTGGACTAACTCCAGGGGAGTTAAGCGCACCGACGTGGGTGGTAACCTCCTTAAAATACTGAACGATTTAGGTGTTGAGTGGAAACCGCTACTGCGAACCGGGCAGCTGAGCGAGCACCCCCTGATGTTTGGCATATACGAAAATGCCATTTACCACCACGGGGCGGGGTTTAGGCAACCCCTCTCCATGTACGACAGGCTTAAACCTACATCGCACGTAGTGAAAAACAAGGCTGTTGCCGGTGGAATTGACCTCGTCCTTGATAAGCTACCCCTGAAGAATCGGTTTTTCCTACAGCGTCACTTAGGCCTGAAAAAGAATATTCTCAGGCAGAACGTTGAGCTAAGCGAGGCAATCTACCATGATTTTGCTTCTATCATATCCAAAGGCGAAGCCTACGATTTTATTTCCAAATCGAGGCGTTTTCCGGTTACCGGCAGCTGAATTTTTTAGAATGGACAGAGGAAGTTAGCCTCTTGCCAGGTAAACATTCACAATTTCGCCGATGAAAAACCGGTGAAAGTCGCTTTTGGGGTAGTTTTTCCCGATGATATCCCTGTCTATGAATTGCTCAGGTTTCAGGTTATCGGCATACAGCTTTCTGCATTCAAGCACCATGCGGGCCTGCTGAAAGGCTATACCATGCCCGGTGGCTGCCGGTACCAATCCTGTTTCCTTTGGCTTATCGAACTTTCGGCCCGATTTTGCCCCGCAAAAGTTGAGTGCCTTGCGCCATTTTTCATCAAAAAAGCTAAGGGTGTAGTAGCTGTGTTGCTCAACAAATTGGAAGGTGTAGCGTTGGGGTCGGATAAAAACCTGTGCAATTGGCATGTTCCATAGAATGCCGAAGCTACCCCACGAAGCCGTCATGGTGTTAAATTTCTGCTCGTCGCCTGCCGTGATTAGCATCCAGCCGTTATCAACAGCATCGAAGAAGTTATCCTTCAGCTCGTAGGGTGATACCGGAACAAAATCCTGAAGTGTGTCCATGCAATCCGAATTAAATATCAACTCCCAAATACTTGCGAATAAGGAATCCTATTCCAAAGGTGAGGGCAGCTACTCCCAGGCTGATTATGGCCATTTCGCTGAAGCGCCTTTTGAAATTCAAATCCTTAGCCACCGATATGTAGTAGTTGAACACCAGTATAATCAGGATGGCAAAGGTTAGGGTAAGGGCAAGCGCAGCGAAGTAGGATTGTAGTATGAGGTAGGGAGCTATCAGGATGATAACCGTTATGACGTATGCAATGCCGGTGTAAATTGATGATTTCAGGGCATTTTGGCCGCTATTCTCAGTTGATACCGAGATGTACTGTGAGGCCGCCATTGATAGCGAGGCAGCAATACCGGTTATCAATCCGGCAATGGCAATTAGCCTGGTGTTCTGCATGGCAAAGCTGAATCCGGCAAGCGCCCCGGTCAGCTCAACCAAGGCATCGTTTAGGCCCAGCACGATGGAGCCTGCGTAGTCGAGCTTCTCCTCCTTAATCATCTCGATTAGCTCGCTTTCGTGTTCCTCTTCTGCCCTGAGAATGCCGTCAATTTCGGGAATGTAGGGTAGAAGCTGGGGGTAAACCCTTTGGGCCTTATCCTCCTGGCGCTCCATGAGCTTAATGCCGAATGTTAGTCCAAAAAGGTGGGTGAGGGTGAAGTAGAACCAGGTGGTTAGCCTGTTGTGTCCTACCTCCCTGCCCGAAATGCTCTTGAAAAAGTTGTAGTGGCTGTACTCCTCAGCGGCAATTCGGGATAGGATTTCCCGATTCGAAGCATCCTTTTCTATTTTGGCCAGCTTGCTGTAAATCTTAAATCCGTTTATTTCATCCCGTTGTACTTTCAAAATGAGGTTGCTAAACTCCTCCTTGCTCAACGTTTCATTCATAGTGCATTAGGTTTGAGAAATATTTTCGTTTAAAAGTGATTTCAACCCTCAACAATAGTATGAATCAATTCTTGATGTAAAAGTAGGGTAAAATTAGCTATTTTCTGAAGTGACAGCACGACCGGCAAAAAAAAGTCTGAGCCGAAGCTCAGACTTTTCTATTTGTGTAGTATGAATTTGCCTGGGCGGTAGGGGTAACCTCAATATCGTTGATGCAAACATGAGGTGGACGTGTAAGCGCAAAGTAGATAACCTCTGCGATATCCTCGGCCGAAAGAGGGGTGAGACCGGCATAGGTGTCCTTTGCCTTTTTCTTATCGCCCTTAAACCGCACGAGCGAGAACTCGGTTTCCAGAAGGCCCGGCCTAACCTCGGTTACCCTGATGTTATGCTTTAGCATATCCTGCCTCATGGCCTGTGAGAGGGCGTGCATGGCGTGCTTAGTAGCGCAGTAAACATTGCCATTCTCGTAAACCTGGGTTCCGGCCGTGGAGCCAATGTTGACAATGTGTCCACCTCCCCGTTCAATCATCAAAGGCGCTACTTTGCGGGTGATGTACAGAACACCCTTGATGTTGGTATCGATCATCTGCTCCCAGTCCTCCACCATGCCATCCTGCAGGTGATTCAACCCCAGCGCCAGACCGGCATTGTTAACCAGCACGTCAATCTTTCGCCAGTGCTCCGGCAGGCTGTCAATTGCGCTATCAACCTGCTCCCTGAAGCGAATGTCAAAATTCAGGATGTGCACCTCCTTTTTAAACTTCACCTCAACTTCCTTTTTCAGCTGTTCCAGCTGGGTAAGCCGGCGCCCGGTTACTATCAGGTTGAAGTTGTCCTGGGCTAGTCGTAGGGCTGTTGCACGGCCAATTCCTGAGGTTGCTCCTGTGATTAATGCTATTTTCATCCGTACAAAATTTTAGTATTATTAATTAGCAATCAATTAGCTGCGACCTGGTATTCTACACTCGTTAACGTTTGGATAAAACCTCAATGGCAGCAGGTAAACAAACCCCTAATTGTTTAACTTAACCAAGCTCGCAATTGACGCTCGCTTAATCCTCTTTTTTAACCAGGCTATCCTATAGGGGTATTCCATTGTTATGTTGTAATGCTTTACATATCAATATGTAGACACAATTTTATGTAAAATTTAAGCGGTGTCAAACGTACTGTAAAATTTTGTATTGCAGGCTGCTTTTCGTCATTTTTTACCTATTCATGTTCAGTGGATACAGCGTTTAAAAGGTAAATGGTTTGGTTTATATGGAGGAAGTAATGTCTGGTTGGCTGAGTCTGGGTTAAAAGTATATACAAGTGGATGTTGATGTACACCTTGATTAGAATTCTTTGCTAAAAGCCTTGTTTGTAGCTGCTGTGGTTGCAGCTGCCTCGTTTATCCCGGTTTGGCGCAGGGCATGAACTTCCAGTGCACTTCTACATTCGGCTGCTTCTCTAGGGGGCCAGACTTACAACATTTAGCTGGGAAGTTTTAAAGGATTGATTGAATGACAGAAAAAAAATAATTTTGGGAACCACTATTTTTTGCGAAACAATTTTAACGGTTGCATTGTTAATGCGGTAACAGTGTGGGGTGTATTAGAAAAGTCCAAAATTTCTGGTATAAGATAATAATACATCTATACATATTGAAAAATATCAATACGTATTTTTCGATGAATAGCTAAAAAGGAATTATCTTTACATTTTTTTCAAAGGATAGAAATATAAAATAAGCTTGGCTAAATACATAACCTGTTGCTAGGGAAGTTTTTGATAGTTAATTAATTGAGTTGAGTAAGCAATGGAGTAAAATTCTCCTGGTATGGAATGTGAAACTATTCAGCATTTAATAACATACTATACATGTCAACTATAGTAAAAGTTCGCCGAGGCTT
>DCDD01000144.1 GCA_002316235.1 Bacteroidales bacterium UBA1064
ATGGGGCACATGCTCAACAACACCCTTCAGGATGTTCTCATCCGGCGGGCGAGGTTGATGGGTAAGAATGCCTGCTGGGTGCCGGGTACCGACCATGCCTCAATTGCCACCGAGGCAAAAGTTGTGGCTAAGCTGAAAGCCGATGGAATTGAAAAATCACAGCTAAGCCGTGAGGAGTTCCTTAAACATGCGTGGGAGTGGAAGGAAAAACACGGGGGGATTATTCTTGAGCAGCTGAAAAAGTTGGGGGCCTCATGCGACTGGTCCCGCACACGCTTTACCATGGACGAAACCCTTTCGGCTAGTGTTATCCATGTTTTTGTTGACCTTTTCAATAAGGGATACATATACCGCGGCGTTCGCATGGTGAACTGGGACCCGCTGGCAAAAACGGCGGTTTCAGACGAGGAGGTGGTTTACCGCGAAGTGAAGGGAAAGCTTTACTTCGTCCGCTACAGGATTGAGGGTGAAGATTCGTTTGTTACTATTGCAACCACAAGACCCGAAACCATTCTGGGTGATACAGCCCTTTGTGTTCACCCCGATGACCCCCGATACACCCATCTGAAAGGTAAAAGAGTGATTGTTCCGCTGGTAAACCGTAGCGTTCCAATTATTTACGATGATTATGTTGACAGGGAGTTTGGCACCGGCGCTCTCAAGATTACTCCCGCTCACGATGTAAACGACTACCTGATTGGTCAAAAACATAACCTGGATTCTATTGACATATTCAACGATGACGGCACAATTAGTTCCGCAGCAAAACTATACGTGGGTTTGGATAGATTTGAGGTGCGAAGGAGAATTGTTGATGATTTAGAAAGCTCGGGAAACCTTGAACGGGTAGATGACTATGTAAACAGCGTTGGCTTTAGCGAGCGAACCGATGCCATAATTGAGCCTAAGCTTTCGATGCAGTGGTTCCTTCGCATGAAGGAGTTGGCTGAACCAGCCCTCAAGGCTGTTGTGGAGGGCGATATTCAGCTCTATCCTCCTAAGTTTGTCAACACCTACCGTCACTGGATGGAAAATGTAAAGGATTGGTGTCTTTCACGCCAGCTTTGGTGGGGGCATAGAATTCCTGCATGGTACCTTCCCAATGGGGGCTTTGTGGTTGCTCATAATGTTGAGGAAGCGGTAGAGCTGGCACGGAAAGCAGCCGGTAATTCCGGTCTAGTGGCCGACGATCTTAGACAGGACGAGGATGTGCTGGATACATGGTTTAGCTCGTGGCTCTGGCCAATCTCGGTTTTCAATGGTATTCTTGAGCCAAACAACCCCGACATCAGGTACTACTACCCAACCAACGACCTGGTTACCGCACCCGAAATACTTTTCTTCTGGGTTGCCCGAATGATTATGGCCGGTTACGAGTACATGGGCGATAAACCTTTCCGGAATGTTTACCTCACCGGGATTGTTCGTGATCACCTGCATCGCAAAATGAGCAAGCAGCTCGGAAATTCACCCGATCCGCTAAAGTTGATCGAGAAGTACGGGGCCGATGGGGTTAGGGTGGGAATGCTTTTATGCTCACCTGCCGGAAACGACCTGCTTTTCGACGAAAACCTGACTGAGCAGGGTCGTAACTTCTGCAACAAAATATGGAACGCCTTCCGGTTGGTTAAGGGCTGGCAGGTTGACGAATCTGCAGTTCAACCGCAGTCGGCTATTGCTGCCATTGAATGGTTTAACTCCCTGCTGAACAAGTCAATTGAGCAGGCTGATGATGACTTTGCAAAGTACCGCATTTCGGAAGCACTCATGAACCTCTACAAGCTTTTCTGGGATGATTTTGCGTCATGGTACCTCGAAATTATTAAACCTGCATACGGTAAACCCGTAGATGCCGTTACCTATAACGCAACAGTAAGCATATTCGAGAAGTTGCTGATTATGCTTCATCCATTCATGCCATTTATTACCGAGGAGCTTTGGCAACACATACGCCAGCGAGGGGATGGAGAAAGCATTATGGTTCAACAATTACCCCATTCAACAGGATTTAACCAGGATATTCTAATCGGTTTCGATAGGGTAAAAGAGGTTGTCGTGGGCGTTAGGAATATACGCCAGGAAAACAACATTTCACCCAAGCAACCCCTACAGCTGAGCATACGAAATGCCGCTAAGCTCGATGCTGGTCTTGAGGAGATCATTTCTAAGCTGGCCTCGATAAACTCGTTGACCTACATTGACCAGAAAATTGAGGGTGCAGCTACGTTCATGGTGGGCACTACGGAGATTTACATCCCGCTAGGAGGGTTAATTAACACCGAGGAGGAACGGGAAAAAATACTTTCCGAGCTCGAGTACACCAAAGGATTTCTCGAAAATGTAATGAAAAAGCTTAACAACGAACGTTTTACAAGCAATGCGCCTAAAGCCGTTGTTGAGTTGGAACACAAAAAACAAGCCGATGCCCTGGCAAAGATTGAAGTTCTACAGGAACGCTTGAAGTCATTGGGGTAGTGCCCTCGAACTTTAGAATATTACTAATTCATAGCGCAATCATTCTCTGCCTGTAACAAGCTGTAATGATTTACAGCTTTGAGTGGAATATCATTTTGGAATATTCATCCAAAATGCTCACCTCTTTTTTTGAATTTACTTCTATCTGCCCTTTAAAATGTAAAGTTTGGTTACGGTTTTTCCATTTTGAGCCTGCGGATTTGAAATTATGTTATGAAACATCCGAAATCCTTTAAATCTGTAATCTGTAAAATCGTAATTTTGTAAAATATTAATCTAAGACCGGTTAAAATGAACGATTCTGAAATTTTGATGAACCCCAATGAGCTGGTTCGGTTTCTTAAAAAACCTTCAGCTGAGTTTACCAAGAATGACATCATCCGCTTTTGTGAGGCTAAGAATATTGAGATGGTCAACTTTCGCTATGTGGCCGACGATGGCAGGTTAAAAACCCTGAACTTTGCCATCTCCTCAAAGGAGTATCTGGATACTATTCTTTCGGCTGGCGAAAGGGTTGATGGTAGCAGCTTGTTTTCGTTCATCGGTGCTGGTAGTAGCGATCTATACGTTATTCCCCGCTACCGGACAGCCTTTGTAAATCCTTTCTCTGAAGTTCCAGCAATTGATATTCTATGCTCTTTCTACGATAGCGAGGGCAAACCACTCGAAAGTTCACCTGAAAATGTGCTCCGGAAAGCTCATAATCTTTTTAAGTCTGAGACAGGTTGTACCTTTAAGGCTCTTGCCGAGTTGGAGTACTACGTAATTAGCGAGCGCGATGATTTTTTCCCCGGAACAGATCAAAAGGGCTACCACTCATCTGCTCCTTTTGCGAAGTGGGAGGATCTCCGAAAGGAGGCTTTAATCTGCATTACTCGTGCCGGTGGTATGGTGAAGTATGGCCACGCCGAGGTGGGATGCTTCATGACGGAGGACACACTTTATGAGCAGCACGAGATAGAATTTCTGCCCATGCCGGTTGAGGATGCCGTTGACCAGCTTGTAATTGCCAAGTGGATGGTGCGCATGCTTGGTTACCGGTACGGCGTTGATATAAGTTTTGCCCCAAAAATCACTGTGGGGAAGGCTGGGAGCGGCCTCCACTTTCACCTGATGGTCGAAAAGGATGGGAAAAATCTGGTGTTTGAAAATGGAAGGATAAGCAATACTTCAAAAAAAATGATTGCGGGAATTCTAGACGCAGCCGACGCCATAACCGCTTTTGGGAACACAATTCCTACTTCCTATTTACGGCTAGTACCCCATCAGGAAGCGCCAACAAATATATGCTGGGGTGAGCGTAACCGTTCGGTGGTTATCCGTATTCCACTTGGCTGGGTTGGCACCGAACAGATGGTTACCCATGCAAATCCTGCCGATACAAGCGCACAGCCAGCAGGATTGAACAGGCAAACCTTTGAGTACAGGGTGGCCGATTGTTCAGCCGATCCCTACCTAACCGTTGCTGCGCTGGTGGTTGCATCGCTCAATGGCCTACGTATGAAAGATGCCCTGCAGCTTGCCGATAAGCTCTACGTAGATGTAAATATTTTTAGTCCTGAATACAAGGAGAAGCTTGCCGCCTTAAAGCAGCTTCCGGCTTCCTGTTGGGAATCGGCTGAAGCGCTCGAGGCTAAAAGGCATATCTTTGAAGCCGATGGAATTTTCCCCAAAGGGATGATAGATTCCCGAATTAACAATTTGAAATCATTCCAGGATAAGGGCCTTAGCGAAAAGATTTATGGTAAAACCGAAGAAATAAGGCAGCTGGTGGAGCGATTTATCCACATTGGATAGAAAAAGGCAGAGGACAGGCTCAGACAAGGATAAAGGATAAAATAATTCAAGAACTTGTC
>DCDD01000209.1 GCA_002316235.1 Bacteroidales bacterium UBA1064
CAAACTTTTTTACACCTTTTTTTTAAGTTTTCAACTACAATTCTTTATTACAACATTACCTTGCTGATTAACAATTACATCATGTCATTCAAAATATTCAGAAAAACTAAAATTTCTCAGGTAAAAAGTGCAGCAGTTAATCTGGTTAATGGTTGCATGAATGCAGGAAACTTTCGGCTATCGCAATGGAATCGGGATTTCCCACATCTAAAATAAAGTTATTTGGCAAGTTTACCCCCTGTATTCTGTAATCCTTACAAAGATTTAGGTAAATGTCAACTATAGAAAATACTCCTGTTGCCTTTATAGCGTTAAATATCCGGGGAGAAATAACATGGATTCCGCAAAACGCATAGGCGGTAAGCTGGGGGCTGAAATTTGAAATAATGACCTTACCTGTAACCATATTCCTCCAACCGGCCAGCTGCATATCATTGTTGAAGAGGAACACCCTTGAGGAATCGCGTTGGTTAACGGCCAGGGTTGCCAGGATGTCGGCTTGCCCATGAATGTTGTAAAGTTCAGCCAGATCAATATTGGAAATTATATCAACATTATGCACCAAAAAAGGCTCGTTACCATCAAGGAATTGGCGTGCCTTGAAAATTCCACCACCGGTATCGAGCAAGCGCTCGGTCTCATCTGAAATAAAAATATTGGCATCGAATGTCTTGCTGTTAAGGAAACTAATAACCTGTGAGGCAAAGTAATGAGTATTGATAACAATTTCGTTGAAGCCAAAATTTATGAGGTTTTCTATACAGTGCTCCAGGAGAGGCTTACCTCCTACCTCAATCAGCGCTTTAGGTTTGTTTTGGGTTAGGGGTAATAGGCGGGTTCCGTAACCTGCAGCAAGAATCATTGCTTTCATACTAGTTCAAAAATTAGAGAAAAACCAACTTAAAAAACATCATTTCGCAAAAGCTTAGCTAGGACAAAACTAGAAAAGCAGTGAAAATCGACATTTAGGTTTTGTTAAAGTAAGCAATTCTATTTAAAAGTTGACAAGATAGAAATCTAAAAAGTAGAAATTTATAAGTAGGCGTTAAAAACAGAATTTTTTTTGACTGATTTACAGGTGAGTATGCGCTTGCTATGCATGAAATAAAAGACAAAATGTAACAAGCATTAAGCTGGAAACTCCCTATGCTGAACGACTACCCTTACGTTCTTGGTGTTTTCGATGGCAAGGGCTAGCTTACTGGCGCAGTACACCGAACGATGTTGCCCACCGGTGCAGCCAAAAGCAACAGACAGGTAGGAGAAACGTCGTTGGCAATAATTCTCAACTGCATCCTTTACCAAGGCAGTAGCATTGGCAATAAATCTCTGAGCCTCATCGCTCTCATCAAGGAATTGAATTACTTCGAAATCAAGTCCTGTAAGGTTTTTATATCTATCCATTCGACCAGGGTTAGGCAAACACCTGCAATCGAACACAAAGCCTCCTCCATGCTCCGGGTGCTCCTCAGGATAGCCATTTTTAAAAGAGAAGCTGGTAATATATACAGTAAGCTCCTGACCCGATGGTGACAAGCAGGATGAGGGTTGAAATAAAACTCTATACTGTTCTAAAAGGTCGGTAATATAAGCTGTATGAGGCCCAGGAGCGGAGCGAGAGAGGTTGATAAAGTTGTCAACAGCCAGGGGTATGCTTTGGATAAAATGTGTTTTCTTCTCAAAAAAGCCTCTAAAACCATAAGCACCTAGAGTTTGCATGATACGAAACATGGCCATTGCTGGAAATTTAGCCTTTAATTCTTCCTTATCTATAGAGAGAAGGCAATTTAACCTGTCTAAGTAAAGGCTTAGCAGTTCGAACCGTTTATCATTATCCAGCTTTGCTCTTGCCTGGTATAAAAAGGAGGCTATATCATAAAGTGGTGGCCCGATTCTCCCACCCTGATAGTCTATAAAGTACAGCTGGTTGTTGTGCACCATAATATTACGCGACTGGAAATCACGGTACTGAAATAGAAAGTGCTTTTGCTCTAGCAGCTCCTTGGCAAACCACTCAAAATCGGATTCGAGTAGCTGTTCGTTGAATGAAATTCCAGAGGGCTTGAGGAAGCAGTATTTAAAGTAGTACATATCCCACATCATCGATGTGCGGTCAAACAAGGGGAGTTGAAGTTGACCGGAAGAGCTAATCTCATTAAAACCTTTAACTTGAAAGTCAACAAGGCTGGTAACCGCAATGGATAGAAAATTGTTAAGGTTGTGCTGGGGAAACTTACCGGGAGAAGTAATAATGTCGAAAAGGGATGTGGAGCCCAAATCTGATTGCAGGTAGTAGCGCATACAGGGTGAAATAGCCAATACTTGAGGTACATTAAGGGATTGCCTTGTGAAGCAATCGGTAAGCTTGAAAAAAGTGCGGTTTTCGTCAACATCAGGGCTGAAAGTTCCAACTGCTGACGTGTTGCCGTTCTGTAAGCGGTAGTATTTTCGAAGGGAACCTGAAACAGGAATTGGTTCGAAGCAGAGAGGTTCAACGCTAAAGGTGTTTCTGAAGAGTTTTGCCAGCTCAGCATGCTGTTCTTCTAAAGCGTGCATCATCATAATCAAATTATCCAAACAGGTAAAATAAAAGGATAATAAAAACCAGGGAAGGTAAAAGGTTGACTACCTCCAGCTTTTTAATTCCAAGAATATTGATTCCAAGTGCAATAAGCAGTACTCCACCAACTGCAGAAAGTTCATTAACCATGGCATTGGATAGAGATTTGGCAGTGGCTGCAGCTATCCATGTAAGACCGCCTTGGTAAACCAACAAGGGTAATATTGAAAAGATAACGCCAACTCCCAGGGTTGATGCAAGCGCTAAGGCAGAAAAACCATCCATCAAGCTTTTAACGTAGAAAAGTTTTGGCTCTCCGCCGGTTCCCTCTTCGAGTGCACCCAGAACAGTCAAAGAGCCCATGCAGAAAAGCAGAAAAGCAACAACCATTCCCTCGGCAAACCTATCGCCTTTGAGCTTAAACCTGTTTTTAAGAGCTATTGCCCATGTATCAATTCGCTGCTGTAGGTTTAGGATTATCCCCGAAACACCTCCTAGAATTAAGCTGAAAACCATCAGCAGTGGTTTCTCGGTTTTAATGCTCATGGAAAATCCCAAAACAAGAGTAAACAAGCCTATCACCTGAAAAAAAACTGCGGTATATTTTTCAGGTAGCCGCGACTTCAGCACCAAGCCCAGCACTCCTCCTACGAGTATGGCCACGGCATTAACTATAGTTCCAAGCATATTATACTAATCCTTACAAATTTCATTGCTAAAATACACATTGCCTGTTGATGTATGGGTTAATATCGTCCAAAAATTGTTTGAAATTCAATAAAATATTAATTTTGACATTAAATGAGCAGTTGTGAAAATCGGAATAGGCAACGGTTCTACTAGTGGAGACAAACTAATGTCAAAATGCAGCTAAGCTTGATGCGCAAGGATGAGATCATCGATTTCATCGAATTCAACATTACAGGAGACTCGGAAAACTACAACAGGTGCGACGATGAGTCGCTTTACCTGAATACAAATGTTTTCAACATATTTGCCAGTTGCTTCGAGCGGAGCAACCACCTTTTTGATTTCATATCGCCCACCCTTTACAACAGCCGCAATTTCATACCTTTACGAAACGAGCTGCTACATAACCTGGAAACCTTGCTTGTTATAAAGAACATTGCCGAGTTCCAAAACTACATGACCGGCATTTTTCTGGGTAAAGACTTACTGAAGGTGCTAATGGACTACGGTCCAAACTTTGAGCGGCACTGGAGGGGCTACATGCGAAAGATAATCCAGGTGAACCGCCACCTAATGCGGCTAATAGACCAGTGCATTGACGAGGAGCGGGTACTTTGGGTTATCCCCTACTAACAGTAAATCCCACCCTCGTCAGATTTTGCTTTAGCTTAGGATCGCTAGTGGCTACCTCAAAACCGCTGAAGTCGCGCCGGTAGGAGTATGTATTCCTGTAGCCTTCAAAATCTGAACTAATTCTCCTCAAATCGTCGCCGACTATATTATAGCTGGCGCTAATGGCTTCGGGGAGACTCGAAATACCATTAAGCTTAACCTTAGCCAGGGTGGGATTTGGTACGGGCTGCCATGGATGCAGTTCTAGCCGATAATGTTGGCTAACCGCATCAACCACCATTTGGGTGGCAGCTACCTTACCCTCCAGGGAGTACCCTGCAATATGGGGTGTGCCCACCATGCAACGATTCAGCAATTCGTTTAGAATGTTCGGTTCGTTTTCCCATACATCAATAGCAGCATGGGCAAAGGGGTTGGCATTTAAAAAGGCAGTTAAAGCATGAGAATCCACCACCTCGCCCCTTGAGGCATTTATAAGAAGGCTGTTTGGCTTGCATCTCTGTAAGGAATCACTATCAAGCATGTGGAAGGTTTTATCGGGCCCGGTAGTATTCAACGGAATATGGAATGAGATGATGTCAGCGCTTGACAAAATGGTTTCCAGGTTGACAAAATGGGGCAAATTCTCCCTACGAGTTCGTGGCGGGTCGCAGCATAGAACTTTCATTCCCAGTGCTTTGCCAAGTTCAGCCACCTTGCTTCCGGTATGGCCAACTCCCACCACGCCCAAAACAAGACTTTGAGGCAACCTTTGTGTCGTTTCCAACCATAAAACAATGGCTGCGCCAACCCACTGCTGCACACCACCGGCATTGCATCCCGGAGCATTGCGCCAAAGTATCCCATTTGAACTGCAGTAGTCAGAATCAATATGGTCAAATCCGGCTGTTGCCGAACCGATAAATCTTACGCTCGAATGTTGAAGCAAATCTGCATTGCACCGTGTACGGGTTCGAACAAGCAACACCTCGGCATCCCTAACAACATCGCAGCTAATTCCAGCTCCGGGAATATACTCTACTTCAAAAAAGGGCTCCAGGACTCCTCTCAGGTAAGGAATATCCTTATCGGCTACCAGCTTCATAGCTCCAGATTTTCATTCAGCAGGCAAAGATAGCTAAATGGAATTTCCGGTTGGGCCATCAAAATTTTGCTCATTTTTAGCTGTGATAATCACGATTGTTTACCTTAGCTAACAATTACAGGAACTTTTCATCTAAACAAAACATTGTTAATTCCGACCTGTCATGATTCTATCGAGCCTAAACGAGTTTGGCACATACGTTAACCTACATCCACTTTTCTCCAGAATTGAAAGCGCCTTAATAACGATGGACTTTACACATCCCGGCGAGAGGATATACATTGAGGGGGATAATTTGTATGCAACACCCTCGTTCAGCAAGGCTAAAGCAAAGGAAGAAGCCTTACTTGAGGCTCACGACAGGTACATAGACGTGCAGGTTTGCCTACAGGGTGAAGAGATTATGGGTTGGCGAAACCGTTCGGAATGCCTACTACCCAAAGAGCCATACAACGAAAAGGATGATATTACTTTCTTTTCCGATCCACCTGCAACCTTCCTGAAAGTGCCTGCCTACCACTTTGTAATTTTTTATCCGTCCGATTGCCACGCCCCACTGATAGGCACAGGGTTAATTAAAAAAGTAGTGTTCAAGGTAAAGCTATAACCTCAACTGGAAAATCCCTGCAACTGGCTATCCAAAACAGGCCAACAGAATCTAAGGATAACCATGAATGATGAAAGATTACCGGATAACTTGCAAATCCATGAGGAATTTAGGGGTTTGCAGGTTAACGGTGCTATGGAAAGTCTGGTTACTGCAACCAGTAGTAAGGCTTTATCGAATCCGTTTCCTGAAGCCAGTACTTTGGAGAGATTACCGTGCCATCGGGAGTTTTCAACCGACGTCCAAAAATGGCGATAGTAGGATTAAATGTTAAGTCGGTTACGCCAATCTTGTAGAGTACTTCCTGACCCTCAGCCTGGGGAATGGCCTCGAAGCAAACCTTCAGCCCATTTGCTTCCAGAATACTTTTAAGAAAGTCTAACCTATTCTTGTTGATACCCGACTCAACCAGAGTGCAACGGATACCCTGAATTTCCTCAACAACATGCTTTGAGCTAAATTTACCCATAGCCGTATTTAAAATTTATCAATAATGTTTCGTATGTATTCGAATATCGGGCTATAGATGCCGACAGCAAAAATTCCCACAACCGTGATTAGCAGCGCAGTCCGGGTATAAATATCGCTCCTGAAGCGTTCAATTGGCTGTTCGTTAGGGCTAATAAACATGGCCTTAACCACCAGGAGGTAGTAGTAGAGCGAAATGATGGTATTTAGCACGGCAATAAAAACAAGCCAGTAGTAGCCACCCTTTGCCGCATCAGTAAAAAGGAAAAATTTGCTGAAAAAGCCAGCCGTTGGCGGGATGCCGGCAAGCGAGAACATGGCAAGCATCATGGTTAGCGATAGCAACGGGTTGGTTTTGTATAAGCCGTTGTAGTCCTTTATTTCCTCCTTCCCTGTAACATTTGCAATAGCCATTACCACGCCAAATGCGGATAGGTTGGAAAGTATGTAGATCAAAATAAAGTAGATAATAGCTGTAACTCCAAGTGAATCAACGTTTACCAGACCAAGAAGAATAAAGCCGGCCTGGGAGATTGATGAGAATGCCAGAAATCTTTTGATGTTGGTTTGCCGGAGGGCAAACAGGTTACCAACGGTCATTGTGAGCACCGAGAGCAGGTAAATGATATCCTTCCAAAGGTAAAGCTGGTTGAAAAAAACCTTAAAGAGCAGTATGGAGGTGATAAATGCAGCCGCACCCTTAGAAATAACGGAGAAATATGAGGTTACAATGGTGGGAGAGCCCTCGTAAACATCGGCTGTCCAAAGATGGAATGGGACTAGCGACATCTTAAAAGCCAAGCCAGAAATGAAGAATATGAATCCCAGGGCAAAGAGGGGTGAAACAGGCGAAAAGTACAACGGCAGGTCATCAAAATAAATGGTTCCACTGATGGCATAAAACAAGGAAATCCCGAACAGCAAAATACCCGACGACAAAGCCGAGTTTAGGAGAAACTTTATTCCCGCCTCCGATGATTTGCTCCTGAAAGTATCAAAAGCAGCCAACATGGCCATAGGTATTGATGCAATTTCAAGTCCAATGTAGAACATCAGGAAATCGCCTGATGAAATCATAAAGTACATCCCGGTAAGGGTGGAAAACAACAGGATTAGGAACTCGTTGCTTTTCTGAAAATTTACTTCCTTCTTCAGCCATGCTACTGATTGGAGTAGAATAATAAAAACGCCTACGTTAAGTACGCTCTTCATCAGGGCTTGGGCATGGCTGGTGGCAAACATTCCGCCGAACAGCTTACCCCCATCGAAAGGAACGAATCCCAAAATGGTGTGCACGCCAAATAATACGAGGGTGATGGGGATAACAACTTTTTTATATCGTTGGTTTACAGTTAATTCACATATCAATACTAACACAGCTATAAAAATCAGCGATACCTCCTGACGCATTAGGCTAAGATATTGTAATAGCATAATTTAGGTTATCAGTTAGTTAAACATCAAAATTTTTTGTAGAATGGGTTCCAAGCTATTACCAATGAGGTCGTTGGTAAGAAAATAGGGATAAAAACCTATTATAGTGATAAAAAGAATCAAGGTACCAGCCGAAAGCCGTTCCCACCAGGTTGCATCGGTAAGCAGCAGGTGGTGTTCGTTTTTGACAGGGCCAAGCAGGAAAATTCCGATAACCCTTAAGATGTAAACAGCCGTAATGACAATGGAGCTAGCAGCAAGAATGGTCAGGATTCTATGAAACAAATCGGCATGCTGGAACGAGCCAAAGAATACGAGCATTTCGGCAACAAAGCCGCTAAAGCCAGGAAGTCCAAGCGAGGCAAGACCTGCAATTACATAAGCGGCGCCAAGAAAAGGCATCACCTTTAAAAGCCCACCCATCTCGTTGATCAACCTCGTGTGGGTGCGACCGTATATCATCCCGATAAGGGCAAAGAAGAGGGCGGTCATAATTCCATGGGAGATCATCTGGAGGATAGCGCCATCCATGGCCGTCTTGTTCATCATCAGCAATCCAAAAAGGATGAGTCCGCAGTGGCTAACGGACGAGTAAGCGTTAATGTACTTTAAGTCCTTTTGCATGATGGCCCCAAAGGCTCCGTACACGATTCCGATTGTTGCCAGCACCATAAAAAATGGTCCCATTTGCCTGGCTGCTTCGGGTAGGAGATAAATTGCGATACGAAAAACGCCGTAACTTCCGAGCTTCATAAGAACTCCGGCATGAAGCATAGAAACAGCGGTTGGTGCCGAGGCATGTCCATCGGGCGACCATGTATGCAGGGGAAATAATGCACCCAAAACGCCAAAACCAATAAAGAGGAAAGGAAACAGGAACATCTGAACCTCAACGGGAAAATGCACTTTGGACAGGTTCATCAGGTTCATGGTTAGCGGGCCGCCGCTTACACCCGAATGGAAGTATAGACCCAAAATACCCACAATGATAAGTGCAGAACCTCCCATGAGCATCAGGGTGAGCTTCATGGCCGAGTACTCCTTCTTGCCGGTTCCCCAAATACCAATTAAAATGTACATGGGTATCACCGCCAACTCGTAAAAAACAAACATGGAGAACATGTCGATGGTGATGAAGAAGCCAAACACCCCACCCGCAAGCACGAGTAGCGAGATGAAAAACTCGCGATGCAGGTCTTCCATCTTCCACGAGGCAAACACACCGGCAAAAATGACTATTGAGGTAAGGCCGATTAGGGCAACCGAAATGCCGTCAACCCCCATGGTGAAGTTGAAATTTAAGCTTTTAAACCACTCGATATCCTTTACAAACACAAATTGATCGGCATTCCCATGTTTTCGCAGGCTAACATACAGCACAACCAGTATTGCGCTAAGCACCAGCTGAACAGACATTCCGATAGCCGCTATCAACCGTGTTTGCCTTATACTCTTAGAAAAAAGAATAAGCAAAACGGTTAGTAGCGGGATGATTACAAAAAGCGAAAGGTTCATATTCTCACCATGTTAGACGTTCAACAAAATGTAGATAAGCAATGCGCTTAAAATAATGGTGCTTGAAACGAATGCAAGAGCGTATTTTTGAAGTTGTCCCGATTGCAAACCCTTAATACTTTCGGAAACCCAGCTGGTAGTCCATGCTATGCCATTCATTGCCCCGTCAACCACATGCCTGTCGAACCAGGCAATTGGCCTTGAAATGAGGTTAAAAATGATTTTTTTGGTTACAAAAAGATATACCTCATCAATGTAAAACTTATGGTAGGCCCAGGTGTAGAGCACCTTGATGCTGCTGACAATTCTTTCGGGCAGGTTGGAGGGTTTCTTGTAAAGCACCCATGCAATAATAATTCCGGTAAAGCTTACAATAATGGAAGCAGATGCAACTCCCCAATTTATATGACTTTCCAGGGGCATACTGTCAGAAGAAATAAAATTACCAAAGGGTATGTAGCCAACAGCAATGGAGAGAAAGGCTAGAATAATCAAGGGAATGGTCATGGTTTTCTCCACTTCATGTGGCTTATGCTCATAGCTAGCTTCCTGGTTCCAGAAAACCCTAAAGTACAACCGGAACATATAGAAGGCAGTAATTCCTGCCACCAGCAATTCCGTGTAAAAAATAATCTTGTTGTTATGGTATGCAGCAGTAATGATTTCATCCTTGCTGAAGAATCCTGAGAAGCCCGGGAATCCGGCAATTGCTAGAGTTGCAATTAAAAATGTAATATGGGTTATCTTCATGTGCTTTCGCAGCCCGCCCATTTCATTGATAAAGTTGGTGTGGACAACATGAATAACCGATCCGGCACAAAGGAACAAAAGCGCTTTGAACATGGCGTGGGTAAACAAATGGAACATTGATGCCATGTAGCCCAGGCCTGCTTCGTTTCCGTAGCCCGAAACTCCCAATCCCACCATCATATAGCCAATTTGGGATATGGTGGAGAAAGCTAAAACGCGCTTAAAGTCCATTTGTGTCATGGCAATAACGGCTGCGAACAGGGAGGTGAAGGCGCCCACGTAGCCAATAACCTGAAGTGCTTGATCAGAACCTAAAGCATAAATCGGAAAAAGCCGGGCTACCAGGAATACACCCGCAACAACCATGGTTGCCGCATGAATTAGGGCAGACACCGGGGATGGCCCCTCCATGGCATCGGGAAGCCAGATATGAAGCGGAAACATGGCCGACTTACCTGCTCCTCCAATGAAAATAAGCAGCAATGCCCAAGTGGTTACGCTTAGCCCCATAAAGGTTATACTTCCGGTTTGCATTACCGCAATGTTGCTGGGGTCGGTTAGCGAAATGAAATCGAACGTCTTGGTGTAAAACGATAGGATTAGAATTCCTATTAAAAAGAAGAGGTCAGCAAATCGGGTTACGATGAAGGCTTTCTTTGAAGCCGCTACCGCGGAATTCTTTTCATAGTAAAATCCAATTAGAAGGTAGGACGAAACACCAACCAGCTCCCAGAAAATGTATATCTCAAAAATATTGGTTGATAGAACTAACCCCAGCATGGAAAAGCTGAATAGCGAGAGGAAAGCAAAAAAGCGGTTAAATCCCCTGTCGCCCTTCATGTAGCCGATGCTGTAGATATGAACCATCAGCGAAACAGTGGTAACCACCACCAGCATCATCACCGAAATGGGGTCAATCAGTGTGCCCAGGTGGGCCGACAGCGAGTCGCTAAATCTTAGCCACTCAAAATCGAACCCTAAAATTTTAGGGTACACCCCGTTGACCCTGCCAACCTCAAAAAAATATCTATAGGCCGTAAACAACGACAGGAGGAACGATGAAAAAATAGAAACTGAACCCCATATCCCAGCCAGCTTATTGGACATTTTACTGTATAGAAATCCTATAATCAAAAAGCTGATAAGCGGAATAAGCGGGATTAGTATGGTAAACTGGAAGCTCATCTGCATAGTGGTTAGTATTTCATTTCACTTACATTTTCAATATTGATGGACTTAAATCGGCGGTAAATGTTGATAATAATGGCAATGGCAACTGCAGCCTCAGCTGCTGCAACGGCAATAACAAATATGGCAAAGAAGATTCCGTGCATGGCCTCGGGGTGCAGAAAGTAGTTGAAGGCCACAAAGTTGATGTTTACCGAGTTAAGTATAAGCTCAACGGACATTAAAATGGTAATCAGGTTGCGTCGGGTAAGAAAGCCAAAAATTCCAATAAAGAACATGGATGTGCTGACAACCAGAAAATCTTGTAAAGCTAAACCTCCCATCATATCATTTGCTTGTTTTAGAGTTATCCGGATTGGTTTCCCCATCACCAGGTTGTTTTTTTGAAATAACAATCGCCCCAATCATTGCAGCCAGCAGGAGAATAGAAATAACCTCAAATACCAAAACATACCCGTTTCTATCATAGCTAAGCAAGGCTTTCCCGATTGAGTCCATGTTCACTTCAACCGCTTCCTTTGAACTTGCCACAAAAGGGTGGCTCAGAATTACCCAGAGCGACAAGGCCCATCCTACCAAAACGGCCAACAACGACGCAAAAAATTTAAGACGGCTTACCGGCTCGAATTTCTGACCGGCATGGCTGGTCAAAAGAATGGAGAAAATAATCATCACCACAATACCACCGGCATATAAAGCAATCTGCACGGCTCCCAGAAACTGGTAGTTCAGCAGAAAGTACAGAGCTGCTGTGGATATCAGTACGATAAATAGGTAGGTGGCAGCCCGCAGAATCCGCTTGCTGGTAACCGAGAGCAGCGCAAAAAAAAGTATGGCCGCAGCAATGATGTAGAATATTACTTTTGAGGCAGCTATTTCCATGGCTATTCAACTCCTTTCATTAAAACAGAACCTTCCTTATTCAGAACCTTGTCGAGCTTTGCCCTGTCGAAAACCGCATGTTCAAATTCGTTGCCAAAGGCAAGCGCCTTTGATGGACAGCTCTTAACGCACAAGCCGCAAAAGGTGCACATGCTCAGGTGGTAAATGTGCTTGTCGATCGCCTTTCGCTTTTTCCCATCCTCACCCGTTTCCATTTTCGATATGATTTCGATGGAGCCGTTGGGGCAGTTCATCTCACATATTCCGCAACCGGTGCATCTATGCTCATTATTCTCGTTGTGCACAAGTATAACCTCACCCTTAAAGCGCTCGAACATTTTAAGAGTCTTCCTGTTCTCGGGGTACTGCTGGGTTACAATTCTGCTGGGGTGAAAAAAGTAGGAGTTGGTAACCCGCAGGCCTACTAAAAGCGAATAGAATCCTTTGAATAATCCCGAGAGGTATGATTTTAATCCCATAATTTACAAGTTTAAAAGTACCATTTCATGTACACCACAAACGCCATCAGCAGAACGTTGAACAGGCTAATCGGGAGCAGGTACTGCCATTCGAGCTTAAGCAGCTGATCAATTCTAAGCCTTGGGAATGTCCACTTAAACAGCATAATAACATACATTAGGGCGAATGATTTCAGTATAAACCAGATGATGGGTGGTATAAAGTCCATTATATGGTTAAACGCCTGCCATGAGCCGATGTGTAGTGGCATCCATCCTCCAAAAAATACCGTGGCAACTAGCGCCGACACAACAAACATGTTCATGTATTCAGAGAGGTAAAAGAAGGCAAATTTAATGCCCGAGTACTCGGTGTGGTAACCGGCGGTAAGCTCCGATTCGGCTTCAGCCAGGTCGAAAGGCCCCCTGTTGATTTCGGCGGTGCTGGCAATCATCATGATTATTAAGGATATTAGGGCGGGTATGTGGCCCTTAAAGATAAACCACCCATCGCTTTGCAGCTCAATAATCTGTGATAGCTGCATGGTTCCGGTCAGGATAACCATGGTAACCAGCGAGAGCCCCACCGATAGCTCGTAGCTAACAATTTGAGCCCCGCTTCGCATGGCGCCAATCAGCGAGTACTTACTATTGCTTGACCATCCACCCAGCAAAATTCCCACCACACCCATCGAAGAAACCGCCATAATAAAAAACACCCCAATGTTCAGGTCAATTCCCTGCAGCCCTTTTGCAAAGGGAACTGTGCCAAATGTGAGGAACGATGCAACAATAACAATGAAAGGCGCCAGGTTAAAAAGCACCCCATCAGCATTTTTTATCTTGATATTCTCCTTAAGAAGGAGCTTGATGAAGTCGGCTATGGTTTGGAAAAATCCCTTAGGGCCAACCCTGTTGGGACCCAGGCGAACCTGAATGAAGGCGCAAACCTTACGCTCGGCGTAAACCAAAAATAGCCCGATAAGCGCATAAATAACCAGGTAGATGATGCCGATAATGGCATATTCCAACACAGTAGCCCACAAATCGGACATGCTTGCTCGAAATACCGCATCAATACTCTGTATTAACCCAGTAAAATCATATAAAACACCCTGCATAGTATTAGCGTTTAGTGCTGAATGGTTAATGTTTGCCCATAAGCCCTTACCTGTCGATATCAGGGATTACCAAATCCAATGATCCGCCAATGGCAATTAGGTCTGCAATTTTTTGATTTCTTGAAATGAGGTCCATAACCGAAAGGGTTGAAAGGCAAGGTGAACGGAACTTCACCCGGTAGGGTGTTTTGTTGCCATCGCTGATAATGTGCACAACGAGCTCGCCACGGGCTGTTTCAACCTGCTGAAAGTACTCGCCTTCGGGAAGCTTTATAACAGCCTTCATTTTTTCCACGTAGCTGCCCTCGGGGATATTATCAATAAGCTGCTCGATGATCTTCAACGATTCCAGCATTTCATCCATTCTAACCTTGTAGCGTGCAAAGCTATCGCCCTCGTTGTATAGGATCTCGTTAAACTGCACCTTGTCGTAAGCGCTGTACGGAGCTCTCTTCCTCACATCACAGGCAAATCCCGAACCACGGCCAGCTGGGCCTGTAACACCATAGGCAATAGCCTGCTCCCTGGTCAGAAGCCCTATACCCATAGTTCGATTCTGAAAAATAACGTTCCCGGTAACCAGCTCGTCGTACTCCTTGAAACTTTTCCTGAAGTAGGGAATAAACTCCTTAACTCTTTTCTGGAAGTTGGGATGAATATCGTTCATTAGACCTCCCGGACAGTTGTAGCTGTAAAGCAACCTGCCGCCGGTGGTTTCCTCAAAAATATCGAGAATTTTTTCCCTATCGCGAAATGCGTAAAAGTAGGGGGTTACCGCCCCCATATCCATACACATGGACGACCACCAGAGCAGGTGAGAGGCAATTCGGTTAAGCTCGGCGATAATGGTTCTGATGTACTTAATACGGTCTGAAACCTCTATATTTAAAGCTTTTTCAACAGCCAGGCAAACCGCCTCGTTGTTGATGTGGGCCGAAAGGTAATCCATCCTATCGGTCAGATGGATGATCTGGGGGTAAGAAAGGGATTCGCACATCTTCTCAATACCCCTGTGAATATACCCGCAATGCGGCTGAACGGATTCCACAACCTCGCCCTTCAGCTTGACCACAAAACGCATAACGCCATGGGTTGAAGGATGCTGGGGACCCATGTTGATTTCCAAATCCTGCCCCTCGGTACCGGCAACCGCAAGATGTACAAATTCTTCTGCCATTGAGCTAGTATTTTCTTTCGATGATATTACTTTCGTCAACATAATCCTTTCGGAGGGGGTGCCCTACCCAGCTTTCGTCCAGGAACATTCGGCGCATATCGGGATGATTATTGAAGGTGATACCCATCAGGTCGTAAATTTCACGCTCATGGTACTCGGCTGTTTGCCAGAGAGAGGTAACGGAATCGACCCGGGGATTTGCCTTATCAATATTCCTCGTTTTTAAAACCATGTAGTGGTTGTGGGTGGTGGAGGTAAGCAAGTAGGTGCATCCAAAGCTACTCACATAATCAACGCCGGTAATCAGGATTAGGTAGTCCATTTGGGTTTGCTCGTTTTCCTTAAGGTTTCTGGCCAAATCAAAGAGCTTGTCGAACGGCACCTCCACGGTAAGGAACTGTGCTTCCGATATTACGGCTTCAACACCCAAGCGTTTTACTACTTCCTCTAGCTGCTGGTTGGTCATGGTTTGCTATTTTTCGGGTAAAGGATTTTTCTCATCGTAGTTGTTGGCAACATTTTTCCTGGCGTACTTATTCTTTATGGTCTCCTTCTTGATTTTCCGCTGGAGCTGCATGATGCCGTACAGAAAAGCCTCGGGCCTGGGTGGGCAACCGGGTATGTACACGTCAACAGGAATAAGATGATCGACCCCCTTGAGCACATGGTATGAGTTGTAGAAGAATGGGCCTCCCGAAACAGCACATGCCCCCATGGCCACAACATACTTGGGTTCGGCCATCTGGTCGTAGAGGCGCCTGAGCACCGGTGCCATCTTGTTGACAATGGTTCCGGCTACCACAATAACGTCGGCCTGACGCGGCGATGCCCTGTAAACCTCAATGCCAAAGCGGGCAAAATCGTGGCGTGCTGCCGCCGTGGCCATCATCTCGATTCCGCAACAGCTGGTGGCAAAGGTGAGCGGCCATATTGAATTGGACCGACCCCAGTTAAGTATGCTGTCAACAGTAGTAAAAAAGATTCCATTCTCCTCGAGCATTTGCTGATCTAAGGTATCGGTATCCTTAAAATCAGACTCCTTCATTGATTTTATTGCCATACCAAAGCGTGTTTTTTCCAGGCGTAGGCTAAACCCAACACCAGGATAAAAAAGAATATCAGGATTTCAACCAGACCTACCAATCCTATTTGCTTCATTACCACTGCCCAGGGAAACAGGAAAACTGTTTCCACATCGAATATCAGGAAGAGCAGCGCAAAGGTGTAGTACCCAACATTAAACTGGAGCCACGTAACCCCAACCGTGGGAATTCCACACTCGTAGGGCTCTTGTTTTTGCAGGTTAAACGATTTGGGCGACAACATGTAGGCCAGTGTGATTCCGGCAGCCACCAGAAAAACGGCTGTAATGAAAAAGGGAATTAAAATTTGAGTGCTCATGCCATTAATGTATGAGGTTGTTCAGCAAATTTATCCGAGTAGTAAATAGTAAATTGAGTTGCTAGCAATCTTAAATATTTCAGGATGGAGACCCAACACATTTTTTTTGCAACCACAAAAGTAGATTTTTTGGGTATATGATTTAACTAAAATTCACATTTTTTTATTTTTATATCTATCTATTAACATAACTGAATAACAAAAATAAGTTTTTAACGATGTAAGAGCTTAGCCTAAGATTTGCTCTCTATTGCGAAAGGTTTTCAATACTCCCTTCTGCATTGGAGACTTAATGTAAAACCATCAAGCTTACTCAATGGATATATGGTGGGTAGTTTAGGAAGTAAAGTGAAAAACAACCATTCTTTAAATGTTCTACAAGAATTGCATTAGCCTATTTATAACCAGGCTTAGCTAAATATTTTAGCCATAAACTGCAAACAGTTTTCTTCCAAATCTGGAGAGCATACGGCTAGCTTAGGGTAGTACAATAAAACATGATTGGTTTGAAAATGAGCAAACCAAAATAGCTTTCATAAAAACTTTCAAGAGCCTGTTACACGAAAACCCGAATGAGCAGGTAGAGCAATCCGGAAATGATCATCGTCATTGGAATGGTAAGTATCCAAGCACCTATGATGTTTTGGGCCACCTTCCACCGGACAGCCGAGACCCTGCGTGTAACCCCAACTCCCATGATTGAGCCGGAAATTGTGTGGGTTGTGCTCACGGGAATGCCCATAAAGGCAGACATTCCAAGGGTTATTGCACCGGCGGTTTCTGCAGCAAAGCCATGAACCGGCTTAAGATCGGTTAGGTTAACCCCCATCGTTTTAATCACCTTCCAACCGCCAGTTAATGTGCCCAGCGCAATGGCGATGTAACATGAAAAAGCCACCCATTCGGGAACATAAAATTCGGAGCCGAGATACCCCGTGCTGAAAAGGAGGACTGCAATAATACCCATTGTTTTTTGTGCATCGTTGCTACCATGCCCAAGGCTGAAAAGGGCAGACGATAAAAGTTGAAGCGCCCTGAACCAGGAGTCCACATTTGCAGGTTTAACCCTTTTGAGGATATGCTTAATCAGGATCATCAAAAGATATCCAAGAACAAAACCTATAAGGGGTGAAACAAAAATGAAGATAACCACATTGAGTATTCCCGAAGCTACAACGCTACTAGCCCCATAGGCAAACCAAGCCGGACCTACCATCCCCCCAATTAAGGCGTGTGAAACGCTTATTGGTAGGCCAAAATGGGTACAGAAGTACGACCATGCAGATGCACCAAGGAGAGCCGAGAAAACGAGCCATGGTTCAACAACGTGGGGCTGAATAATACCTTTGCCCATGGTGTTGGCAACGTTGAGCCCAAACAAAAAGTAAGCGGCAAAGTTAAACAATGCTGCCCAAAGCACAGCCACAAAAGGCGATAACACCCTGGTGGCAACAACGGTAGCAACTGAGTTTGCGGCATCATTCATGCCGTTTATAAAATCATACAAAAAGGCTAATCCGACGATAACAATTACTAGGGTGCTCATGCTGGCTATGATTGCTTGATTAAAATGGACTTGATAACGTCGGAAACATCCTCTAGCTTATCGGTAGCTTTTTCGAGCAGCTGCAATATATCTTTCTTCTTAATCAGCTCAATGGCATTGGTTTCGTGTTCAAAAAGCTGGAATATTCCCCGGTGGTATGTTTCGTCGGCCTGATTTTCTATCTCGTTAACATGAATGCAGGCATCCATAATCTCTACCGGGTTTTTCAGCTCCTTAATATGGTAAATTGCCTTTTGTATGGTTTTGCTCCCTTCAATTATATGCTCGGCCATCTTGATGTATTCCGCAGGAATCGATACAGGTTTGTACAGTTGGAATTGCTGCGCAGAACCGTTTATGTAGTCTACCACATCGTCAATGGAAGAGATAAGGGCGTTGATATCCTCCCGGTCAAATGGTGTGATAAACGATCCGTTAAGTAGATCGAACATTTTATGCGTAATATCGTCCCCTTTCCTTTCAAGCTCCTTAATTTTACTGATAAACGACAAGCGTTCATCTAATGTATCGGTCTCCATCATTTTCTTTAAAAGCAGCGAAACTTCAACCAGGTTATCCGACGCTGCATTAAAATGAGGATAGAATTTGTTTTCCTTGGGGGCAAGAAATTGGAAAAAACTGTTCACATTCATCTTTCTGAAATATGTTAAGTTTATATGTTTGATTTTCAATTATAAAGAAACACAAAAATAAGCTATGAGAATCTCTCCAATGTTAAGTAATTGTTAAGTTAACTTTAACTGCTTGGTATTAAGCAAATATGTTGATAATCAAATATTACATAATTTTTTTGGTTAACCAAGTGCTGGAAGCAAATAAGGAACCCTCAAGTTGTTTAATGCTTTACCCCAAAATCATCGGCCTTTTCACCATTACTCCTACGGTTATTAATCAGCATATAGTCCACTGCCAGGATGATAAGCAGGATGAATTCTACGTTTTGCCATCCAACCATGTTAAGAAGCATCATCAGCAGCAGAAGGGCTAACGTAACCCGCCGGCGCCGGTCAACATCGGTAAGTTTACCCCTGTGGTTATGGTAAAAGTTTAATCTGTGAATAATAAAAGGCAGGAAGGACAGGTAGAACAGAACAACACCCACCTTGTAGCTAACCAGCCTAACCAGTCCGGCTGCAATCATCAGCACCACGGTAAAAAGGATTAGCTTACGCTCCGAAAATCTTTTAGCCTCCATAACCTAATTAGAAGTAATCAGAATTTGGGATTCAATGCAGCTGCCCGGCTGATGAAAAACCAACAGCTTTTGAACCCGCCCCCGCACCGCCCGTCAATATGTTTAGCAAGCAAAAATAGATATTTTTTGGTCAACCAGCCGGAATGGCTAACGGTGTTTTGGCAATCCCGACTAGTTACCGTGGCACTTAAATTGCAGGCCGTGAACACTTACTGATTTTATTTCATATATCACTATATTTGACGGTTGAATTTATAACGGGGTAACTACCAAACAATAAACATGAAAAAATATTACACGCTGCTGGTAATCTTACTTTTATTTTTAAACGCTACCCAATCGCAACCTCTAACAGGAACCGGTAGTGTAGCAAATAAGCAACTTTTACATCATGTAAGTATTTTGGCTTCAGACAGTATGGGAGGACGGTTTCCTGGCACAACCTACGACAGGATTTCGGCCAAGTACATCCGTGACCAGCTTCAGAGCTACGGTCTCTCCTTTCAACAAAAAAACGGCTACCAATTCTTTGCCATCCAAACCTTTAACCCAAATAGGGCAACAAGCAC
>DCDD01000157.1 GCA_002316235.1 Bacteroidales bacterium UBA1064
CAAGGGGTATCTATTTCTTAATCCTCAAATCTTAATTTAACTTTTTTGATTTCCCTATTGTCTCAACATATTTTTTACTTCTTTAAGTTTACCGTCAGTTTTCGCCGGGTTAAGCTCTAATATATGGGCAATCAACGGGTAAACATCAACATTCATGAACGAAGCACAGCTGTATCCATGCTTAAATGCCGGTCCAATGGCGTAGAATATTCCCTGCATGTCGGGGAGCATGTTGTCATACCCGTGTGTACCCCCGTTGTAATCATCAGCTTTTGACGACCATCCCACGCTCCATCCTGCCTCGGCTTCGATGAGGATATCGTTCACTCTTGGGTTGGTTCCGTAGGAATACCTCGAGGGTATTTGGCCTCGCTCCCAAACATTTAGGTGCAAAATCTTTTTTAGGCTATCCATGACTTGGGCGTAATGCTCAATTTTGGGTTGAAGGCTGTAAACCGGATTACCTCCCGATATATACTCAAACCACTCTTTTTTTAAATGTTCCGAAAGGTTAATGTACCTATAGCTTGAAATTTCTGCCATTCCGTGATCCGAAACAACAATCACGTTTATTTTAGGGTAAATGGGAAGCAATTTAAGTTTAAGCATAAAGTAGCCCAGCAGGCTGTCGAGCTGTTCAACTACCTTTTTGGTTTGGGGCGATGACGGGCCAAAATTATGGCTCACCAGGTCGGGCTCATGGTAGTAGAAGGTGATGAGATGAGGTCGTTTTCCTTCGGGAAGCGATAGCCAGTGAAGAACGGTGTCAACACGCTGTTCGAAGGTAATCCTTTCGTTGTATGGCTTCCAGTATGTGGGTTGAATACCCTGAATAGGTGCTTCGGTTCCTACCCAGTAGTAAGAGGCTGTCCTAATGCCTTGTTTCTCAGCGGTTACCCAGATGGGCTCACCCTGATAGAACTCCCCATTTTCCACACTCTTCCTGTTACCAATGGAGTAGTAACCAAGCTTTTTGTCAAAAAATGAGTTATTCACAATTCCATGGTGGTCGGGGTACAGGCCGGTCGCCAGGCTGTAGTGGTTGGGGAAAGTTTTGGAGGGGTAGCAGCTAATTAACGATTTGGCGTGAACACCCTCAATTCCGATCAGGTCGAGATTGGGAGTATGGTACATGGTGGGGTAGTCCCACCGAAAACCGTCAAATGAGATAAGCAGAACATACTCCTCAGGATGACCCTTCACGTTCTGCGGATTTGATGCGCTAATGCCTAAAGCAATAGCCATACAGCTTACTGTCAGCAAAATAACTTTTAATTTTTTCTTCATTTCTTTACAACCTTATAAGGTAATGGATGGCTTTGCCTGAAATTGAAACTCGTAGTACAAACACATAAATCATAATTTGTTCAACAGTATTAGTATTGTTTCCCTGAAAGTTTCCCTCTTGCCGTAAAGTTAACCTGTATGATTTCTAACGTGTAATACGGTGGGTTAACTCCGATATAGTTCGACACGGTCTAAGAGTTTTGGTTTTATGCACAGGAGAAAAAGTTCTTCATAAAAGTTTATCGAGGGTAGTTTCGTCCAACCTGTTAAATGTGTAGCTTCTTATGTCGCCAAAAACTGTGCGCAGCGGGCAGGAGTTTTCGTCCTTGCAATGCTCGCATGGCTGGTAAAACCTTTCGGAAGTGCACTGAAGGAGCGAGATGCTTCCCTCAAAAAGCCTTATGATTTCCAGCAGGCTTATTTCTTCTGGTTTCTTAAGCAGGTAGTACCCGCCGTTTTTACCCAACTTGCTTCCAAGGTATCCATTATTTTTAAGCTCCAGCAGAATAGCTTCAAGAAAACGTTTGGGTATTCTCTCGCTTTCGGCAATTTGATTTATCAACAGGGTTCCTTTGCCGTATTCCCTGGCCAGCCTTATCATGGCCAGCATCGAGTATCTTGTTTTTTGGGTCAACATGGCTAGGCAATTTTGCTGATGTGCTTTAGTCGTTCCATATCAATTATCTGTAATTGCTTACCCTCAGCTGCTATCACATTTTCGTTTTGCCATTTCGAGAGGGTCATAATGACATTTTCCGTTGAGCATCCGGCAAATTCTGCCAGCTCCCTCCGGGTCAGGGTGAGGGTAAAATCTCTCGAGTTGTAAACCTCGGCTGAGAGGTATATGATGATATCGGCTATTCGCCCCTCCTTTTGCTTGTACGCCAGGCTAATGAAGTTCAGTATGGACTTTTTAAACATGCCTGAGGCCAGCTGAAACAGCATAATGGAGAACTTAGCGTTGTTTTCCATTACCGACAGGAGAACCTGAGCGTCTATGAGCACCACATCGCAATCATCAACGGCAACAAATGAAAAGAGGTTATTGTCCTTGTAGAATAGGTTAGCGCCACCAAGTATTTTTGGTGCTGCAACAATGGTAAGTATCAGGTTTTTGCCTGCCTCATTCTGGTAGCTAAACTTCACTATGCCCCTTTCGAGGTAAACTACGTGGGATGGCTGTTCCCCCTGTTTCAGGATGGTTTCTCCCTTTTTGAAGGCTAAGCTAACCGACGACCTTTCAATTCTGATGAAATCCCTGCGGTTGATAAACTTCATCGAAATCCTTCGCAACCATTTGAACTCATTTTTGTTGATATTAGGGTGCATTAGTTATAGGCTGTTTGGAAAAAGTATTAAATATTTAATGCTGTTATGCATAAATATGGAGAACAAATATACACTAAACCTATTGATTTAATGTTTAAGTTTGCCTGGCTAAATTTACAAACCGATGAGTAGGCTGTTTAAAATTTTACTACCTCTTTTCTTCACCATAGTCTTTACACCCCGCCTATACGCCCAGTTTAGGATAGATGCCCAGCTTCGGACTCGGTTTGAACTTCGCAACGGCTACCAGATGTTGGCTGCCAAGGGCGAAGACCCTGCGGCTCTGGTTTCGCAGCGCACCCGTATCATTTTTAGCTACGAAACGGATAATCTGAAATTAAGGATTACCCCGCAGGATGTGAGGCTATGGGGAGGCGACAAAAACGTAAATTCAACCGGAATAACCGCAAACACCGAGTTGGGCTTGTTTGAAGGATTTGCTGAGGTTAAGCTGGGAAGTGTTGGGTGGATGTCGGTGGGTAGGCAGCAGCTGGTTTACGATAGCCGCCATTTATTGGGAAATAGGAATTGGAATCAAAATGGTATCAGCTACGATGCCCTCCTTTTCAAGCTGGCTCTATCTGGTTGGAATTTGCATGTTGCCGGCTCGTGGAACACGCTTAACGAGACATCATCCAACAACTACTACCCCGACTCACGCATCAAATCCTACAATTTCGTTTGGGTTAACCATAAATTCCCTGGCAACTTTAACCTATCCCTGCTCCACATTGCTTCTGGGGTAACCGAAACAGATTCAACCAATACCCTTCATTTCAGGCAAACCACCGGATTCTACATCCAGTATCCCGGAGAGGATTTGAAGTTTTGGGCAAATGCATACTACCAGTATGGTAGAAATAAACTGGGAAAAACGGTAAGCGCTTTTTTGATGGATGCCGATATGTGCTACTCGATTGGAAAGCTGACGCCCGGGATAGGGTTTGGCTACCTATCGGGTAACAGCCATGTTGGTGCCGGACAATCAACCGACCACCTTTTCGATATTCTCTACGGTAACCGCCACACATTTTTTGGGTTCATGGACTACTTCAGAAGTTTTGACAAGGATACCAGGCAAGGCGGATTGGCCGACTACTACCTCTACATGGATTTCAAGTTCTCTAAATCGGTTAGCCTTTGCAACACTGCCCATTACTTCATGCTGGCCCAAACCAACACAACTACCCCTGATGACCGGAAGTTGGGGTATGAGAATGATTTGATATTAACCTACAAGTTTGCTGATTGGGGTGGGTTTGAGTGCGGTTACCTCTTTATGCTGCCCGCCAAATCGTTGAAGGAGATTCAGGATGTTTCCAACAGCAAATTCTCCCAGTTCCTGTACTTGCAGCTCACTATTACTCCGGTGATTTACAAACAACAAAACGAATCTAGGTCTTTATAGCAAATAGGAATGTGGAATTTATATATTGATATTCAACTTAATGTGGCTAAATTGTAAAGCGTTACATTTATATTGTAAAAGATACACTCTACTGACATGAAAAAATCAGGAATTATTTACCTCCTAGCTGTCTCGTTGCTCCTATCGGCATGTGCCTCGAACAAGCAGAAGCAGCGGACTATAACCATTTCTGGAGCATTTGCACTCTACCCGCTGGTGGTAACCTGGGCCGAAAAGTACAAGGAGGAAAACCCCAGGGTGAGATTTAATATTTCCGGAGGTGGCGCAGGTAAGGGAATGGCAGATGCCCTTGCCGGTGCTGTTGATCTTGGTATGGTATCCCGATCAATTGCTCAGGAGGAAATTAGCAGGGGTGCATGGTGCGTTGGATTGACCATTGATGCCGTTGTGCCCACCATTAGCGTTAGAAATCCCCATCTGAATCAGATTTTGACGCGAGGGCTAACGCGTGAGGAGTTTTCCGCAATATTTCTTAAAGAATCCATAACGAGTTGGAACAAGCTGCTTGGCATCCCCGGTAACGATGGCATTACTGTGTACTGCCGTGCCGATGCCTGTGGTGCTGCCGAAACCTGGGCAAACTACCTGGGTGGGAAGCAGGAAAATATTAAGGGAGTTGGAATTTTTGGTGACCCAGGACTTGCAGAAGCTGTGGCCAACGATCCTCTTGGTATTGGCTTTAACAACACAATTTTTGCCTTCGATATAAAAACCGGAAAAAAGAGAAGCGGGGTTGAGGTTGTTCCAATCGACGTCAATGGGAACGGTCAGCTTGATTCTACAGAAAATTTTTACACTTCCCTTGACCTGATTCTAAAAGCCATTAGCGATGGGAGTTATCCTTCGCCACCCGCTCGCGAGCTTTACTTTGTTTCCAGGGGTAAACCTGAGAAAAAAGCTACAATTAATTTTATAAGGTGGTGCCTTACCGAAGGTCAGAAATATGTTAGGGAGGCGGGGTATGTACCCCTTAACCATGAAAAGATAAACCAGTATTTGAAGCTGCTGGAGTAAAAAGCCATGTTTCGAAGAATATTTTTTGACCGTACCACTAAAACATGGATGATTACCACGATGGTAATCATCCTGCTTATGCCGGTAATTATTGGGGTTGGGCTTTACCTGAAATCACTGCCGTTGTTAGAGCACCAATCCCTCCGAACCCTGCTTTTCACCTCCGACTGGCAGCCATCTCAGGGTAAGTTTGGCTTCTGGCCATTTGTGGCGGGTTCTATCTACGTAACCCTGATTGCATTTGTACTATCAGCTCCAGTTTGCCTGCTGGCCGGCATTTACCTTACTCAATTTGCCTCATCAAGACTGGTCAAGGTGATGTACCCGGTAATTGATATATTGGCTGGGCTACCATCTGTCATTTACGGTGTTTGGGGTATTCTGGTGGTGGTGCCCTTCATTTCAAAATTTCTTGCTCCTATTTTCGGAACCACCTCCTCGGGCTACACCATTATGGCGGGAGGTATTGTGCTGGCAGTTATGTGTGTCCCCTACATGCTGAACATGATAACCGAAGTTTTTAAAACGGTGCCAATGGGATTGAGAGAGGCTTCCCTTTCACTGGGTGCCACCTTTTGGGAGTCAGTAAAGCATGTGGTTATCCGCAAGAGCTACCCGGGGATAATTTCAGCTTTTGGGCTGGGCATAGCCAAGGCATTTGGCGAAACAATGGCTGTGATGATGGTGGTGGGTAACCGGGTGCAGGTGCACTTCAACCCCTTTGAAGCCGGATATCCTTTACCGGCACTCATTGCCAATAACTATGGCGAAATGCTTTCCATTCCCCTGTATGATTCAGCGCTGATGTTTGCCGCCTTGCTGCTGCTGGTTATCATTCTTTTGATAAACCTGATATTTCGGTACTTCATCTTTAAAACCCGCGAGCGATGAACAGGTGGAAGATTATAGAGGAGAAAATATTTATAGCTCTTTCGGCGATTGCCACCTACTCCCTTATTGCTGTTTTGGGCCTAATCATCGTCATTGTGTTTGTCAAGGGGTTTAACGCCCTGTCGCTCGATATGGTGATTAAAACACCCAAGGGAGGATACTACTACGGGGGAGAGGGTGGAGTCCTGAATGCCATTGTAGGTTCAATTTACATTGCTTTTGGCGCAACGCTTATTGCCATTGTACTGGGTATGCCGGCTGCCCTTTTCCTGAACGTTCACCTGGTAAGGCACAAAAAAACGCAGGAAACCATTCGCTACCTGCTCGATGTGCTATGGGGCATTCCATCCATTGTTTACGGGGCATTTGGTTTTACGCTGATGCTTTTCTTTGGTTTAAATGCATCGTTGCTGGCAGGAATTATTACAGTTGCCCTTCTGGTAACCCCAATTATGGTGCGCACCTTCGATGAGGTTCTTTCAACCATACCAAGGGGGTTGCATGAGGCAAGCTTGGCCTTGGGCTCAACCAAGGCCGAAACCTCTTATAAGGTGATGCTGAAGCAGGGTTTCTCTGGATTCATCACTGCTGCATTGCTGGCGTTTGGCAGGGGCATTGGCGATGCCGCTTCGGTGCTTTTTACTGCAGGTTACACCGATTTAATACCTGTTAACCTTGATGAGCCTGCCGCCACGCTGCCTTTGGCTATATTCTTTCAGCTGGGCTCTCCAATCCCTGAGGTAAGGGAGCGTGCCTATGCTGCAAGCACTATTCTCACCATCATCATCCTGATTATAAGCCTTAGCGCAAGGTTCCTTTCGAACCGATATTCAAAAACTAACATTAAGTAGTTCATCTTAGAAATTGATATTAAAATGACCAATAACCCTACTGATACTCAAGTTATTCAGGACTGTACAATTTTAAGCATCAGAAACCTAAACGTACATGCGGGTAACCATCATATTCTGAAGGATATAAACCTGGAAATTCCTAAAAATAGGATAACAGTTCTTCTAGGTCCTTCGGGTTGTGGCAAAACCACCCTGCTAAAGTGCATGAATAAGCTAACCGACCTGTACAGGGAGCTTAAGGTCACGGGCAACATTTTTATCGAGGACGATGACATCCTGAATACAAGTAAAAATATACCTTCAATTAGGCAAAAAATGGGTTTGCTCTCGCAACGGCCCTACCCGTTACCCGTTTCAATTTATAAGAATGTAGCCTACGGGATAAAGCTTAAGGGGATACGCGACCGAAAGCTGATAGACTACAATGTGGAAAAGCACCTTAAGGAGGTGGGCTTGTGGAACGAGGTTAAGGATAGGCTGCACTCTCCAGCCACCAGCCTCTCCATTGGTCAGCAGCAAAGGCTTTGTTTGGCGCGAGGTTTGGCGGTGAAACCCCGAATAATCCTGGCCGATGAGCCAACCTCGGCCCTTGACCCCATTTCCAGTAAAATTATCGAAAACCTGTTCCGAAACCTCAAGGAAAATTACACCATTATTCTGGTTACGCATGTGCTTAGGCAGGCCATTCGGTTGGCCGACCATGTAATTTTTATGTATAATGGTGAAATTATTGAACAGGGAACACCCGATGAGCTCTTCAATAACCCTAAATCGGAGAAGCTTAAGGAGTACATGGTTGAGGGAAACTGATTTTTTTTACCAAATTTGCGCTACTCTTCAGAGTGTTATTCAATGGCCGTATAAATATTTGTTACTTACCATGGACAAATTAGCAGAGCTGTTCGAACTAGAGATGGAGGTTCGGGACTACGAGTGCGACCTTGAGGGAATTGTAAACAACGCAGTTTACCTGAACTACCTGGAGCATGCCCGTCATAAATATTTGCTCAGCTGGGGTATTGACTTTGCTCGCCTTCACACTGAGGGTATAGATTTGGTGGTTACCCGAATAGAGATAGACTACAAACGTTCGCTCGCCAGCGGTGATAAATTTAAGGTAAGGGTATCAGCTCGTCGTGAGGGGCATTTACGGTTGGTGTTTGATCAGGAGGTGATAGCCATACCCGATGGCTCAACGGCAGTAAAGGCGAAGGTTATAGGAGTAGGGTTAAAACAGGGTCGCCCAGTTAAGATTGAGGGCATACCGGGTTTTGAAAATTTTTCGGCCTAGTTCGCTTGGTTATGTTGCTTTTATGGTTGTTACCGTGGGCCATAAGTGCCTGCGAGAATCAACCTACTACTATCCGAAAGTAAAAAAATTACTCGTTAGCCTTAGTCTCGGGGTACTCTATTCGGGCGTGGTAGATGTTCAGCAGCTTCTTCTTGAAAACCGATTTAATGGTCGAGATATCCTTAAAGGTGATGTTGGCATCGTTAAACTGACCATCGGCCAGCTGCTGGTTTATAAGCGTGTCAACAAGCTCCTTTATGTTTTCCTCAGTCACATTCTTCATACTCCTTGAGGCGGCTTCCACTGCATCAGCCATCATCAGAATGGCTGTTTCCTTGCTGGGCGGAATAGGGCCAGGGTAGGTAAACTTTACGGCATCGGCAGCGCCGTTGTCAAACTTATCGAGGTGTCGCTGGTAGAAGTATCTAACCTTTGAGGTGCCGTGGTGGGTTTGTATGAAGTCAATCAGCTGGTCGGGAAGTCCGGCCTTGCGGCCAATTCTGACACCCTCGGTAACATGGTTGATAATGATTGATGCGCTTTCGGTAAAATCCAGGTTTCGGTGGGGGTTGAAGTCGTATGGTTGGTTTTCGATGAAGTACAACGGGTTGGCCATTTTCCCAATATCATGGTATAGAGCTCCAGCCCTAACCAGCAGGGGGTTTCCGCCAACATGTTGAATTGCTGTTTCAGCCAGGTTGGCCACCTGAAGGGAGTGCTGAAAGGTGCCTGGGGCAACTTCGGCCAGCTTTCGAAGTAAATCGAGGTTGGTATCGGATAGCTCGATGAGCGTTGCATCGGAGAGGAAGCCAAAAATCCTTTCAAATAGGTACACCAGCTGGTATAGCGCCAGAAGCAGTAGGGCGTTTATGGCAAACCAAAGAAGGTTAATGCTCTCAAAATCTTTTATGTTACCCTCCTCAACAGCTGCAAGTCCCACGAGGAGTAAGGCGTAGGTAGCATATACCATGCCCACGGTAACAAACAATCGCCCCCTGCGGTAGAAGTTCGTCATGCTTATAATGGCCACCATTCCCGCAATAAAGTTGATAAAAACGAACTCGAAGCTATTGGGTACAAAAAATCCTACCAGGAATATGGTTACCAGATGAGTGAATAGCGCCAGCCGCGAGTCGAAGAATGTGAGGATATAAATTGGAACAATTACCAGGGGGACTATGTATATGCTGAAAAGGCTACTCTTTATTATGTAAATCGAAATTACAGCCATCAGGGTAATTAGCATCAGAATGAATAGGATTTTTGCGTCGTTTCGGAAAACTTCGGGTCTGAAGCTGAGGATAAACATGTAGAGAATAATAAACAATGCGGTAACCATCAATGCATTACCCGCTGTAACTATAGCGCTATTTCTGCTGCCCAGATGGATTTCGTACTCCTTTTTAAGCGATTCCAACACTTGGTATATACTGGAAGTGATGAGTTCACCCTTTGATATGATGCGCTCGCCTACCTGTATCATCCCCTTGGTTAGCGATATGCTCGCAATTTGCTCGTTCTTGTACTTTTGGGTTATGAAATCATCATACATCAGGTTGGGCTGGATGTACTTTTGTAAATCCATGTAAGCCCATATATTGCCTACGGGTGTTCTGCCAGGGGGAGTGGCTTGTTGAAGCTTGTTTTTTACATACTCCAGAGCCTTACGTTTGGTAAAAACATTTTCGTAAAGAGTTTCGCGAGCTACGTTACCGGCAAGAATTGTTAGCTTGGAGCTTGCCATGTCATTGCTAACCAGATTTTCTGTTTTATTGAGTATCCCGCTGTCCATTACGTGCTGAATGGCGTTGATAGCCTCATTCTCATAAAAAGTTGACAACTCATTGACTTTTGATAAGGAAAGGGGCTGAACACCGTTATTTTCGGCTATGAATTTGACCCATGTTTCGTGAAAGTCAACCCTGAACTGTTGAATAGCCTCCTGTGCAACCGTAGAGTCGAAGCGGTAAAAGGGGCTAAAATTTTTTAGTATCTCGGCTCGCTCCGAAAAGAGCTCTGCATCTGTTTTGTATATGGGAAAATCAAAGGGAGCATAAAGATCATCGTGCATCCAAGGTTTACCCTTTTGAAATTCGTACTTGAACCTCCCTTTTTGGGGTATGAATATCAGCACAATTCCGATGGCTAATGCGAAGTATAATATGCGGCGCAACAGCCTGAAATTTTTTTTGACAACATGGGGCATGCTCATACTTTGATTAATGCTAGCTATGTGAAGGCAAAAATGACAATAAATATAGAAATGCAGAAATGAAAGCTACTTTTTATTTTGTTTGGTTGAATCATTTCGCTTTTTTCATTTGTACGTTACTTTTAGGTTTATGATTTTCATACCCTTTAGGCATGGGGGTTAAGCGGAAAGGATACCCATGTTTAGGTTTCGCCGAACTCGTAGGTAACGCACGGTTATTCATGCTTGTTTATGCAAGTTACCCTACCTGGTTGTTTAATAAAGAATAGCTGCAAGAAATTACCTGTAGTTCAGGGTTCCATTTGAAGCCACTTCTTTGCATGGGTACATCCCCGGTATTTGGGCATAATATTTTTTTGATGTTCTCCGAATCTTAGATGGTTGACTACTGTATAGCTGGCTTTTATTTTTCTGAAGATTTTGCCTTGCTGCGAAACTCTTTGCAAATGTCAGCTAAGCCACATTCGCTACATTTTGGATTTCGGGCTGTACAAACATAGCGTCCGTGTAGTATAAGCCAATGGTGCGCTGTAGCAAGCAGTTGGGCCGGGATTTTTTCAGTAAGCTGCCGTTCGACTGCCAGCGGTGTTTTGGCATTAGTAACCAAACCTAAACGTCTGGCAACCCTGAAAACATGCGTATCAACAGGCATGGCAGGTATGTTAAAAGCTACCGAGGCCACTACGTTTGCTGTTTTACGCCCAACTCCCGGCAGCTGCTGTAGCAGTTGAACATCCTCGGGCACCTTGCCGTCAAACTTGGAGAGCAGGGTTTGAGCCATTTCCACCAGATGCTTGGCCTTGCTATTGGGGTAGGTGCAACTTTTCACCAGCTCGTACACCTCCTCGGTGCTTGATGCTGCCAGCGTTTCAGGGTTGGGGAAGCGTTTAATAAAATCAGGAGTTACCATGTTCACACGCTTGTCGGTGCACTGGGCGCTTAGGATTACTGCTACCAGCAACTCGTAGGGGTTGCTGTAGCTCAGCTCCGTTGTGGCCGACGGCATGGTTCGGTTAAAGTACTCTATAAATCGGTTGTAGCGTTCGTTTGTAGAAATCATCAGGTATATGGCAATATTTTTTTCAAATATACTGAAGGCAGGGCAACAAAATCTTGTTATTTATCTCAGAAACACCCAAAATTTACTATCCCGTTAACGTTGGTTGTATTGAGATGGTCGCACTATGGCTCTTTATAAATAATCTTTGAGTTGATCATCCATCTATTGCTTCCGGAAAAGAAAAAATGGGATATGGATGGCTATTTAAGAGGTAAGTATTAGATTTTAGCGTGGATTCTACTCGCTACCATTCTTGGCAAGCTCGTTGTTTTTCCCATTCAGCTTAACCTTCTCCTTTTTGTACCTGTAAACCTCAATTCCCATGAAGTAGTAACGAATCAGCCAGAATTCTACATACCATTTTTGGTCGAGCGATTGTATCCTGTCAACAATGCATTGAGTTTTTCCAAAAAAGGGTGTTTTGGTGTTATTGTTGGTATGATGGTGACTTTCCATTGAGCATTTAAAAAGTTATTGTAATCATAAAAATATCGTTTTCAAATCAAAGTTTAAAGGGTTTGAGCTGTAAAAATTCAAATTATTTGGCGAAAAGCAGCTTGCGCAATGCCAAGGCTATCATTCAGTATATGAAAAGAGACTTGGTTTCACAGTTGTCCGGCAGTTTTCCGGATGTTTTAAGGAGCTCCAGCACGGCAGTTCTGCCCGAGTTACCCAGTGATAGAGAGAAGTTGTTGACGTAGAGGTTAATATGTTTTTCCATAACTTCTTCGTCCATTTCCTGGGCAAAGCGTCTGACATAGGGCATGGTGGCAGAGCGATTGGCAAATGCAAACTTTATACTGCTTTGCAATATTATGGCAATGTCGGTTTTCAGGTTTTCAGGTAAGTCTTTTCTAATGGCAATTCCCCCGAGGGGTACGGGTAGGTTGGTTCTTTTTTCCCAGAATTCACCTAAATCGGCTACCTTAGTTAGCCCCTTGGTCATGTAAGTAAATCGTGACTCATGGATGAGCACACCTACATCTGCCTCGTTGTCCAGCACAGCCTGCTCGATTTCGGAAAAAAGGTAGAATTTTTTATTCATTGCATTGGGGTAGGCAAGGTTGAATAGCAGGTGGGCTGTAGTATGTTCGCCGGGGAGAGCAGCTCTGGTGTAGGCCACCTCATCGGGGTAAATTTTACGTCTGCTAACTACCAGAGGGCCAACGCCGCTTCCCAAGGCGCTACCGGAGTCCAGCAGCTGGTAGCTGGCCGAAAGCTCCGGGAATGCCCCGTAGCTTAGCTTGGTGATATCCGGTAGCTGTTGTGCTGCTAGCCGGTTCAACTCCTCTATGTCGGCCAGGTAGGGTTCAAACTGATACCCTTTGGTTTCTACCAAGCGGTTAACCATAGCGCAGAACATAAAGGTATCGTTGGGGCAGGTAGAAAAGTTAAGTTTAAGAGGTTTTTTGCTTTGCATGATTATGCTATTTTATTTTCCAGCAGGTCGAGGGTGCAATCGGCTAGCCTATCAACGGCCAGTTTAATTCTCCAGTTTTTTGGGTTTCGGGGCTCAACGGCGTTGGAAATGGCGCGCAGGCAAATGAAAGGCTTGCCGGCAGCGAGGCAAGCAAAAAAGACAGCTGCCGACTCCATGGTTTCAATATCGGGATTCCATTGTTCTCGCAACCTGGCAATCCTTTCTGTTGAACCGCTAGTAGTTCCAACAGTAATGCCCTTTACAACAGGAAGCGCTAGGTTAAATTGGTTTAACCAGGGACTTTCTAGCCTATCGAGCCGGCAAGGAGTGTCATTGTTAAAATCAAAACTATTGATTGGCTCGAAATGCCCATTGTTATCTATCCCATAGTCGGCAAATGCGTCGCTACCTAAAGTAACCAAGCTGCCCGGCATAATTTCTGCCCGGTAGCTACCAGCTATGCCTAAGTTTATAATGAGGTTGTAGGTTGATAAATTCCTGGCCAGATGATATGCTGTGGGCACTGCACCAGCTCCGGTAACCAGAATATCTACGTGGTGTCTTTCCGTAAGGCTCATAGCCGTTGGAAAGCCTATGGGTAGCTTCTTTGTGGCTATTGGCATGGCCTCAACCTGGGTTGCCAGAACTAGAAGAATTCGGTTCATGTTCTTAAATTCGCCTGATTACCGTTTTGAACAATAAAATTCCTAAAATGTTAAACTGCCTACATGAGTCGTATAGTTTCATTTTAGCTCATCAAAATTACAAAAAGCGTATAACTTTAAATTTAAGAGCTTAGTTTTGTAGTTTGTTTTCGCTAAACAGTGGTTTATATGCCTGTTGTTTACCTAACACGAAGGGAGCGTTTTAGCTCGGCCCACCGTCTTTTTAATCCGGATTTGAGCGATGAGCAAAATCTTCAAATTTTTGGTCAGTGCTCGCATCCCAACTGGCATGGGCATAACTACGAGCTATTTGTTACAGTTAAGGGCGAGGTTAATGCGGATTTGGGGTATGCGGTGAATGCCAAGGATATTAGCCGGATTGTGCATGACATGGTAGTGCTGAAGCTTGACCATAAGAACATCAACATGGATGTTGATTTTATGAGGGGCAAAATGGCCTCAACCGAAAACCTGGCTGTTTCAATCTGGAATGAGCTCCAAAAACCTTTAGCGGTTGTTGGTGCTTTACTTCACTGCATCAGGATAGTAGAAACAGAAAACAACTCTGTAGAGTACTACGGGGAATAAATTTATTGTGGAAATGGAAGAAATTAACCAGGGCGCATCTATAAACGATGAGGAGGGTTACTCCCGGATTGAGCGTTGGAACGCCGAGACAACAGAAAAACTTGCCTACCACTACAGTGAGATAATCAAGCTTATTGGCGAGGATGCCTCGCGGGAGGGCTTGGTTCAAACTCCTGTAAGGGTGGCTAAGTCCATACAGTTCCTTACGCACGGCTATAATGTTGACCCACATGAGATGATACGAAGCGCCAGGTTTAAGGAGGATTACCGGCAGATGGTGCTGGTGAAGGATATCGAGCTCTACTCGCTGTGCGAGCACCACATGATACCCTTTTACGGGAAAGCTCATGTTGCCTACATCCCAAATGGGTATATCACCGGTTTAAGTAAAATTGCCAGGGTTGTAGATGCCTACGCCCGAAGGCTTCAGGTTCAGGAACGGCTTACCGTTCAAATCCGCGACTGCATTCAGGAAACGCTCAACCCATTGGGAGTGGCCGTGGTGATTGAAGCTGCTCACATGTGCATGCAGATGCGGGGCATTCAGAAGCAGAACTCCGTAACCACCACTTCTGCATTCACCGGTGCTTTCCTAACCCACGATAACACCCGCGAAGAGTTTATCCACTTGATTGGTGTCAGGCTGCACTAGCTTATCACTTTTAACAATAAAAGCCTGATGGCAGGCTTCTACAAAATAAATAAGGTAATAGCTAAGGGTTAGTTTCTTTTTTCAATCTTCAGCCCCTTGGCATTGTTGCTATCCACTTCGTTACCTGCTGGTTCAGGTTCCGGAGTTTTATTCTTCTTCAACTTGAACATCAGGTCAACCAAATCGAACTTGTAGGTGAGAATTACCTCGAATGATCTGGAGTGAGTCGTAATATTATCATCCGAATGAATATCTGAGAACCCCAATGAGTACCTTAAATCCAAAGCTGCTACACCAGTTTTAAACGGGTACTGCGCTCCTGCACCCAGCCCCATTCCCCACTCGAATTTTTTCATACCACCTCCCAGTTCATAGGTAGTGCCATCGTCATATACCCAAGCGCCGCCAACCCTTACGTTGGCAAACGTTCCGCCCATCACATAAACCTTGTCCAGCCCCAACGCCCTGAATCCGTATTTGGCCAGAATGGGTATGCCGATGTAGTTCATCCTGATTTTTCCAAAATTCTCATCCCTGCTTCCCTTCGACAGGAACATCAGCTCGGTTTGAATGGAAAAACGAGTGGTGAAACCAAACTCCCCCACTGCTCCAAACTCATATCCAAACCGGCTTTTTTCATAAGTGCCGTTAAAGTCGGAAAACTTGGAAAAGTTCATGCCAAGCCTGGGTCCAACGTAAATATACCCTACCTCGTGTCCAAAAACCTTGAACAGCTGTGCATTCGAGATGCCATAAGCCATTACTATGACCAGGGTGAATAGTAGCCTCTTCATTATTAGGTTAATTTTTTAGGTTATCTAGTAACACAAATTAACAAATATTTTTTGAAACCGATAGCGGGTTTGAAATGAAAAATTTCATTTTTGGTTGGTTAGCAAATATTTGCTGATATTTTATTCACTTATGGTTTAACCCGCTCATTTTTCGAAGCCTTGAGTATCTGCAAAAAGGAATAGTATTTTCTTAATCTCAAATTCCTACTGTATAGGTTGATTGGTTGGCATTTGCACCCCAACCGGAATTTAGTACTTTTGCCCTATGGCTGTTGAAGGTATAAGCAGGCTCAATTTCCCAGAATTTGACTTCCGAGTAAGGGAGGTTGGTAAAAGCTTACAGATTTTTGATGCTGTAAGGAAAAAATTCGTACCTCTAACCCCTGAGGAGTGGGTGAGGCAACACCTTATTCGCTACCTTTGCGATTTTAAGAATGTTCCCACGGGATTAATAGGGGTGGAGGTTGCTTTTTTGCTGAATGGGGTAAACCATAGAGCCGATGTGGTGGTCTATGGTAGAGCCGGGAAGCCGTTAGTGGTTGTAGAGTGTAAGGCTGCTGATGTTGAACTCAGCGAGAGCACTGTTGACCAGGTTGTTCGCTACAACTCATACTTTAAGGCTCCCTACCTGGTGATTACAAACGGAATTAAACACTACACCTTTGCTGTAAGCTGGGAATCGGGGAACTCCTACAGTCTAAATGAAATTCCTGATTACAGCGTGATGGAGCAAAGTTGAAGATAATTTTTCTCAAAATATTACTATGAAATGAGCCAAACCGAGAAGTACTTTGAGCAGTTCAGGAAGAACATTGTAGGGATTGATACAACCTACCCCACTGTTTTTGGGCAGAAGCCATTAATTTATGCCGACTGGATTGCCAGTGGCAGGCTATACCGGCCAATAGAGGAGAGGATGCTGAATGTTTTTGGCCCCATGGTGGCCAACACCCATACCGAGAGCAGCTACACTGGGAAATTTATGACCGAGGCCTACCACTTTGCCCTAAAGGAGATAAAACGGCACGTAAATGCTGGTTCGGATGATGTAATTGTAACTTCGGGTTTCGGAATGACATCCTCAGTAAATAAATTCCAGCGCATCCTGGGGTTAAAAAACTACAGCTTTGTCTTTGCCAACCCTAAAGAGCGGCCGGTGGTGTTTGTTACCCACATGGAGCACCACTCCAACCAAACCTCATGGTACGAAACTATTGCCGAGGTGGTGGTAGTGGAGCCCGACGAGAACCTCATGGTTTCACCAGCTAATTTAAGAAGAACACTTGAGAATTACAGCGACAGGCCAATGAAGATTGGTTCCTTTACGGCTTGCAGCAATGTAACCGGTATCCGAACTCCTGTTCACGAGTTGGCGCGTATCATGCACGAGGTCGGAGGCCTTTGTTTTGTTGATTATGCCGCATCTGCTCCCTATGAAGAAATTAACATGCACCCCTCCGAACCACTTGAGAGGCTGGATGCCATATTCTTTTCACCCCACAAGTTTCTTGGTGGGCCCGGGGCTTCGGGCGTGCTAATTTTCAACTCGCAACTTTATAAAAACAGGGTTCCCGATAACCCTGGAGGCGGAACGGTGGACTGGACGAACCCCTGGGGTGAGTACAAGTATATTGACGATATCGAAAGGCGGGAGGATGGTGGAACGCCCGGTTTCCTTCAGGCCATTCGCTCTGCACTGGCCATCAGGCTCAAGGAGAAAATGGGGGTTAAAAATATCGCCCTTCGCGAGGAGGAGCTCGTGAATCTTGCCTTCGAAAAGCTGAAGGGTATCCCCGGGCTTCATATTCTGGCCGAAAACTGCTGCCAAAGAATTGGCTCTATTTCATTCTACATTGATGAGCTCCACTACAACCTGGTGGTTACCCTGCTAAGCGAGCGCTACGGCATTCAAATGCGGGGCGGGTGTGTTTGTGCCGGTACATACGGCCATTTCCTGTTGAATGTTACTAAAGATAAGTCGCACCGGATTACCGAAATGATTAATCATGGCGATTTTTCTCAGAAGCCCGGCTGGGTTAGGTGGTCGCTACATCCAACAACCACCGATGCCGAGGTGGAGTACATTGCCAATGCGCTTCGGGAAATTTCAGCAAACGGCACATCGTGGAAGAATGACTACACCTACTGTAAGCACACCAACGAGTTCTGTAGCAAAAATCCAGAGGTTAAGTCTCTATGGCCAGATATTCCGAGCCTTTTTAACTTTGATTAATTGCAACTCGGAATTTTTTACTCGTGCAGCTTGTGGTTTGAACCCTGGCAGCTTTTATTCCGGGTTAGTTTTTTGGTAGGCGTGGTTTGGGGTTAAGGAGCTGGAGCATTACCTCATCCTCCCAGCCGCTTTGCGTTTTTAACCATGATTTTTTTACCCCAACCTCAACGAATCCTTGCTTCTTGAAGAGCTGCAGGCTAACCTGGTTATCGGCCGATATGTTGCAGTAAATCTGGTTTAGCTGGAGGATGCCAAAACAGTACCGAACAAGGAGTTTTAGTGCCTCAGTAGCATAGCCTCTGCGACGATACTGCTGGTTTGCAATCAGAATACCTATCCCTGCCCTAAGATGGTAGGGGTCGAAGTCAAAAAGGTCAATCAACCCTACAGGAACATTCATCAGGGCGTTCTGATCCTTAGCCTCAATGATGAGTCGAAGTTGTTTTGACTCCCAAATGTCGAGGTGTGCTGTTTCGATGTATTTTTTTAGCAGGTGGCGTGAGAATGGGGTAATGGTGTTGCTCACCTTCCATATTTCCATGTTGTTTTCCCAAACGTAGAGCAAATCCACATCATCGGGTTCCGGTGCCCTGAGTTTTACCATGTTATTTTCCAAAACACCTTCAGTCATCACCTGTTCTTTTCGAGCTTCACTATAATTGCATTCGGAAATCCCAGAGAGTTAACGGTGTCGAGATTCTTTTTGGCAGAGTCCCTGGTGTCAAAGATGCCAAAATAGTACCTGTACAGACCGTCTTCGCCTTTCTCCTCCGTTACCGGGAACCCTTTGAATGAGTCTTGGTTTAGCGGCTTTTCGCAGGTTACCACCAGTATGGTGTAGATAGTGCGTTTGGTGATTAGCTGCTTTTGCGAGGATCTGACAATTCGCTGCAGCTCATTTTCGTTGATAATTACCGCTTGTGGGAAGTTGAGGTCAACAACCTTCCCGAACGATTCGATGGCATCGGATTTGGAAGAGAAGCTGCCAATGCATATAAAGCTGTAGGAACCAACCGCATAGACCTGAGTATTCATGTCCAGGGCTTTCTCCACCTCTGAAATCTGTTTTTCTGTAGGCTTAACACCGGGTTGGGCTAGTAGTATGGTATATCGAGAGTTTATGGGTTTAAGATGTTCAGGAACATCAACATACTCAATGCTGATTTTTTTATCGGGGTTGAAAATTCTAATGCTGGCACGACGGTTGAATTGTCTCCCGGCCGGGTTATCACTTCCATCGGGATTGGTGTTTGTGGCAAGATTTTCCAGCGATCCTAGCCCGCGAACAATGAAACGTCTTTCGTCAATCCCTTTTGCAACCAGGTAATCCACTACGGCACTGGCGCGCTTGGCCGAAAGTTTTAGGTTGTATATGGGCGAGCCCTTACTATCGGTATGCCCTGTAACCTCAATGTATAATGATGGATTTTCGGCCATCAGGTTGAAAACCTTTTCAAGTTCAAACTTAGCTTCGCGGGTAAGGGCGTAGCTGTCGAAGTCGAAAAGAATATTCTGCAGCTTGATGACGGCGCCCTCGGCAACCATTTTGGGTTGAAGTTTCAGCTCTAGCGGATAAACCTCCTGGTTAAAGTTGCGAGGAATATACAGGTGCACCGGCTCCATGCTGTAGAAGTTGCTGGCTGCTTCAACTCTGTATGTCCCTGGTGTTAGTGTACATGTAAACTTGCCAATTTTGGAGGGAACAATGGTATCTCTTATGTTCAGTATACTGTCGGAGGTAATGATAATTTTAACATCAGCCGATTGGATGTCGGAGTTGTCGGTAAGGTAGATGGAGCCGTCGAGTCCAACGTACCTTACCGGTGGGGCAGGATTTATGGAGATTTGGTAAAGTTCGTTGTATGGCGATTCACCGTTGGAGGCTAAGGGCATAACGGCGGTGCTGGAATCAAAAGGAAAGTAAAAATACTCATCGTCGGGAGTGTTTATGGGGTATCCGATATTTACAGGATTTGACCATTGCCCGTTGGGAATACGTTTGGAGTAGAAGATATCGTATCCGCCCATGCTGTTATGTCCCTGTGATGCGAAGTAAAGGGTATTGCCATCGGGGCTTAATATGGGCGATTCCTCGTTGTAGGGTGTATTTATGATCTCACCAAGGTTGGACGGAGGCGAAACTTTATCACCAGGAAGTAACTCGGAAATGTATATATCAAGCCCTCCAACGCCACCTTTACGGTTCGAAGTAAAAAGAATATACTTGTCATCGGCCGAGTAGGAGGCAAAGGTTTCCCAGTCTCTAGAGTTTATATCACCCTGAAATTTCTTTGCAAGTTGCCACTTTCCACCTTCAAGGGTAGATATGTAGATATTCCCTGAACCCATGTCATTAATAAAAATAAGGAGTTTGGTGCCATCATGGTTAAGGGATGTGGAGTAAACCTCACCTTCTACGCCCAAGTCAAGGGTGATGTTGCTGGGTGTTCCCCATTCACCATTGGTTTTCACGCTATGGTATAGAGCGGTGTAGAATTTTTCCTTTACAGTAAATACTAAACTTTGCCTATCGCCCGAGAAAACCGGATAGCTAATGCTAACATTTCTGCCTGGAAGCAGGACAAACCGCTCCTTTTTTATGTTGAGCGGTTTTTCGAGAAAAGAGGCGGCGGTTTGGCAGGCCTTAATCTGTTGGTTTACATAGTCGAGGTTGTATATATCGCCAACGTTCAGGTTCTCCCGGAATTGGGTAAACGCATTGAGGGCTTTGGAAAGCTCCATGTTGATCATGTAGGCCTGCCCAAGGTAAAAGAGGGCATTCAACGGAGCTTTTGTTTCACGGTATGACCCTTCTACGTACTTTGGGCTAATGCTTTGAGCGGCCATTTCTAGGAAGGGTATGGCCATTTGTTTTTTCCCGGAAATATTCAGGTAGCACTGGCCAAGCCGGTAATGGATATTGCTGTTGGTAGAATCCAGCTTGTAAAGTTTCTGGTAAAGGGGTAGCGCTTCCTGGTAATCGTCCATCAGAAGGTAGTATTCGGCATCGGTAAATATTTCCTTAAATCCTGCGGGTTGGGCAGCTAGCCGAGGCATGCTCAGCATGAAGGTTGAAATTAAAAAAATCCAACCTAACCCGTGTGTTATCAAGCTTGATTTAATCTCTTTTGCTGTTTGGCAGTGCATTGTTCGGCAGTTAAATAATTTCAAGAAACAAATTTAGCATTATTTAACCATAAAGTCCATTTTTTTAAAATCCTGCGGGTTGGCCTATTATAACTTGAAGAAAAATAATTGTGTAGCCAGTAAATTGCCTCAGGTGCAATTTCGAGCAGCTTCCTATGTTTGGTTAAAGGGGGTTACGAATTGAAAGGATACGATTTGTTCCACGAAAAAATGGTGCAAATGCTGTGGAAAGGTCAAAGTTGAGCCTGATATCTTAAACTTTCAACA